>NZ_JAGXTP010000002.1:0-300000 GCF_018334155.1 Devosia litorisediminis | reverse complement strand
TGGGCAATCAACTTGGGTTCGACCGTGGCGCGGAAATCAAAAATCTCGCGGATCTCGTCGCTCGATATGCGGCTGACCACGACGCCCTTATAGCGCACAGAGGTCACCAGCCCGCTGGCTTCGAGCTGCTTGAGCGCCTCGCGCACCGGGATGCGGCTGACATTGAACATCTTGGCGATGGCGTCCTGGCGGAGGGTCTGGCCCTCCTCGAGTTCACCGCGAATGATCGCCGCGCGCAGGGCGTCGTGAATGACGTCCGATGAGGACGCCCCGGCTCCAAGATTAGATGCTCGCGCGCTGAGCTGGTCGATCAATCCACTTCCTCCAAGATTGGCAATGCCCGGCTTTTACCGGTGCTTTTTGCCAACCACAATCACTTCGTGGGACCACCAACATAGCATGTTGTATATTGGATACAATCGTGCAAATCTTGGTTTCAGAAGCCTTGGTGAGGGGAACGAAGCCAGGGTCGAAAACAGGGTTGAGGAGCCTTTAATATGAAAATCACTGCACTTCTTGCGACCACCGCGATTGCCATGGCGTTCGCTGCGCCCGCCTACGCGGAAATGAAGATCGGCATTCTGGTGCCCACCACCGGATCGGAAGCAACCTATGGCCAGGACATGGCCAATGCGGTTGATCTGGCGATCGCCGAAATCAATGCTGCCGGCGGTGTGCTGGGCGAACAGCTCAGCTCGGTCGTTGGTGATGATGGCTGCGACCCACAGCAGGCCGTCAACGCTGCCAGCAAGCTGGCTTCGTCCGACGTGACCGGCATTGTCGGTGGCTACTGCTCGGGCGCGACTGTTCCGACCCTGAAGATTTTTGGCGATGCGAACATCCCATTCGTGATCGCAGCTGCGAACTCGACCAAGCTGATCCCCGCCAATCCCGGCAATGCCTTCATGATCAACTCCACCGGCAATGATCAGGTGGCCAAGGCCATCGAATATTTCACGGCCAATGGCGTGAGCTCGCTGGCCATCGTGAACCAGGGCGATGCCTATTCGCAGGACCTAGCCGATCTGACCAAGAAGAACTGGGAAGAAGCCGGCAATACCGTGCCCGCGTTTGAAGTCGCCAATAAAGGCGAGCAGGACTATTCGGCCATCGTGACCGCCATTCGTTCGGCCAATCCCGATGCCGTGTTCTGGACCGCCTATTATGCCGATGGTGGCCTGCTGATCCGTCAGCTGCGTCAGGCCGGCTATCAGGGCAAGATCGCTGTGGGCGATGGTTCAAACTCGCCCGAGCTGTTCAACATTGCCGGCTCGGCCGCTGATGGCGTGGTTGGCTTCTCCAACCCGACCGCCGAATTCCTGCCAGAAGCAAAAGCCTTCATCGCCGACTATACCGAAGCCAATGGCTCGGCTCCCGGCCCCTATGCCCCACTGGCCTATGACGGCATGCACCTGCTGGCAAAGGCAATCGAGACTGCTGGCAGCACCGATGCCGAAGCGATCAACGCCGCGCTCGCCGCGTCGGATTACACCGGCATTGCCGGCCAGATCACCTTCACCCCTGAAAACACCCTGGCACGCTCCAACTTCGTGGTGCTGCAGGGTAAGGGCGGTGCCTGGACCCTGGCTGAATAGGCGACCGATTACAGGCCCCGCCGCTCACCAGAGCGGCGGGGTCAATCACAATCGGGGTCAGGTGGGGAGCTTGTGAATGTCGGTCCTTGATATCTTTTTGCAGCAGCTGGTGAACGGGCTGGTTCTCGGCTCATTCTATGCGCTGGTGGCGCTGGGCTACACCATGATCTTTGGTGTGGTGAAGCTGCTCAATTTCGCCCATGGCGATATTTACATGGTCGGCGGCTTTGTCGGCTTTCTCATTCTTTCGGTAATCGCGCCCATTGTCGGGCCCGGCTGGACAGGCGTTGCGATCTCGATGGTCGTGGCGATGATCGCGGTGGGCTTTCTGGGCGTGGTGATCCAGCGGGTTGCCTACCAACCCATGCTCAATGCCCCCCGGCTCTCGATCCTCATCACGGCACTGGCCGTGTCGCTGGTGTTGCAGAACGGCGTGCTGACCCTGACCCATGGCCAGTATCAGCCCATGGGCGCTGATCTGGGCTTTGGCGGCATCAATCTGGGCCTGCTGTTCATCAGCCATAACCAGATGATCCTGGTGGGCACTGCTGCGGCGCTGATGATCGGGCTCGAACTTTTCGTCTCGCGCACCCAGTACGGCCGCGCCATGCGCGCCATTTCAATCGACAAGGACATGTGCCGCCTGATGGGGATCAATGTCACCGCAGTGATCGCGGTGACATTCTTTGTCGGCTCGGCACTGGCCGCTGCGGCAGGCACCATGGCCGGGGCCTATTACGGCTCGGTCTGGTATTTCATGGGCTTTCTGATCGGCATCAAGGCGTTCACCGCAGCGGTGATCGGCGGCATTGGCTCGATCCCCGGCGCCATGCTGGGCGGGTTGATCCTGGGCCTGCTGGAAGCCTTTGGCACACAGATCCCCGGCATTGGCAGCGAGTGGAAGGACGTGTTCTCGTTCTCCGTGCTGATCCTGGTGCTGGTCCTCAAGCCGACCGGCCTGTTGGGCAAGTCAGAGCAGGAGCGCATGTAACATGGCCCAGCCCCGCTCAAACGCTTTCAACAACATCATCGCCCAGTTCAACGAACCCTGGAAACGCTACACAGCCTTTGCGGTGATCATCGCGCTGCTGCTGATTGCGCCCATTTCGCTTGGGCCCTATGCCACCGTGATCCTGACCAATGCATTGCTCTATGTGGTGCTGGCGCTGGGGCTCAACGTGGTGGTGGGTTATGCCGGCCTGCTCGATCTGGGCTACGCCGCCTTCTTTGCGGTGGGTGCCTATACAGTGGGTATCCTGACCCACACATTCGGGCTCAACTTCTGGGTCACCCTGCCCGTTGCCGTCGGCGCGGCCGTGGTTGCCGGTATTGTCATCGGCACCCCTACACTGCGCCTGCGCTCTGATTATCTGGCCATTGTGACGCTGGGCTTTGGCGAGATCGTGCGCTTTACCGCACGCAATCTCGACATCACCGGCGGCGCCAGCGGCATTTCGGGCATCCAGCAGCCCTGGCTGTTTGGCTGGCACATCAATACCCCGTTTGAATTCTACTATGTGTTCGTGGTGCTCGCGATCCTGGCTGTGATCGTCAGCGTACGCTTGCAGAATTCGCGACTGGGACGGGCCTGGCTCTATGTGCGACACGACGAAGATGCCGCCGAAGCGATGGGCATCGACACGGTGCGCGTCAAACTGGCCGCCTATGTCATCGGCGCAATCTTTGGCGCCATTGCCGGAGCGTTCTTTGCGGTCAATCTGGGCGCCATTTCGCCGGAAAGCTTCTCGTTCCAGCAATCGGTGCTGATCCTGATGGCCGTGATCCTTGGCGGTATGGGCAAGATCCCGGGTGTGATCCTGGGTGCCTTCATCGTGGTGCTGGCCCCTGAACTGCTGCGGGACATGGGCGAATTCCGCCTGTTGCTGTTCGCTGTGGGTCTGCTGCTGGTCATGCTGTTCCGACCCAGTGGCATCTGGCCTGTGAGGGGGAAATAATCATGAGTAATCCCCTCCTCGAACTGGCCGGCGTCAATCTCAGCTTTGCCGGCAATACCGTGCTGGACAATGTCGACTTCACTGTCGGGCGCGGCGTGATCGCCAGCCTGATCGGCCCCAATGGCGCGGGCAAGACCTCGCTGTTCAACTGCATTACCGGTTTTTACAAACCGCAGTCGGGCTCGATCAAGGTTGATGGCCATGAGCTGATGAACCTCAAGCCCCACAAGGTCACCCAGGCCGGGATCGCGCGCACATTTCAGAACGTGCGGCTGTTCCAGCAGATGACCGTGCTGGAAAACGTGATGAGTGGCAGTCATTGCCGCTCCAAGGCGGGGGCAGTGTCGGCCATTCTGGGCCTGCCCAGCCAGCGCCGCGAGGAAGCAATGATCCGCGCGCACGCCATTGAGTGTCTGGAGTTTGTCGGCATTGCCGATGAGATGGATCGCGACGCCACCAATCTGGCCTATGGCCATCAGCGCCGGGTCGAAATTGCCCGTGCCTTGGCGACACGGCCCAAGCTCCTGCTGCTGGATGAACCCGCAGCGGGGCTCAATGCCGGCGAAAAGCAGGGTCTGCTTGAGCTAATCGGGCGCATCCGCGATGAGCTCGATATCTCGGTACTGCTGATCGAACACGACACGGGCATGGTGATGAAGATTTCCGAACACATCAACGTGCTCGACCATGGCGTGATGATTGCCGAAGGCACACCCAAGCAAGTCCAGGCCAACCCCAAGGTGATCGAAGCCTATCTGGGTCAGGAAGACGGGGAGGACCTGCTATGAGCACCCCAGCTGAAACCATCCTGCAGCTCGAAGGGGTCACCGCTGGCTATGGCCGGATCGTGGCGCTGAACGGCATTGATCTCAAGGTCGAGACCGGCGCCATGGTGACCCTGCTGGGCGCCAATGGCGCGGGCAAGACCACAACGCTCAAGACCATTTCGGGCCTTGTGCGAGCAACCGGTGGCCGCGTGCTGTTTGAGGGTGAAGACATTACCCAGACACCCGCTCACGAGATCGCCCGGCGCGGTCTGGTGCATGTGCCTGAAGGGCGCCACGTGCTGCGCGGGCTCAGCGTGCGCGAAAACCTCGAACTGGGCGCCTTTACCGTCAAGGACCCGGCCCTTCGCGCCAAGCGGATGAAAGAGGTGTTCGGCCTGTTCCCCGTGCTGGAAAAGCGCCAGCATGGCGACGGCTCCCTGCTCTCGGGCGGCGAGCAGCAAATGCTGGCTATTGGCCGGGCGCTGATGCACGGCCCGCGCCTGCTGCTGCTGGACGAACCGTCGATGGGTCTGGCCCCCAAGCTGGTGATCGAGACGATGCAGATCGTCAAACGGCTGCACGAGGCCGGCACCACCATCCTGCTGGTCGAACAGAATGCGCGGCTGGCGCTCAAGCTGGCCGATTATGGCTATGTGCTCGAGGGCGGGCATATCCGCATGCAGGGCGAGGCCGCCACGCTGCGCGCCGACAAATCCATCGTCCAGGCCTATCTGGGCGAATAGAATTTCCATCAATCCCTCTAGACTGTGAGACTGAAATGACTGTGAATTGGCAAGGCGTTATCCCCGCTCTGATGACCGAAATGAAGCAGGACGGGGCGCTGGATATGCCCTCGACCGCGAAGCATGTCGAATCCAGCCTCAAGGCGGGCTGCGAAGGCTTCATCATGCTGGGCACGCTGGGCGAAAACTCGTCGCTGTCGCTGGATGAAAAAGAACTCGTCGTGCGTACCGCCGTGGAAGCATCCAATGGCCGCGCACCGGTGATTGCCGGCATTGCCGAATACACCACTGATCTGGCTATCGAGACCGCCAATCGCCTCAAGAAGGCCGGCGCTGACGGCATCATGGCACTGCCAACCATGGTCTATCAGCAGGATGCGCGCGAAGCTGTCGAGCATTTCAAGAAGCTGGCGCAGGCCGTCGATCTGCCGATGATGATCTACAACAATCATGTCGCCTACAAGGTCGACCTGCTGCCCGAGGATTTCGTCGGGCTGAACGATCAGAAGAACATCGTGGCGGTCAAGGAATCCAGCCATGACAGCCGCCGCATCACCGATATGATCAATGTGTTGGGCGATCGCTACAAGCTGTTCTGTGGCGTGGACGACCTGATGCTGGAAAACGTGCTGTTCGGCGCGGTTGGCTGGGTGTCGGGCATGACCAACAGCTTTCCCAATGAAGCCGTGCAGATGTACAAGCTGGCCAAGGCGGGTCGGGTCGAGGAAGCCCTGGCGATCTATCGCTGGTTCATGCCGGTGCTGCATCTCGATACCAAGGTCAAGCTGGTGCAATATATCAAGCTGGCCAACCAGATGGCTGGCGAAGGCGCCGAATGGGTACGCGCACCGCGCCTGCCGCTGATCGGCGAGGAGCGCAAGATGATCGAAAAGATCGTCCAGACCGCCATTGATACGCGGCCCACGCTGGCAGCGCTTTAGCCCGATCGGCAGACAGCCAAATGGTCAAAACCAACCAGGCTGATGTCGTCATTGTCGGGGCCGGTATTATCGGCCTTTCAGCTGCGTTCCGCCTGCAAGAGGCGGGGCGCAGTGTGACCTTGATCGACAAGACAGGCATTGCCCGGGGCACAAGCTTCGGCAATGCGGCCGCCTTTGCCTTTTCCGACGTGCTGCCCATGGCGGCCAAGGGAATGATCGGCAAGGTTCCCGGCTGGCTGATGGACCCGCTGGGGCCCCTGAGCATTCCGCCCGCCTATTTCGTCAAAATCATGCCCTGGCTGGTGCGCTTCTGGCGCGCGGGCTGGCGCGACAAGCGCGATGCCAGCATTGCCGCGCAGGTTGCGCTGATGGAGCTGGCCCGCAGCGAGATGGCGGCCCTGACGCAGGCGGCCGGCACCGCGCATATGGTGCGCTCGGAAGGCTCGCTGGAGCTTTACGAGAGCGAAGCAGAATTCAGCGACAGCCTGTCGGACTGGGCGGTGCGCGAGGCAAACGGGATCGGCTTTGAGCATGTGCGCGGGGCGCGGCTGGCGGATTTGCAGCCGGGGCTGGCGGCGCGGTTTGTTGCCGGCACCTTCGTGCCGCAATGGCAAACCGTCAGCGAGCCCTATGAGTTTGCCAGCGCGCTTGGCGCGGCTGTGCTGGCCAAGGGTGCCACACTGCTCACCGAGACTGTCAGCAGTGTCAAGCCGGGCGATAATGGCATCATCGTCGCGCTGGGCAATGGCGAGACGATGCTGGCCAGGCAGGTGGTGATTGCCTGTGGCGCCTGGTCGAAAAACCTGGTTGCGGGATTGGGCGACAGCGTGCCGCTCGATACCGAGCGGGGCTATAATACCACCCTGCCCGCCGGTGCCTTCCCCTTGCAGCGTCAGCTGATCTTTGGCGGGCACGGCTTTGTGGTGACGCCGCTGGATAATGGCATACGCATTGGTGGCGCGGTGGAACTGGGCGGGCTCGAATTGCCGCCCAATTATGCCCGGGCCGATGCGATGCTGAAAAAGGCCGCAAGCTTCATGCCGGGGCTGAAAACCGACGGCGGTAAGCAGTGGATGGGCTTTCGGCCGTCGCTGCCCGACAGCCTGCCGGTGATCGGTCGTTCAACGGCAAGCCCTGATATCGTTTATGCTTTCGGGCATGGGCATCTGGGCCTGACGCAATCGGCAGCAACAGCGCGGCTGGTCGCGGATCTGATCAGCGACAAGGCACCGGCAATCGACATCACGCCCTTTGCGGCGGACCGTTTTTAATTCGAGAACAGCCATGGCACGACACAGTTTCTTTTGCGTAGATGGGCACACATGCGGCAATCCGGTGCGGCTGGTGGCAGGCGGCGGGCCGCTGCTCAAGGGCACCACCATGCTGGAGCGGCGTGCCGATTTCCTAGCCCATCACGACTGGATCCGCACCGCGCTGATGTTTGAGCCACGCGGCCACGATGTGATGTCGGGCTCGATCCTTTATCCCCCCGCCGATCCGGCCAATGACATGGCGATCCTGTTCATCGAGACCTCGGGGTGTCTGGCCATGTGCGGGCACGGCACCATTGGCACGGTGACCATGGCGATTGAACAAGGGCTGATCACCCCAAAGACACCCGGCACTGTGCGGCTTGAAGTCCCCGCCGGGCTAGTGATCGCCGAATATAGGCAGGTGGGTGATTACGTCGAAGAGGTCAAAATCACCAATGTGCCCTCCTTCCTCTACAAGACCGATCTTGAGGTGGAATGCCCTGATCTGGGCATGCTCAAGGTCGACGTGGCCTATGGCGGCAATTTCTATGCGATCATCGATCCGCAGGAAAACTTCGCCGACATGGACCAGTACTCGGCGGCCGATTTCATTCGCTGGAGCCCGGTGCTGCGGCAGCGACTGAACGAAGCACACAGCTTCATCCATCCCGAAAAGCCCGAGATCAACGGGTTGAGCCACATGATGTGGACCGGCGCGCCCAAGCACGACGGATCGACGGCGCGCAATGCGGTGTTTTATGGCGACAAGGCCATCGACCGCTCGCCCTGCGGCACGGGCACCTCGGCGCGCATGGCGCAATGGTATGGCAAGGGCAAGCTCAAGGCGGGCGATGCCTTCATCCATGAGAGCATTATCGGCTCGATCTTCAAGGGTCGCGTCGAAGATACGCTGAGCGTGGGCGGGCTGCCTGCCATCGTCCCCTCGATTGCCGGCTGGGCCCGGATGACCGGCCTGAACACAATTTTTGTCGATGACCGCGACCCGTTCAAGCACGGCTTTCTGGTCAACTAACCCAAGGACATCACTGCCATGAAAATCACCGCCATCACTGCCTGGCAGGTCGATCTGCCGCTCAAGGAAGGCCGCTATAGCTGGTCCAATGGCAATTTTGTCGATGTGTTCGACACCACCGTGGTGGCGATTGAAACCGATGCGGGCATTACCGGTTATGCCGAATGCTGCCCGCTGGGCTCGGCCTATCTGCCATCCTATGCGCTGGGCGTGCGCAGCGGATTACACGAAATCGGCCCCAAGCTGATCGGCATGGACCCGACCAATCTCAATGGCATCAATCGGCATATGGATGCGGTACTGCGCGGGCACAATTACATCAAGGCGCCAATCGACATTGCCTGTTGGGACATTCTGGGCAAGCTGACCGGGCTGCCGGTCTATACCCTGCTCGGCGGCGCGGCGCAGGAGAAGGTGGCGCTCTATCGAGCCATCTCCCAGCAATCGCCCGAGGAGATGGCGGCCAAGATCGCCGGCTATCGCGCCGAGGGCTATACCAAGTTCCAGCTCAAGGTGGGCGGCAATGCCGAAGAGGATATCGAGCGCATCCACGCCTGTCGCGCTATCCTGTCGCCCAGCGATATTCTGGTGGCCGACGCCAATACCGGCTGGAACCGCGCTGAAGCCGCCCGCGTAGTGGCGGCAGTGGCTGATCTCGATGTCTATATCGAGCAGCCCTGCATGACCTATGAGGAATGTCTGTCGATCCGCCGGCGCACCAGTCGCCCGTTCATCCTTGATGAAGTGATCGACAATGCCGGCTCGCTGGTCAAGGGCCTGGCCGAAGACGCCATGGACGTGATCAATCTCAAGATCTCCAAGGTGGGGGGGCTGACCAAGGCGCGGCTGATGCGCGATCTGGCGGTGGCCAGCGGCATTCCCATGACCATTGAGGACACCTGGGGCGGCGACATCACCACCGCGGCGATCGCCCATCTGGCGCGCTCAACGCCCGAAGAATTCTGCTTCTCGGCGACCGACTTCAACAGCTATGTCACCACCTCGATTGCCGAGGGAGCGCCGGTACGTGAACAGGGCTTCATGACTGCCCCGGATGCACCCGGTCTGGGCGTGACGCCGCGTCTGGATGTGCTGGGCGAGCCTGCGCTGCATATCGTCTAACCTCTTACCCCGAGACCCCTCGCCATGCGTTCCAGCAAGTCCATTCACATCATCTCCTGCCACGCCGAGGGTGAGGTGGGCGATGTGATTGTCGGCGGGGTGGCACCACCGCCCGGCGATACGCTGTGGGAGCAGTCGCGCTGGATCGCCAGGGACCAGACGCTGCGCAATTTCGTGCTCAACGAGCCACGCGGCGGGGTGTTTCGCCATATCAATCTGCTGGTCCCTGCCAAGGACAAGAGGGCGGTGATGGGCTGGATCATCATGGAGCCCGAGGATACCCCGCCCATGTCGGGGTCGAACTCGATCTGCGTGTCTACCGTGCTGCTCGATAGCGGCATAGTGCCGATGACCGAGCCGGAAACCCGCATGGTGCTTGAAGCACCGGGTGGACTGGTCGAGGTGGTGGCGCAGTGTCGCGACGGCAAGGCGCAATCGATCACCGTGCGCAATGTGCCCTCCTTCGTCGACAAGCTCGACGCCACCATTGAGGTGGAAGGCATTGGCACGCTGCACGTCGATACAGCCTATGGCGGCGACAGCTTTGTGATTGCCGACGCCAAGGCGCTGGGCTTTGCCATTCGGGAAGACGAAGCGCGCGAGATTGCCGAGACCGGCATTCGCATTACCCGCGCCGCCAATGAACAGCTGGGCTTCACCCACCCGACCAATCCGGAATGGGCGCATATTTCGTTCTGCCAGATCGCGGCGCCGCTCGAGACCATTGAGGGTCGCTTGACCGGGGCCAATGCCGTGGTGATCCAGCCGGGCAAGATCGACCGTTCACCCACCGGCACGGGCTGTTCGGCCCGCATGGCGGTGCTGCATGCGCGCGGGTTGATGCAGGTCGGCGACGAATTTGTCGGTCGCTCGATCATCGGCTCGGAGTTCTTCTGCAAGCTCGAAGCGCTGAGTGATCTGGCGGGCAAGCCGGCGATCATTCCCTCGATCACTGGCCGCGCCTGGATAACCGGGACGCGGCAGGAAATGCTGGACCCGGCCGACCCATGGCCGGCCGGTTATCGACTGTCGGACACCTGGCCCAAGATCAGCTGATCAATCGCGATCTGGCGCCGTCAGGGCGACAGCAGCAGCCAGGTCTTCAAGCGCCGTGCCGACCGATTTGAAGGCGGTGATGGCGGTGTCACTCTGGCGACCGGGATGCTCGCCCCGGCACAGCATGGCCAGATCGGCCAGCAGGCTCTCCTGGGTAATGGTACCCGCTGCCATTGGGATGGTGATGTCGCCGGTTTCCTTGCTGGCGCCCTCAAAGGTATCAACGAAAATGCCCCCGGCGCGGGCCAGCACGGCATCATCGGCTTCGCGCATATCGGCGCGGAAGCTACCGACCAGATCAACATGGGTGCCGGGACGCAGCAGCTCGCCGAGCACGATTGGCGTCTTGGCCAGCGTGGCGGTGCTGAGAATATCGGCATCGCTGACGGCGCTGGCGAAATCGGTCGTGGTGACGACATTGGGCGCGATGGGGCCCAGCTCGGTGGCCAGCGCCTGCGTCTTGTCGAGCGAACGGCTGCACAGGGTCAGCTTGTCGATGGCGAAGATGGCGCAATAGGCCTGCGCCAGATTTTTGGAGACGCGACCCGTGCCCAGGATCACCAGATTGCGGGCGCTGGTGCGCGCCAGAAATGTTGCGGCCAGCACGGAGGCGGCGGCGGTGCGACGGGCGGTGAGTTCGCCACCATCGATCTGGCCGATAATGGTGCCGTTCCGGCCATCAAACAGCGTATAGACGCTGGCTACGGCGGGGAGGCCGACGGCGTCGTTTTCAGGAAAGACCGTCACCAGTTTGACGCCGATATGCTGGCCTGCCTGCCAGGCGGGCATCAGCAGCAGATTGCCATTGATGGCATCGCCGCCGACATGCAGATGCTGGCGCAATGGCGCTTCCACCCCCTGGGCAAAAGCGGCCTTGAGCGCGGCAATCAGATCAGGCCAATCAAGGCCCTCGCGAACGTCTTGTGCGGAATAGGTTTTCATCTCCCAACCATAGGCGAAGCGCACTGTTTTGTAACGCGTGGCCTGCCTTGGGGTGGCGAAATGTCCTAACGGCGTTTGAAGGTCGGAAGGCGCTTTTCCTTGAAGGCGGCGCGGCCTTCCCGGGCGTCGTCGGTGGCAAAGCAGATAGTCTGCAGATCGCGCTCATAGGTGATGGCGTCAGCAGTGGATTTGTCCCAGGCGGCGCGCAGATTGAGCTTGGCGGTTTCAGCCGCAATCGGGGCGCGGGCAGCGATGGCCAAAGCGATCTTTCTGGCTTCATCGAGCAGGCTGTACTGAGGCACAACGCGGCTGACCAGTCCCCAGCGCTCGGCTTGGAGCGCATCGATGGGATCGCCGGTCATGATCATCAGAGCGGCGTTGGACGGGCCCACCGCGTGGGCGAGATTGACGGCCATGCCACCACCGCCGATCCAGCCCAGCTTGATTTCGGGCGCGGCGAAGCTCGCCGTATCGGCAGCAATGCGGATATCACAGGCCATGGCAGTTTCGAGCCCGCCGCCAAACGCATAGCCGTTGACCGCGGCAATGGATGGCTTGAGCAGCGCCCGGATCGCATCGCAATAGTCAGGGCGGTTGCGGAAGTTCCAGGGCGTGTCGTAATCGTCGAGGACCCGGATATCGGAGCCGGCCGAAAAGGCCTTGTCGCCCGCGCCGGTGAGGATGACGCAGCGAATAGCATCATCGGTATTGAAACCGGTGACGGCCTCGACCAGCGCGCTGGCCATTTCGGGCGTCATGGAATTGAGCTTTTCGGGCCGATTGATGGTGATGATGCCAACAAAGCCGTCGCGCTCAATTTTGATGTTGTCGCTCATAACTGTCCCTCCTGCAGCACGGCTTTTGATGCCAGCAGCGCATCGATAGCGGCGTCGGCAAAACCGGCTTCGCGCAGCACGTCGCGGGTGTGCTCGCCGGTCAGGGGCGCGCCGCGATCCACCGTCGAGGGCGTCTTGGAAAACCGGATCGGGAAGCCCGGGGTTTTGACATGACCTTCGGTGGGGTGGTCATATTCGACAAAGGTGCCGTTGTGCTTGATCTGCTCGTCCTCGATCAGATCGGCATAGCCATAGACCGGGCCACACCAGATATCGGCAGCACGCAGTTTTTCGAGCCAGGCGGCGGAAGTATCGGTCTTGAGCCGCTCACGCGTCTTGGCAAAAATCTCGTCGCGACGCGACCAGCAATCAACCTCGTCATCCATGTCAAGGAAGCTCGGTTCGCCGATGACCTCGCCCAATGTCGTCAGCTTGGGGAAGGCGACAATGATGAAGCCATCGCTGGTAGCAAAGGCGCCATAGGGCGCGCGGATATAGACATGGGCGTGCGGTTCGGCGGAGCGGGTCTGTGGTTTTTCGCCGACCGAGAACACCGAGAGTTCCTGCATCTGGATGGTGGTGATGGCGTCGAGCATATTGACCGAAACCATCTGGCCTTCGCCGGTGCGTTCGCGATGCAGCAAGGCCGCCAGCACGCCTTCGAAGGCGGTATAGGCGGTAATGGCGTCGACCAGATACTGACCGGCGGGGGTCGGCGCTTCGCCATCGCGGCCCGCCGAGAGCATGGCGCCCGACATGCCCTGGAGCACCAGATCCTGACCGGGGCGGTTCACATAGGGACCGTCTTCGCCATAGCCGGAAATCGAGACATAGATCAGCTTGGGATTGATGGCGCTGAGGGTTTCGTAGTCCACGCCCAGCCGCCTGGCGACACCGGGGCGATAGTTCTGCAGGAAGACGTCGGCGGTCTTGACCAGCTCGATCAGCGCCGCCTTGCCATCGGGGTTTTTCAAATCCACTGCCAGCGAGCGCTTGTTGCGATTGAGCGAGAGGAAGGAGACATTGACCTTGTTGCCCTGCGCCCCGCCCGCTGCGACATGGCGCTGCCATTCGCCGGTCACCGGTTCAACCTTGACCACATCGGCCCCCAGATCGCCCAGACGCTGGGCCGCAAAGGGCCCGGCCATGGCGATGGAGCAGTCGAGAACGCGATAGCCGCTGAGAATACCCATGTGAGTTCCGGTCTGGTTAGTGCATGACCCAGCCGCCATCGACATTGATGGTCTGGCCGGTAATGAAGGAGGAAGCGTCCGAGGCCAGGAACATCAGCGCATTGGCGATGTCGGCAGGGCTGCCGCGGCGCTGGATGGCCTGATGCTCGTAGATGCGTTTTTCATAGGCTGGCAGGTCGGGGTGGATCTTTTCGGCGTCTGTGGGGAAGGCGCCTGGTGAGATGGCATTGACGGTGATGCCATGGGCGCCAAATTCGCGGGCCCAGGCACGGGCCAGCCCGATCAGCGCGCCCTTGGACTGCACATAGGGGGCCAGTTCGGACCAGCCGCCCGAAAAAGTCACCGAGGCGATATTGATGATGCGGCCACGGCCAGTGGCCTTCATGTGCGGCAACGCCACCTGCACGCAGACAATGCCGGCCTCGACATTGATGCGCTGGATCAGCTGGATTTCCTCGATGGTGAAATCCTCGAAGGGCTTGGACGGGTAGATTGCGGCATTGTTGATCACGACATCGAAGCCCCCAACCTGTTCGGACAGCGCCTCAAGTCCGCTGCGCAGACCGGCCAGGTCGGACATATCGATCCTGGCCACAGTCAGACCGGGCAGGCCTTCTGCTGCAGCTTCAAGCGCGGCGATCTTGGTGGTGTCGTTGTCGATGGCAACAACTTTTGCGCCGGTGCGCAGGAATTCGAGCGTCGTTTCGAGGCCCAGGCCACCGGCAGCGCCGGTATAGAGAATGGTCTTGCCGGCCAGTGAGCCGAATTGGTCGGTGCTCATAATCGTCCTTCCAGCTTGGCGTGAAAACCCGAGGGCATGGGGTAGTCGCTCTGAGGTTGTTGGGCGATGGCGGTGATGCGCGCTTCAGAAGCCGCAATGGCCTGGGCACCATCGAGCACGCGGAAAATGGTGTCGTAGCGGCGCTCACCGCCGTGTTCGAGCCAGATCATTTCGCCGCGTTCGCGCGCCGCCAGATTGCCCAGAACGTGATGGGTAGAGGGCTCGATGCCCAGCGCATATTGGCCGGCCTGCAGGTTCTGCCACTCGAACTGGCAGGGGAACTGCTCCTTGCGGGTGGTGACCTCAAAGCCCAGACCGATCCGGTCATTGACCAGCGCCACGGGGACTTCGCCGGCTGCGTCGGCGCCCATTTCGTGCTGCCAGACCTGCTCGTGGAAGCCATGCTGGGGCGCGGGCAGCGTGCGATAACCCGTCTGCTGTTTTTCATAGTCAGCGCCAGCATGAGCGGCCCAGACGACGTCGCGGATTGGCGCCAGATAGCGCGACCCGGCGTCGAGCACGGGGTGGCCGACATTGATGTGGTAACACAGCATGTGCGGGGTCTTGTAGAAGCCGTGATTGACCACGCGGTCGCTCATGCGGATTTCATTGGTGCCCACTTCGGCTTCAATGCGGCGGATCAGATGCAGGTCTTCGCCAAACACGGCGGCCTGCTGCACCACACCCTCGGCCCAGAGGAAGCAGCGGTCACCCTCCCAGCGCTCGCCATAGCCGCTCAGCTTGGCGGGAATCGTGCCGACACGGCCATGCAGGGAGTGGCTGACAGTCTCCTTGGGACCATAGACATAATTGTCAGCGGGCACGTCGTTCATGAACAGGATGTGGTCGAGCCCGCAAGTCACCAGCAAGCCGGAAAACGAGCGCGCCCAGGCCAGACCGCCCTCGCCCTCATATTCGTGCAGGCCGGGATGGCGGAATCCGGCGGGCGAATTCCAGCCAATGGACTGGCCCTTGAATTCGCAATCGGCCAGATCAAAGGCGCGGTCGATCAGCACGGTGAAGCGCAGACCGGTGCCGGTGCGGAACTCGAGCATGCGGATGCCGCGCTCAAGCCCGTCGCCCAGCGTCATCAGGCGCACGCCGGCGAACTGGGACAACGCCCCTGCCCGCTCGGCGAGCGCACGACGCGACAGGTTTTCTCCAAACAGTTCAACCATGATGCCTCATCTCGTTGTGGTTTGCCGATGGCTCAATCGAGGTGAAAGATTTCGGGCAAATAGCTCCACCATTCCCCCGGCGCCGCGCTGTCGAGCGGGCTCTGACAGGGATCGGTGAGGGCCAGCCAGCGCTTGCACACATCTGACTGGCCGAGCACGGCCATGTCGGCGGCAAAATCGTTGCCGCCATATTCCCAATAGCCAAACAGCAGGTTTTCCGGCTCGCGCAGATAGATCGAATAGTTGGCGATCTGCGCGGCCTTGAGCGCTGCGTTCATTTCCGGCCATGGCGCGGCATGCAGCCGTTTGTAGTCTTCAATGCGCTCTGGCTTGAGCGCGACGACCATGGCCATGCGCTGGCCCATCAGCGCAACCGCATACCGGCGGCGTTGAACAGTCGGACCTTTTTGGGATCAAACCGGACCTCGATGGTATCGCCCAGACCGCAGCCACCAGCGCGCTGCTCGGCCACCACCGTCTCGCCGGTCTCGAGCACACCATGCACATAGGTGGTGGAGCCGAGCTGCTCGACCAGTTCAACCTTTAGCGGCAGTACTACACCGGTTTCGCTATCTAGATGCTCTGGGCGGATGCCGACGCTGACCTCGTTGCCGTCAACGATCTCGACCGGCGAATCGAATTCAATACCGCCAAAGGCGATGCGCTGACCGGGCAGCCCCTTGCCAGCGGCAAAGTTCATGCGGGGGGAGCCGATGAAGCCGGCAACGAAAGCGTTGGCGGGGTTTTCGTAAAGTTCAAGCGGTGAGCCGACCTGTTCGATCACGCCGCCGCGCAGCACGACGATGCGGTCCGCCAGAGTCAGCGCCTCGGTCTGATCGTGGGTGACGTAAATCATGGTATTGCCCAGCGTCTTGTGCAGCTTGGCAATTTCCACGCGCATCTGGACGCGCAATTCGGCGTCCAGATTGCTCAGGGGTTCGTCGAACAGGAACACCTTGGGATCGCGCACGATGGCGCGGCCAATGGCGACGCGCTGACGCTGGCCGCCCGAGAGCTGGCCGGGCTTGCGGTCGAGCAGTTGATCGAGCTGCAGGATCTTGGCAGCACGGCCGACCTTGTCGTCGATCTCGGCCTTAGGCCGATGCGCCATGCGCAGGCCAAAGCTCATATTGTCGGCCACGGTCATATGGGGATAGAGCGCATAGCTCTGGAACACCATGGCGACGCCGCGATCGGAGGGTTCTTCGTCGGTGACGTCCTTGCCAGCGATATGCACGCTGCCATCAGTGACGTCTTCAAGCCCGGCGATGACCCGCAGCAGGGTGGACTTGCCGCAGCCCGAGGGGCCGACAAAGACCACGAACTCGCCGGATTCGATTTCCAGCGACACATCGCGGATGACGTCGACCTTGCCGAAGCTCTTGTGGATATTCTGCAGTGCGATTTCTGGCATGGTATCAGCCCTTCACGGCGCCAACGGCAATGCCGGAGACGATCTGCCGTTGGAAAATGATGTAGATGATGACGATGGGTGCGGCGGCCAGCACGATGCCGGCCGACAGCAGTGGCACATTGGTGGTGTATTCACCGCGCAGCGCGGCGATACCCACCATCAGGGTGCGCTTGTCCTGCAGCACCAGCAACGAGATCAGCACGTCGTTCCAGCAATAAAGTGTGTTGAGAATGCCCAGAGTGATCAGTGCCGGTTTGCCCATGGGCAGCATGACATGCCACCAGACCTGGATCAGCTTGGCCCCATCGATGCGAGCCGCCTCGACCAGTTCGCGGGGCAGACCGCTATAAAAGGCGGTCATCAGATAGACCGAGAACGGCAGGAAAAACGCGGTGTAGGAGATGATCAGCCCGATATGGGTGTTGAGCAGACCCAGCCCGATAATGGTCTTGTAGAAGGGCACCAGCACCACCTGCACCGGGATCATCAGCGACGCCAGAATGACGATGAAGATCAGCTTGCGCATGGGAAAGCGCAGCACGGCCAGCGCAAACCCGGCCAGCGAGGACACCACCAGCAGCAGCGCCACCGCGCCGACGGTGACGATCACCGAATTGAGGAAATAGGTGTCGAGGTTGGAGCGGGTCCAAGCCTGCACGAAATTGTCGAAGGTCGGCGCTGTCGCCAGCCCGAAGCGATCCAGAATGTAGCTCTTGGAGGTCTTGAGCGCATTGTTGATGGCAAAGAACACCGGATAGACGCAGCTGAGCGCCAGCAGTGCCATGGGCACCGAGATGATCCAGAGAATGCGTTTTTCTTTTTTGCCCGCAGCAGCCATGTCCGCCTCCTATAGATTGGCGTTGCGGTTCATGATGCGGATCTGGAGCCAGGCCAGCCCCCCCATCAAGACGAACAGCACCATGGAAATTGCCGCGGCATAGCCGGGCCGGTTCATCTTGCCCTGCTCGAGCCAGATGAGGAATTCGGGCATTGTGGTCGCTGTGCCAGGACCGCCCGCGGTCAGCACATAGATCAGGCCGAACATCGAGGTGAGCACGCCAATGGTGGTGACGACGGCAACGAATTCGATGATGGGGCGCAAGGCCGGAATGATGATGTGCCACCAGGTCTGGCCCAGCGAGGCGCCTTCGAGGCGCGCGGCTTCAATCATGTCCTTGGGCACGGTGGACAGGCCTGCCAGGAAGATCAGCAGACTCATGCCGAAGGTGGACCACAGTTGTACCGCAATCAGGCTGCCCAGTGCGGTGGCGCCAGTGCCCAGCCAGTCGACGGCATTGATACCGAAAAATTTCAGCAGTGCATTGAGCGAGCCATCATAGCGCAGCACGACGTTGAAGATGGAGCCCACAATGACCGAACTGAGCACGGCGGGGAAGAAATAGACCGCCCGGAACAGCTTGCCGCCCGGCACACCCTGATGGATCAGGATGGCCAGCAACATAGGCAGCATGATCCAGATCGGCAGGGTTGCCAGCAGGATCACGGTATTGAGCAGGGATGCGTGAAAGGTCGGATCGCCGGCGATGGCGGCGTAGTTATCCGCGCCGACGAAATCAGCCGTGCCCAGCCCGGTCGAATTGGTGAAAGAGAGCGCAAATCCCCAGATCAGCGGAATGATGCGGAATACCAGCACCAACAGTACCGCCGGCAGCACGAAGAGATAGGCAAAACGGCGTTCGGCGCGAGAGCCCTGCCGGGGCTTGCGTTTTCTGGTCATCGGCGCGGTCGTGGTGGTGGTCATTGATCAGCTTCCGGAATGGGTGGGGCCAAGGCCCCACCCGTGATCGTGCGTTCGATCAGCCCTGCGGCTTGGCTTCGGCCTGCACGGTATCGAGCCGGGCAGCTGCATCATCCACGCTGGTCTCGCCATTGAGCAAGAGCTGGCTCTGACGATGCCATTCTTCGAGCTCCTGAGCGGAGGCATTGGCGTGAGCGGTCGGGGCACTCGATGTGCCCAGCCATTCCAGAATGGTCTTGATGGAAGGGCTGGCCAGACCGGAGGTATCGACCTTGGTATTGGCCGGCACAACGCCGGCAATGTTGACGAAGGTCTGGATCGTGCCGGGCGAAGCGAGTTCAGCAACGAAGGCCTTGGCCAGATCAACATTGGCCGATGCCTTGTTGACGCCGTAACCGATGCCGCCCGAGACGGGGACCTTGGGCTCACCTTCGGTTTTGTCGGCAGCGAT
The DNA here is from genome assembly GCF_018334155.1 of Devosia litorisediminis. NCBI lineage: Bacteria > Pseudomonadati > Pseudomonadota > Alphaproteobacteria > Hyphomicrobiales > Devosiaceae > Devosia > Devosia litorisediminis. The sequence goes on along the minus strand of NZ_JAGXTP010000002.1, from coordinate 280,981 downwards.
GGTGGGCGAAGGATGGCGGAAGACGCCCAGATTGTCGGCACCGAGGAATTCGTCAAACTGCTTCCAGTGCGCCACGTCGGAGAGCAGGCCGATGGTGCTGGCTGCTTCGCCGCGCATGAACATCTCGTATTCGTCCATGAACTTGGCAGTGGAGTTGGCACCCTGCGGGTACCAGCCATTGGCCTGGGTATCGACCCATGCCTGCAGGATCGCCTTGATCTGCGGGCTGGACCATTTCAGCTTGCCGGCGGTCCAGTCAGCCTGTTCCTGGGCGGTCAGCGAGGTGGCCGCCACCGAGGACAGGAAGAATTCGGCGCCATAGCCTTCCTTGTTGCCCAGAGCAAAGCAGGGCACGGCGCCCTTGGCCTTGATCGCCTCGCACGCGGCTTCAAGTTCGGCCCAGGTGGTGGGCGGGTTTTCGGCATCAAGGCCCGCCTCGGTGTAGCGGCCCTTGTTGTAATAGACCACGAAGCCCTGCAGCGTCAGCGGCAGCGCATAGAGCTTGCCGTCGTCGCCAGCGAATTCTTCAGTGCCGATCAGGTCGGCGCCTTCGGCAGTCAGGTCGACCAGCGCCTCGATGCGGGCCTTGGCCTGGGCGCCACCATTCATCAGAAACACGTCCGGGCCCGCGCCCGAGGACAGCGCTGTACCGAGCAGGGTGTAATACTGGTCATTGGGCTGAAAGACATAGTTGATCGTGGCGCCGGGATGGGCGGCCTCAAAGGCGCTCTTGGCCTGATCGAAATAGGCTGCCGCTACCGGGTCGCCAGACTTCCAGTCCCAGACGGTAATTTCCTGGGCCAGCGTGGGGCTGGCTGCCAGCAGCGCGGAAAGCGCGACGAGTGTGTGAGTCAGTTTCATCATTGTCTCCTCCATGATGGGCGTCGGCAGCACCGGTTAACCCCGGCTGGCTGCCAATTTCGGTGCGCTTCTGACGCGCGGATTGTGAGGGGCCTCGCCCAGTTCGGCGCGGCTCAGCAATTTGGGGCGGCGCCATTGGGTGCGCGCGGTTTCGCTGAGCACCAGACCGTGGCCGGGACGATCGGGGGCATAGGCCCAGCCGTCGCGAATTTCGATGGGCTGGTCGACCAGATGGTCAAAGTTCTGGAAGGAATATTCCAGCCACTCGACCTCGGGCAGCGCGCAGGCGGCGTGGATGCCAACCTCAAGAAAGGTATTGCCGAGCGACACCGGCACACCCAGATCGGCGGCGAGCCAGCCAACGCGCATGACGTCGGTGACCTGACCATGGACGTTGAGAATGTCGGTACCACCAGCAGCCATCAGCGCGCGCTTGCCCGAGACATCGAGATACTCGCCCGAATTGATCTGGGTCCATGGTGCGCTTTCGCGCAGCAGGCGCAGGCCATCGATGTCGTGACGCAAGATGGGGTCTTCGACCCAGAGCAGATCGTAGCCGGCAGCTCGGAAGGCTTCGAGCTTGACCAGTGCCTCCTTGGCACCCCAGGCCTCATTGGCGTCGACCATGAATTGCGCGCCGGGCCGCACGACATTGGCAAGCAATTGCATGCGGTGCAGATCGCGCTCGAAATCGGCATGACCAACCTTGATCTTGAAGGCGGTGTAGCCGAGCTCGTCGGCATGGGCGAAGAAATCGGCAAAGGCGTCATCATCGAGATGGAAGTCGAGGCCACTGGCATAGGCCTTGACCCGCTCGCGCTGGCCGCCAAGCATTTTGTGCAGCGGCAGATTCACCTGCTTGGCCGCCAGATCCCAGAGCGCCACCTGCAGCGCCTCATGGAATGGCAGCGAGAAGCTCCGCTGTTTGCCGCCACGCGGCCGCCCGACACGATTGCACAGCGCCACGGGCGGCTGACCTTCTAGATCAGGCCAGGCTTCGGAGAGAAAAACGCGCTCGATTTCACTTTCGTCGGGCAGCGGATGGAACAAGGTCTGGATAAAGCCCAGGCCCACCTCGCCGCTATCGGCAATCAGCTCTAGGGCAGCTACATTGGCGTCGTCGGCGCGCACCTGGCTGTCGCCGATCACGCGATCACGGGCAAACTGGAAACGGGTAATCCTGAATTCGGTAATGCGCATGATGTTATTGATCGACCAATTCGTGTTACTGATATATCAGTGATACGAGTTGATAGACCATTGTTTGGAGGACCGCAAGTGGGTGCAGATGTAGCAGCAGGGACTGGGGGCAGCAGACGGCTCAGCGATGTGGCCTATACGCGCATCCTGGAAATGCTGTTCGCGCGACGGCTGCCTGCCGGCGCCTTCGTGTCGCAGAACGATCTGGTCAAGCTACTCGATATTCCGGTGGCGCCGCTGCGGGATGCGCTGAAAATCCTGGAAACCGAGGGCGTGCTGACCATTCATCCGCGCTCGGGTATTCAGTTCGTCAAGCCGGGGCTGGAGCTGACGCGCTCGACCTATCAGTTCCGCAGCATCATCGAGCGGGCGGCGGTTGCGGTCTATGCCGAAACGGCCGAGGACGCCGAGCTTGCCGAGATCGAACGCCGCCATCTGACGCTGATCGCTGCCATTGAAAGCGACGGACTGACCGATGTGGGCAAGAGCGAACTCGAGAGCCTGGAGCAATTGCTGCACAACGCCATTATCGGGGCGCTGAACAACCCACTGATCGAAACCAGCTACAAGCGCATGCATAATTATCTGCGGCTGGTGCGGCTCGATCGCAAGCTGACCGCCCCGCTGGCGCAACGCTCGCTGCGCGAGCACATGCTGATCATCACCGCCTGCAAGGCACGCGATCCGGCGCAGGCCGAGGCGGCGCTACATGCCCACTTTTCGGCGGCCATGCAGCGCCATATGGGGCTGTTCTAGCTTTGGGACTGGCTTGCGGTGCGACCGTCAAGCACCCGGACCTGGCGGCGACAGGTCTCGGCGATCTTTTCGTCGTGGGTGGAGATCAGGAAAGTGGTCTGCTCGTTGTCATTGATCTCGGCGATCAATTCCATCACCTGGGTGGCCGATTCCCGATCGAGATTGCCCGTGGGCTCATCGGCCAACACCAATTCGGGCCGGTTCATCAAGGCGCGGGCGATGGCGACGCGCTGTTTCTGACCGCCTGACAGCTTGGTGGCCACAAAATCGGTGCGATCCTGCAGCCCCACCCGCGCCAGCAGTTCCCGGCCCCGATCGCGGGCGGCGCGTGTTTCGCGCCCTGCCGCCACAGCAGATGGAAAGATGACGTTTTCCAGCGCGGTGAAATCGGGCAGCAGGTGGTGGAACTGGAAGACGAAACCGATATGACGATTACGGAACTCGGTGAGGTTGCGGTCATCGGCAGTGGTCAGATCCTGCCCCAGCATGATGTGCTGTCCCGAGGTGGGCTTCATCAGCGTGCCCAGAATGGTCAGCAGGGTCGACTTACCCGAACCCGACGGCCCCAGCAAGGCTGACAGCTCCCCGGTTTCCAGTGACAGATCAAGCCCCTTGAGCACGCGCGTTTCCGCATCCCCCTCGCCATAGGTCTTGACCAGATCGCGGACGTCCAGCAGCGCACTCATTGACCGATCACCGAAACGGGGTCGACGCGGGCTGCCGAGCGCGCGGGCAGAATAGAAGCGAGGATGGCGCCCAGGGCGGTCAGGCCGATGGCCAGACCATAGGCGCCCTGGCGCACATCGACCGGCAGGCCGCCGGGCGGGGCCAGCTCGGGGACCGGAAAGGGCGAGAGAGCGGCATAGCCGAGCCCGGCACCGATGAGACCGCCCAGTATGCCGATCAGCGAGCCCTGGGTGACAAAAACAAAGATCACAAAGCCACGGCTGGCGCCCATGGCGCGCATGATGCCGATCTCGGGGCGGCGGCGATACGTGGAGAGCAGCAGGGCACTGGCCACGCCGATGACAATGGTAATCAGGGCAAAGGCCTTGATCAGGGTGCCCGAGCTGCCTTGCGCCTGCAGGCCAGAAAGCAATTGTGCATTGCCCTCGGTCCAGGAGGTCGCCTGCAGTCCGGTTTCAGCCGCGATGCGCGCGGCAAAGGCATCGGCCTGATCAAGATCATCGAGCTTGATCTCAATGCGCGAAATACCCTGCGGCAGTTCGAACAGGGTGCGGGCCGTGGCCAGGCTGACAAAGGCGGCGCGACTGTCGAGTGCATCAAGGCCAAGCTCGAATATGCCGCCAACCACGAGCGCGCGCTCGACGCCGCGATCAGACTGCAGTCGGGCCACCTGCCCCACACCAATGCCGAGATCGTGCGCCAGCGTCTTGCCGATGATGACGGTGGAATTGCTCAGATCAGTGCTGCCATCAACCAGTGCTTTTTCGATATTGGCGATGGCGGAGACCTTGCCGATCTCAACCCCGGTCACGCCGACCGGAGCGGTCACCATGCCGCGCACCAGAAAGCCATTGCCGACAATCTGCTGGGAGGTGACAGCCACACCAGGTAATGCCTCGATCACCGGCACGAAGGCATCGGCGGTGCGCAATTGTTCGCGCTGATTGGTGACGCGCTGCTGCACCACCAGCACGCCGGCGCTATCGGGCAGCAGCGATACGGCATCGCGGCTGGGCGCCTGGACGGTAACATGGGCAATGTCACCAACCGTGCGCTGCACCAGATAGACGGCCAAGCCACCGATCAGCGCGCTCATGAAGATGAAAACAAACACGCCCACGGCCACGCCAGCAATCAATAGCCCGGTCTGGGCCTTGCTGGCGGTGAGATATCGCATGGCAATCTTGAGGCCGTAGAGCATTGGCTATTCCGCCACCACGCTCTGGCCCGGCGTCACACTGGTCGGATCAAGAATGACCTGATCGCCAATGGCCAGGCCCTGGGTGACGATGACGCGGTCAGCAGGCCAGTCGGAGAATTCGATTTCACGCGCAACCGCCAAACCATCCTGGACCAGCAGCACATGGCTCTGAGTGTCTTCGGTCAGGATCGCACCGCGCGGAATGGCCAGGGCGGCGTCGGTTTGCGCCACAATGATATTGGCGTTGACGGTCAGGCCCACGGGCAAATCGACAGGCTGGTCAAAGGCGATCTTGATGGCCCTGCCCCCGGTGCTCGGATCAACCGTGGGCGCGGCAAAAACCACCGTGCCATGCTGGGGGACGGTATCACCAACAGGTTTGAGCAGAGCCTTCAGGCCCTGCTTGATGCGGGCAGAATAGAGTTCGTCGACATCGGTTTCAACCAGCAACTGGCTGAGATCGGCGACGGTGAACAAAGCCGTCTGGGTGTCGATCAACTGGCCCTGATCGACCGAGCGGTCCAGTACGGTGCCGCTGAGCGGGGCGGTGATGGTGTATTGGCTGAGCTGGCTTTGCACTTGCTCCAGGGCTGCGGTCAGCCGCGCAACCTCGTTGCTGGCGGCGGTGAGGCTGCGTTCGGCATCTTCGCGGGTGGCGCGGGTAGCGTTATCACCCAGAGCACGGGCCCGGTCCGCATCGGCCTGCGCCTGAGCCTGCCTGACCAGTCCGGCTGCGCGGGCCGCCTGCGCCTGATCCACCAGCGCCTGGGGCTGGGCGGTGTCGACTTGCACCAGCAGATCGCCCAAGGCCACGCTGGCGCCTTCACGAGCCCCGACATTGGTGACCAGACCGGATACAGCAGAGCGGATATTGACCACATCGCGGGCAGCCACCCGCCCATTGACGGCCAGCAATTGGGAGACCGGTGCTTCGGACACGGTTTCAACGGCCACGGCGGTCGGTTTGGTTTCCCAGGGGCGCTGCACATAGCCATAGGCGCCCGCGCCGACCAGCAGCACCAAGAGTACGATCAACCAGCGCCAGTTTCGGCGACGACGGCGCACTGGCTGGGGATTATCCGCGTGCTGGGGTGACGCCATTGCTGTGTGTCTCGGGTTAACTACTCAAACTGATACGAGCGTTGTTCCCCATTGGATTGCAAGCACCATCGCGGCGGCCGATCGGTTTGCCGCAACAAAGCCCGCATGACACGGACTGCCTTTGGCAGTGGTGGCTGAAGTGATGTTTGAAAAGAAGTGGCGCGCCGGTCAGATCAGAACTGCAAACTCTTACTCCATTGAAATCAATAGATAGTTCTGTGAAACCGATGCTCAACAGCGACATCATGCAGGACATCCGCCCGCCCGCAATAATGAGGCCGAGGCTGTCATCTAATCGCATGTCGTTTTGCAACGCCTTTTTTGGCGCCGATGGGCGTCGTTTACCAGGAGCAGTGTCATCTCCGCGGACGGCATTGAGCTGCCGCATGGCGGGGCTTCGCAGGGGAACCTTTCTATGTGTGAAGCGCACGCATCGTCTAGTCAGGGCAGATGGTGCAACAGCCTCCGCGGAATGGTCTTCGCCACGTCCCGGCAGGAACGCCTGGGCGCGTCGAAAGACTGACGCGGGTGGTTTTGGATCAAGCCAAGGCTTCAGCCTCGCGCTGGAAAGACTGACCGGATTTCAGCCCATCGATCAGTCGTCGTCGAAATCTTCTGTTATCAAGTTGTGGCTCTCCCAAGCGTCTTTCGGGATTGCCCTGCCAAGACGAAACTTGAACGCGGCAACGCTTTCGAGATCGTCTCCAACAGTGCATTCAAAGCTAATTTCGAACCACCTCCTATCCGCACGGTAGGCGCCGTTCGGTGCTTTCATGACGACTCCAGATATCGAAGTATTCCCAAACGCACTGGGCACTGCAGAGTCAGCCAACGCTGCGGCACCGCTTAACCGCACCTGTTCCAGCGCTTCAATGCTGCACAGTTGGGTAATTCTCTCGTATCGGTCCAGTCGCGGCAGCATCTCTCGGACTTCCCGATTAGCTGGATCGTGCAGTATGTCGCTCGCCAGCAAATTGACCGCATCGGTCATATCATCGGGGTTGTTGGTAGCTGGCATGGGCGCGACCGACTTGGGTGCCACAAGAGGTGGCGTAGCGGTCTGGGGAGCAGAAACTTGTGCAGTTAGCTGCCCCGTATCGGGTAGCGGTTCTGTGGGGGCCGCCCGTTGCGCGGAAACCAGATCCACCGAGATGACGCGCTGGCGTGGGCTGGACAATTGCCGGGACACAGGAAAGGCCAGCAAAGCAGCAACGAGCATGACGTGCCCTGCGATCGAGATTGCTCCGGGGCCCCACATCGGACTTCTCATGGGGAAAGCAATTGGCATGGGCATAGGTTGGACTGTTGGCCGTAAAGATCGGATGATGCGCAATCCAAGCCAAAGCTCTCCTCGCCCGGATTGCCCTGGACTTCAGTTAGCGCTTTGTTAACCTGAAGACGGTGTGCTGTCGCTTGAGTTCGTGCGCAAGACACTCAATCGTCATCGGGGCGAACAATAGGATACATTGGTTGAAGTCGTTCCGCTGCATCGTCCACCTTCTTGCCATGTGCTTAGTGATATACCTGGGCAGTGCTCCTGCCCATGCGGCGCCAGACCTGGACCATGCCCAATCGGTGGCGGCGCATGTCGATTTGGTCCCAGAGCTCAATGGGACCGACCATCATCAATCGCCTGGCTCGCTGGTACACTGCGGCTCTCCCATGATCTTCGCGGTGTTGTTAGTCGAACACTGTCGAGTTGCAGACCGTATTGGCTTTGTCCGCCTACTCAAGACCCGCAGTGCCGCCATCGGCCCTCCGCCGGATATTCGTCCTCCGCGCCCCTAACCACCGACCATCTGGTGCGGCCGTCCTAACGGCCAAGGAAACTTTGCGGGAAAATTTTATGAATAGAATCAGTGTATTCGCTTGGCTAGTAGCCGGCGGAATTGCGCTTGGAACAAGCGTAACGGCAACGGGTCACGGGGGTGCAACGGGAATCGTTGCAGACCGGATGATGGGCATGATGATGCTCGCCGAGCAGGTGAAAGCCCTGACCCCGCTGCTGGAAGGCGGAGGACAAGTCGAGCAGGCAACCATCGTGGAAGCGGCCGGTATGATCAGCATGCATGCTGGCAACGCTATGACAGACCTGTTTCCGGAAGGCAGTTTGGACGCACCGTCCGTTGCGCGGCCCGAGATATGGCAGCGCTGGGAAAAATTCTCCGACTATTCGAGCCGCTTGGCAGAGTTAGGCGACGAGCTTGCCATGGCGGCAGAGCCAGCTCGTCTTGGACTTGAGCCAACTGCTGCTGAGGTCGTGGAACAGCCACCGACAGAATGGGAAGCAATGAGCTTTGAGGGCCTGATGGGGCTTCCAAGCGAGGAGCAGGCAAGCTCGGACGCCATTGATTCCCTGATAGCCAGCTCGGCGCCTTCGGGCGATATCGCCGCGCAGCCCCGCGAGCCAAAGCAGATTGTTGCCGAGATCACGGCAACTTGTTCTTCCTGTCATGCAGCGTTTAGGCGGTAGCATGAAACGGCTATATTTATTGTCGATCTTGACCGTTTTCGCTGCGGCTATGGCCGTGCTTGCCTTGGTGGTTTGGCCTCTCCCCGCAACGCAGTCGGTACCCGAGCTCAAAGGGGATGCAAAGCGGGGAGCCTACTTAGCCAGGTTGGCGGGCTGCGTAACCTGCCACACGGCGCCAGGCGGGAAACCAATGTCTGGTGGAGCGGCCCTGGAATCAAAATTTGGCAATTTCTACGCCCCCAACATCACCCCGGATGCCGGGTATGGCATCGGACGCTGGACATTTCAGCAGTTCGCACGCGCGGTACGCCAAGGCGTGTCGCCGGACGGGGAATCCTATTACCCCGCGTTTCCCTTTGAGTTCTACGCCAGTCTGACGGATCGGGATCTCGCCGATATCTGGGAAGCTCTTCAAGCGGTGCCTGCCGTAGCGGCGCCGTCAACGCCCAACGCCGTCAAGTTCCCGTTCAATATCCGGCTAGGGTTAAAGCCGTGGCGGTCACTGTTTGAAAGAGTTTACACCTACAAAGAGGACCCTTCGCGATCTGAGGCCTGGAACCAGGGCAGGTATCTTGTTTTGGGACCAACACATTGTGCGGCGTGCCATTCTCCGCGAAATCTCGCCGGTGGTTTGGCGCCTGAAGGAGACCTCAGCGGTGATCCTGTTATGCAGGACGGCGGTGCATCCCCTTCAATAACGTCGCATGATCTGCTGGCTAATGGGTGGACGAAAGAAAACCTCGTTTCGGCGTTGAAAACGGGCGTTCTGCCAGATGGAGATACACTTGGAGGCTCCATGGCTGACGTGGTGCACGGCAGTACCAGATTCCTGCTTTCCAAACATCTTGATGACATGGCCACCTACCTGCTGGACATCAAAGACTAGCGCCGCCCCCAGTTGAAGGAGCGACGCCTAGTAGAGCTATTGAGTGGGAACAGTCGGCGGCAGTTCGTTGGCACCTGCCGCCGGCGGATTGGCCTCGAGATCGGCGATCAGCTGTTTCATTTCGGCTATCTCACGCACCTGAGCCTCAATAATGCCATCAGCCAACTCACGCACGCGCGGGTCTTTAATGTGAGCGCGGGAACTGGTCAGAATGGCTATCGAGTGGTGAGGGATCATGGCCTTCATATAGTCCACGTCGCCGACAGTCTGCTGACTGCGAACCAACCAGAGCGAGCCAGCAAAGATCACAGCTGCGCCCACCAATATGGCGATGTTCACGGCCTTGTTCTTGTACATGGAGAGCATGAACAGCAGCATGATGATGGCCATTACGGCGCCCATCAACAGTGCCATCCAGCCGCGGGTCTGGCTCCAGAAGATGTGGTCGAGTGCAAAAGTATTCAGGTACATCAGGCCAAACATGACGATGGTAGACGTCAGGATCATTGCCGCAAATTTTGCGTAGCTCATGGAGAGCCTCCTTGTTGTGCAGTGTTGGGGTGCTGGCTCGGGTTCCGCGCAGTCATACCGCCGCCCGGAACCCCATGGGTCAGGCTATACGTATCGGACTTCGCCCATCATGCCGGTCGCCATGTGGTAGAGGTTGTGGCAGTGGAACAACCATCTGCCTGGATTATCGGCGTCGAATGCAATTGAAATACGGCCCATGGGCGGCACAACGACCGTGTCGCGGATCGCACCAGCCAAAGGTTTCCCGTTGATATTGGTGACTTGAAAGTGATGCCCGTGCAGATGCATCGGATGGGCCATCATGGAGTGGTTCATCATTTCAAGCTCAATGCGCTCGCCTTGCCTCACCTCAATTGGTCGGGTATCGGGCCAGTAATTGCCATCGATGTTCCAGGCATAGGGAGACATGGCGCCCATCAGCATGACTGACGACTTGGCACTCGAACGTGCTCCCGGGGTTGATTTGGCGCGCAGTACAGCCTCAAGCGATAGGTCGACCGGTCCGATGTCATTGTCTGCGAGCTCGGAAAACCTGGGAATGGTAACGTCGGGCGCGGCGAGGATTACCCCCGTGCGTTCCCGCCCACCTTCCCGCTGCGCAAAGACTGGCACAATTGAGCCGGGAGCAACATCGATCAACAAGTCGATCCGCTGGGCCTGGGCGAGGGGAAACAGAGACCCCTCGACTGGTTCAACATCATTGCCGTCCACAGCAATCACGGTGCCTTGCGTGGCACCAAGGTCAATCCAGAAGGCCGTTGAGGCCGCCCCGTTGATCAATCGCAGCCGCACTCGACCGTTGCGCTCAGCCCGAATGACCTCGGGATCCTCTAAAGTCCGGTCATTGGCCAGATAGGCGTCGTATTCAACATCATTGAGATCCATGGCCATCATGGAGGTCCCACCCATCATGGGGGCGTTGTTCATTCCCGGCATCATCATGCCACCCATCATGCCGCCCATGGACACGCCATCTTGACCGCTTGCGGTCGCGCCTACCAAGTCTTCGAGAATGTCTTCCGGGCTGCGGAAAGCGAAGTCATGAAGCAGCACGGTTGCATCCTGCACGTCGGCGGCTTCGTCTTCGCGTGTCCGTACAATCAACGGGGCAGCAAGTTGGCGCTGCTCCTGGAGTCCGTGGTGGGAGTGCATCCAATGGGTGCCGGGTCGTGGCGCAAAATCGTACTCTCGCATTTCCCCCGAAGCCAAGGGCCCGACGTAGCCTGTGTCCGCGACACCATCGAGATCGGGGGCCGGTGTCTGACCATGCCAGTGGATGATGCTGTCCACATCCAGCTGGTTATCGAGGGTGACCGTGAACGGCTCATCGGCCCCGAGAAACAAACCTTGTCGTCCGTCTGGTCCAGCAAGGCCGTAAACACTGGCAGCTCTGCCAAGAACCTCGATCGTGCGTTTTTCGATCGCCAGGGTCTTGGACTGCGAGGCGCCAAGGGCCCATCGCGACGGCAGGATAGTGGCGGCACCAGCAATGGCCGCAGAACCGAGAAATGCTCGGCGTGAGAGCTTCAGGCTCATGTGAATCTCCATCAAAAGAGGTGTCCGGCATATGCCGGAGTGACATCAATCGAACGGAGCTATGGGCGGGCGGAAGTGGGGAAGCTGAACCGAATGTGCGAGCATCTGGACGAAAGGAATGACCTGTGAATGCTTAACCGACCGGGACCCAAAGCTGTACAACGGCGCCACAATCGCGCACCCGATGCAGTGTGCTCCCCCAGAATGATGAATTGTCCCGTCTTCATGGTCAGACATCGACAGCATTGGGGAAAGTTCTACATGCGGCATCGCCGATGCCGCAATTGGCTGACCTGAGCCATTCACGGTTGCGCCGTGCGCTGGGGCGAACGCAATCAGCTGTCCAAGAAACAGCATCGTGACCAGCAATAGCGTGCCAATTCTGCAGATGACCGGTATCCCCTTTGGTGTCATTCAGCGACCGATGTAGTGGTTACAACCGTGGCAAGGTCAAGATGGTTGCACTGCCAAATCTACGGCGCCGCGGCCGCCCCCCTGCAGCCATTAAGCGGCGGCGGGCCGGCGTAGCGTCTGGTTCACCGTTCCTGCTGGTACCGCCGCTCGCGCTCCGGCCAGCCTTGCTTGATGAACCCCAGTATCGACATGATTTCCGCGTCGGAGAGTGTTTCACCAAAGACCGGCATGTCGGATTCATAGCCAGGCGCTATGGCGCCCAACCCATCTCGGATTATCCTTAGCAATTGCTCGTCTGAATGATGCCAGGTGTGACCCGAGGCGTCGTGCGGGGGCGCCCGACGCCTGCCATCAGGCAAGGGCGACATCCAGTCTGGCTGGCCTTTCAGATCTGCACCGTGACAGCTCGCACAATTGTCTCGATATAGGGCCGTCCCATCGGGCAGTGTGGCTTGGGCAAAAGCTGGCGTCGTCAGAAATGCCGCGACAATGGCGGCCCGCAAAGCAATCATGACCCCAAGGCGCGCCAGGTCACACCGCCGTCTGAGCTGAGCAGAACCGAGCCGTCGTCGAGCACCGATGCCATGCGGTCTGGCGAGGCCTCGTCCAAAGCGATGTGCAGCATCACTTGGTTTCCGAAACTCTCTGAGAGAGCAGACCACTTTCCGTCAGAGTTCCGAGCGAACAGGCCCGCGCCGGCAAAAAACGCATACACCGTTCCCGTAGAGCTCGCCTCTACTGCCGTGACTGGTACGCCCTCGGGCCCTTGAAGTGCCCAGCTTGCACCAAAGTCGTCGCTGAACATCAGGCCCGAACGGGTTCCTGCGTAGACGGATCCGCGAGAGTCAGGTGCAGCTGCGATATCGATCGTGTCGGGAGCACCGGGACCAGTCTGGGTCCAGCTCTCCCCCCCGTCCTGGCTGACCTGGATCCCCCCATAAAGTCCATAGACCGTCTGCCGGTCAGCAGCGCTGACACTCATCGCGTGGAAATCGACTGGGCCATTGCTGCCATCGGCGATGCGATCCCAGTCAGCTCCCGCATTTTCGGATAACAGAACGCCCATATTGCCGCCTTGCACGGGGTGTCCGCTAGCTATGAAGCGGTCTCCCTGAACACGAGTGAACCCCATGAAATCGTCTGGCTGAGAAATCAAAATTGCCTGACCTGCGTCATCGACATTGTAGACCCCGTGGTGCGTCGCCAGGATCACACCGGCCGCCGGGTTCGTTGCGAAGGCTATACCGTGAGCATGCGCCAGTGAGGATATGGGAACACCGTGACTATCAGCACGAACGGCGGGTGCGGACAGCAAGGCAATTGATGACAGAAGGAAAAGGGTAAAGCGGTTCATTTCGGTTCCATTTTTGGTAAGCGGCTTTGGACGGCGAATGTGCCAGTCGCCCAAAGCGGCGAGACCGCACGCACCAGAGCAAGTTCAATGCCGGCTGAGGCGTTTCGCGATCGCGATCGTCAACATATTGGCGACAGGCGGGAGAGCCAGATAATCTGGTCCTTCACGCCTATTCTGAAGGCTATCCCTCGAGATTTACTTTGCCCGCCATATCGAATTCATACACGTCATCGCGGAAGCTGACGGTCCCCTGGCGATTGGCCCATGCCGAAATATAAGTGGTGTGAAGTTCGACAGGATTTTTCACCGCGACGTCCTTGCGCTCGCCACTGGCGAAAATGCCAGCGATCTCAGGTCTTGCCCAATCGCCATTGTCACGCAGCACCCACTCAACGAAATCTTGAACTTCGTCGACACGAACGCAGCCAGATGAATAGAAGCGTGCGTTCTCTCCGAACAATCCCTTGGTCGGTGTATCATGCAGATAGACTGCATGACGGTTATGAAAGTTGATTTTCACATTTCCCATGGAATTGTTTGGCCCAGGATCCTGGCGGAAGTTGTAGTTGACCGCATCTTCAGTTTGCCAGTTGATGTCGGAGGGCTGTAACTGCTTGCCCTGTCCATCATAAATCCTGATATTCTGCTTGGTCAGGTAATCGGCGTCCTCATTCATGTACTTGATCAGATCACGTCGGATAATGCTGACCGGGACGTTCCAGAACGGGTTGAAGTTGATCTCGTGAATACGGCTTTTGAGAATTGGGGTTTGCCGATCTATGCGACCCACGATGGCTGTGTGTCGGCGTGAAACCTTGCCGGCATCGACGGTCTCAATTGACGCGGCAGGAATGTTGACCACAACGTAACGATCCGCCAGCTTCGGGGCCATTGCCTGCACCCGTAACAGGTTCAGGCGCAGCTGGTGCAAGCGAGCCTCGGCCGGCACATTTAGTGCATACCAGGTGGCTTCATCCACCTGGCCGCTAATCAGCAGCCCATGCCGTGCTTGGAACCTGCGTAGGCCGGCATCCAGCGGCGTATCAAATCTGTCGTCTATGCGCTCGGTCAACGGCATGTCCGTCGACGATATCAACCGACGTTTGAGCGCAATTACCGCATCGCGAGCGTTGCCGATGTTTAGTCCATACGCTTCTTGCGGCACCTGTTCCCAACCGCCCGCGAGAACGAACGGCTCATACTGTGCGATAGCGAATTGCAGGTTGTTGGCAGTGTCGTACGACAGGATAGGTTCATTCGTATCCACCGCTTGTAACGCCGCGACGCTATGCGTTTCGCGATCGGTCTGGTCGAGCGTGCGGCTGCGGGACATCATATCCCATATTGATTGCTGAGCGTATCCTGGCTTGGCCAGCATCGCGCCGGCAGCAAGAGGGAGCAATCTTACGAAGTCTCTTCGTTTCATCTTGATTTCCTGATTCGATGTTGGAGCAACGTCAAAAAATCAGGCGGATCTCGGCGGGCGCTCAAGACGGTTCGAAATCGCAGTAGCGGCGTTTACCAGTGGCGAAGAAGCGGCAATTTCGCAGCCTACGGACCGTAAATCTGATTCTGTTCGGGGCAATAGTGCAACGCACCAAATTCCTGAACAGCAACGATCAAGACGGCTGTCCACCGTTGTGTCACCGTTCTCTTGGGAGGTGTGATGCGAGGCGATATCCGCGACGTCGATGGTGTGTGCCTGGGCATCTGGTACGTGATGCAAACCAGCGCCGGCAGTCCATAGAGCAACCAACGCGACAAGCAAAATGGCGCGCGTCTTGAAAACTGCCTGTACTGCTCGCGAAGCGTTCAAAGCCTAACCCCAAGGCACTGGATCATATCCGCATCGTGCCAAGACATTACAATAGGGAACATTGCGGCGATAGTTCGCCAAGCGTCTTTGAGCATCGCCGAGAACGGTGATCGCTAGAGCAGCGCCTGAACGCTCAGGCTGAGCCCCGAAGCCAGCAGCAATCCGAATGTTAGCCGACGTAGGGTATTGGGTGCCATCGCGGGGGGCCATCGATGGGCGATTTCAGTGGCCAGCAGAATGGCGGGGATTGCCAGCAGGCTCCACCACACCGTGGCATAAGGAAAGCCACCAGTCGCAACGGCCATCGTCGTGCGCAACAGAATGCTGACTGTGAACACCAGGACCAGCGTTACCCGGATCGTCGCAACCGCCATGGGCTGGCGATAGAACAGATAGACCAGAGGCGGACCCGCCGTTGAAAACAACCCTCCGAGCAGACCTCCGGCGGCACCAGCCATAATGAAGTGCCGTGGGGGTGATGGCTCGGCCAATGGGTGAGGTCTGAGGAGGAGTTGTGCGGCTGCCGCGATAATCACCAGGCCCAGGACCAATTGTAGCACTGCCAGATTTGCAGCGGCCACATGCTCAAGAATGGCATAGCCAGCGATGGTTGCAGCCAGCGTCGGGCCAATCACCAGCCAGAATGCGGGCCAGGCGACCTCCCGCCATCCTCTGACAAGAATGTGGACCGCGTTCACCAGGGACAGGATGCCCACGACAATCGCGGCGTCGGACAGCGAAATGAGCCCCAGCAAGGCTATGGCGGCCATCATGACCAGGCCAAAGGCGAAGCCGGTCAGGGTTTGCAGGTAGGCGGCGGCGCCGGCGACCAGCATGAGCTGGCACAGATCAACTATGGTCATTCCGGTGCCCAACTCAGTTTGGAGATATGTCAGTCGGGGTGGTACCGACCTTCTTCAATCACGGCACCGCAAAACCAAGACACCTAGGCAGGGGCCTTACTCAGGCAACGGTAGAAATCCTCGAAGATCGCATCGCGGTTGAGATCAAACGCCTCGACCATGGGGTGCCTTGTGCTGTCCTGGCGCCAGTATAAGTCTTCGTCCAGGCTGGGCGACTGGGTGTCAAAGGTTGAAACATAGCCCGGGTCGAGTAGCCAGGCGATGTTGATCATGTCCCAGATCACCCAGGTCTTGGCCTCGGCGCCGGTTATGGCGAACATCTCATGCAGCGGATTGTTGGTGTAGAGCTGGTGCAGATAGTCGCCAATGGCACCCTGCTCCTTCACGAAGCGCTCCATTTCGGGGAGTGAAATCTTGAGCTGCGCACCGACGTGATAGCCTGGCAGATAGACCTGCGGCACACCGCAGTCAAACAGCAAGCGGGAGGATAACCTGTCCTGCACCAAATTGAGCGATGGCAGGTTCGAGAATGGTGCATAGGTTGGGAAACCGGCGGTCCAGACCACCACGATATTGTCGATGATATCGGGCGCCAGCAGCAGGGCCGAGGCGACATTGGTCAACGCACCCATGGCCAGCACATAGACCGGCCCATCCTCGCGACGGCGGGCGCTGTCGATGATGAATCGTGCCGCCGGGGTATCGAGAGGCGCATCGAAGCTCTCTAGATAACCGGGAGCCCCCCGGAACACCTTGCCGTGGGCATCCACGCCGCACTTGGCAAAGACGCGCAGGATTTCCTGATAGGACAGTTCGGCGCCTTCGTCGGGGAGCGTAAACAGCGTCTGGTTCGGATCGCGTCCGGTATCGACCATGCGCTGCGCCCAACCGGACAGACCACCCATGAACTTCTCTTCAGCAGGATTCTCCGGACCACCTCTTTTGAGAATGGCCACCGATCGAATGAGGTCTTTCTTGTGGTGGGCAAAGGAGAACGGCACTGCCGTCACGCCTTCAAGCCGCACGCGATCAGGAGAGAGCAAGGCCCAGGCCAGCGCATACTGATCATCTATCTCATTGGCAGTGTCGGTGTCGATGATGACGCGGGCGGCATGGCCGGGATGGGCGAGACGGCTTTGATAGAGCTCTGCGGACAGCTTGGGAAAGCGCGCGAGCACAGACTGGTCTAACATATCGAAATCCTAGTTGCCGAAGCCCTTGCCGAAGGCTTCTTCCTTGATGAAGCGCTCGGAAATGATGAGCAGGACCACCCCTGGCAGGGTCACCACCAGCGTGATGCCGGCTGCTGACGCATCCAGTGTTCCGCCCGCGATCTTTGAGAACAGCAGGGTTGGCAAGGTGATGATCTTCCCCTGCCCCAGAAAGAAGGTGAGCAGGAAGATGTTGGTGGACACCAGGAAGGTGAACAGGGCACCCGCCACTACGCCGGGCAGCAGCATGGGTAGCGTGACAAGCCGCATAACCTGCCAACGGCTCGCGCCCAGGATCATCGCCTGTTCTTCAAAATCCTTGCCCAGGCCCTGATAAACCGCGGTCAGCATGCGGATCATGTAGGGAATGGTGGGAATGAGGTGCGCAATGATGATGCCGACATAGCTGCCGGCAATGCCCATGCGGATGAAGATCATCAGCAATGCGATGCCGATTGCCGCCTCAGGGACGATCAGTGGCAGGGACAGGAAGAACTCGAAGGCGGATTTGCCGCGAAAACTCTCCCGAGCGAGAACGCGCGCTGCCGGCAGGCAGATGGCCAGACAGATCACGGTGACGATGCTGCCGATCAGCACGGTATTGATGGTCGCTTCCAGAATGCGGCTATAGGGCGAGAGCACATAGTCCCATGCAAGCGGCAGCTTGGAGATTTCGCGCTGATCCATCCACCACGTACTGGGGAGCAGGTCAGGCCAGGCCCAGCGGAAGGCCAGGCTCTGAATGATAAGCGGCAAGAATGGTCCCAGAATGAACCCGACGATGAGGATCAGATAGATCTTCTGGAAGCCCGAGAGCTGGTTGTTCAGCGCCGTATTGGAAAATTTGCGGGCCATCAGTTTCTCCCGATCTTGCGTTCAAAGCGGCGATAGATGGCCAGGTAGGTGAACAGGATTATGCCCGCGACCAGCGCAATGGACACCACGGTGGCCATGCCCTGAAGTTGCAGCGTGTAGTCCGCATCGTTGAAATAGCGCCATGCCACTACGGGCAGCGTATCGGGGAAGCCACCACCCAGGATGAACGGGGCCTCGAAGGCACCCACATTGAAGGCAAAGCAAATCAGGGTCGACGAGACGACGCCGGGCATGATCTGGGGCAGTGTGACCTGGGAAAGGATCTGCCAGCGATTGGCGCCAAGAATGGCGGCGGCCTCTTCGGTCTCGCGCCCAACACCCAGCATGACGGCATAGATTGCCAGGGTAATGAACGGCACCTGTTTCCAGACATAGACAGCGATAATGCCCCAACCCGCATGGGTCTTGAGGATTTGCGGAAACTGTGAGGGATCAGAAATGAAGCCAAAGAACGCAGCCAGTCGCGAAACCATGCCGCCATTGCCCAGCATGATCACGGCCAGGGCGATACCCACCGTATAGGGGATCATCAGGGGCAGCTTGTAGATGTATTTGTAGAGCTGCTTGCCGGGAAAAGTGCGCACCAGCGCCAGAGCGAGCGCGATGCCCATGGCCAATGCGATCACCGTAGAAACAGTCGCATAGTAGAGCGTCAGCCACAGCGACTCCCAGAATGAGGCTGAGCCCCACAGCGCGCCAAAATACTGGAAGCTGGGAAAGGTGTTGACGCCGAACCAAGGGGCGAAGCCCAGAGATTGCACGACGGCTAGCACCAGCGCGCCACCAAAGAGCACAGCGAGGATGAGCAATACCGGGGAGAGCTGCAGCCATAGCCACAGTTTTTCCCTCAGTGCGCTTTCTTGGGAGCGTGCCATATCAAACTTCCGGGACGAAATTGAAGACAGGTGGCCCGGCCTGCAGCCGGGCCACCAATTGCACTACTGGTTCAGGTTTTCCGCAGCGCGGGTCACGATCGTTTCGATCGAGTCCGTGCTGTCACGTTCGATGTATTCGAGCCAGGTAGCTTCGATCACATCGACCAGGGTCGCATTGGTGTCTGGAGCGATGTTGGCGTCGAGATCGGCTGCTTGCAGACCGGTGTGGCCTGGCGAGGCAGCAGCGAGAGCTGCAGCATCTTCGTCGCTGAGCAACCAGGGATCGATACCCGCTGGCATGCCAGTGAACTCGAGCTTGGAAATCTGCGCTTCAACGGTCGACATGTAATCGGCCAGAACAAGGGCTGCACCGGGGTTCGGAGCATTGGCTGGAATGGCCAGATAGTTCTTGTTCTTGATCATGTTGCCTTCGGGAAACACGAACTCCTGGGCCGCTTCAGGATAGGTACCCTGGCTGAGGCCGGTGGCGACGGCATAAAGACCGAACTTGCAGTTGAAGTTCACTTCACCGTTAAGGAACAGGCCATCCAGCGCGTTGGAATCTTCGGGATAGCGTGGCGTACCGCTGTCACCACCGAGCAGCAGTGGCTCGATGTTCTTGAGGTATTCCAGACCCGGTGCGATCAGACGAGCCAGTTCAGCAGCACCCAGTTCGTCAAGCGACTGCTGGAACGGGGCTGCGCCGGTGCCATCAGGATTGTGTGCATAGACCGCTTCCTGGACAAAGGTGTTGCCGATGTAGTGCGGCGGCTTAACGTAGATGAACTTGCCCGGATTGGCTTCGAGATAGGTCTGCAAGCCATCAAAGGAGTGCGGTACGTCTTCAGCGCTGACGCGATCAGCGTTGACGGCGCAAACATACTGCTCGCCAGACCATGGCACTTCTGCGCCGCCGGTGAGCACGCCAAAGTCGCGCAGGTTGAGCAGCGAGCGGGGATCTGTCTCGTCCCACTCAATGTTTTTGGCATTGGGCAGCAACGGAGCAAACGCGCCAAACAGAGCGTCCTGCTTTTTCAGGGTCGAGAAGTTCTCGCCGTTCAGCCAGATTGCGTCGACGCTGCCTTCACCAACCATCTTGCCCGAACCGAGTTCGGCCAGCACGAGATCAACGGCGTCCTTGGTGCCGGTGATGCGAACGGGATTGAGCGTCACACCCAGTTCGGCCATCGCTGGCGCAACAATGCTGTCCATCCACACATTGAGTGGATCGCTACCACCCCAGTAATAGAGGTTCACAGTACCTTCGGATTTGGCGCGCTCGGCGACGGCAGACCAGTCGAGGCTGCCGGCGAGGAAGCCCTTGCGGAATTCTGTCGCTGCCGGATCCTGTGCCTGTGCGACGCCAGTGGCGAGCATCGCGACGATTGAAACGCCTAGTGCTATCTTACGCATGATTGACTTTCCTCCTCATTGAAAACATTCGTTTTTCTGTTTCGTTCGCTTTTCTAACGGGCGATGGTCCACACCCGGTCCGGCTGGACCGAGAGAATAACTGGCTGGCCAACATCGAGCAGGCGACGGGATTGTTCGGCGACGGTTATGTCCGCGCCACCGGCACTGACGACATACTGGACCGACGCCCCGAAGAACTCGCGCGCTTTGATCTGGCCGGAAATCAAGTTTTGAGTGCCCTGCGGCGCCTCAGCCTGTGGGTAGAGATCGATGCCTTCGCTGCGCAGCATCACATGCACATCGGCACCAGTGGTGAGCCCCGCTTGCGGGGTGATCTCAATGATGCCGAAGGAGGCTTCTGCCCGATCAGCCGCCAGGAGCCTGGCGCTGAAAATGTTGCTGGCCCCCATAAAGTCGGCAACTTCAGTAGAATTGGGCTGCTGATAGAGCTCCTGCGGCGCGCCAAACTGGGCGAGCTTGCCGTTGAAGATCACCGCCACCCGATCCGCCAGCTCCATGGCTTCGACCTGATCGTGAGTTACGAAGATTGTGGTAATGCCCAGACGCTTCTGTAGTTCGCGGATGAAGCGTCGCATCTCGCCGCGCAGCTTGGTGTCCAGATTTGCCAGCGGTTCATCCATCATCAGAACGGATGGCTTGGTGATCAGCGTGCGTGCGATGGCAACGCGCTGCATCTGGCCGCCGGAGAGCTGCGCCGGGAAGCGTTTACGAAACTGATTGAGCTGCACGACGTCGAGAATTTCCTCGAGCCGCTCGTTGATTTCCTGCTTGGGCAGGCCACGCACGTCCAGACCAAACGTGACGTTCTTTTCGACTGTCATGTGGGGGAACAGCGCATAGCGCTGAAAGACCATGCCGACATTGCGCTTCTGCACGGCAACGTCAGATACGTCCTTGCCGTCAAACAGCACCTCGCCGCTGGTCGGCGCTTCCAACCCGGCGATCATGCGCAGCGTTGTCGTCTTGCCACAGCCGGAGGGACCCAGCAGAGCAACCAGCTCTCCGGACTTGATATCGAGATCAATGGACTCGATTGCCGTGAAGGCACCAAATCGTTTTTGAACCGCATTGAGCCGAACTTCGGTCACGCGCGCCCTCCCCTAAGAGTGAATTGGTTGTATCCAATTCGATACTACAAATTAATGCGGAAAATTCTGTCCTGTCAACTCCAAACGCCCTATTGGCGCGGAGAAAGGCCGATGTTTCTTTCCCGCTTGGCGATGTCCAGAGTGACGAGGTTTGACCACTCGCCAAATTCTGCAAGAACCTGATTCCAATGCCCAGAAACCAGGACAAAATGGTGCTCTACGCCATGGTCGAGCACGGCGCCGACAATGTCGTGGGCGCTGCGCGTTTCGCCGTTCTCGGCAAAACCGGAGACCCAGCCTCTGCACCCGGTGAAGCCGGATTCCGGCGCCTTGATGACCTGGGCTTCAAAGCTGAACCGGCTCGCACCGCTACGCCCAATTCGAAGCACGGTCACCGGACCCAGCGCAAAACAATAGTCTGCGATGGCGCCATAGATCGGCCCCTGCTCGGTGCCGCGTCCGATCATTGGATGGTTGATCCATCGGGCCCGTCGTTCTGCCAGATAGAGCGGGCCACCACCACCATGCCACATCAGGATACGGTCCTCGGCGAGCTGGGGGGAGGTCATGTCGAGCAGGCAACCGACCTGCCCGGTCATGGCCTTGACCGCAAGCTGGGTTACCGCACCCATGACATCGCCTTCCGAGGCGACGGGGATTTGATCGTGTTCTTCCAGCCAGCTGAAAGCGGCACCCGGATGAAAGCCGGGATCCTGCTGCAGCGCCGGCCAGTCGGAAACCGCAAGGGCATCATAGCGATTGGCCTTTGCCAGTTCGCGCAGTGCCAGAACCATGCGCGCGGTCAGATTCATCTGCGCATCTGATACGCCATCCACATCGGCTGCTGCTGCCATTGCGGTCAGTTCCCGCGCTACGGCATCGCCGGCAAAACCGGTCATCGCCTGGGTGAGCTGGTGCATGTCGACATGCTCGACTTCGACGCCGAGCCGCTTGAACAGCTCCTCTTCCCGCACTGCCATATTGTAAAAGGTCGGTGCCAGACCGCCAACGACGCCGATCCGCGAGCCGCGCAGCGCTGTGCACATGCCCAGCGCCTGGATTGTCTGTCGCAACACACCCTG
Organism: Devosia litorisediminis; assembly: GCF_018334155.1. Lineage (NCBI taxonomy): Bacteria > Pseudomonadati > Pseudomonadota > Alphaproteobacteria > Hyphomicrobiales > Devosiaceae > Devosia > Devosia litorisediminis. The sequence continues at coordinate 258,736 of NZ_JAGXTP010000002.1, read as the reverse complement.
TAGCGCCGCGTCATCGGGCGCCCCAAAGTACCAGCGGACTGGCGACGCCTGAAGATCGCGGACACCGCGGGCAATCGACATGCTCATATTCAGCGAGACGAAATTGTTGAGCTGGATGTCGCCTTCATGACTGGGTTCGGGCGTTGCCCAGAATCCCAAAGGCACATCATAGCTCGCCAGGACCCGAGCCACGTCACCCATGGTGAAGCCACCATGCAGCAGGATGACGAAATCGGCACCCTGTGCGAGAACCACATCCATGGCCTGCCGCGCCTGCGATGCATCCATCGGCACACCCGACGCAACAACCAGTTGCGCGCCCTCTTCCGCTGCAAGGCGTCCGAGCGCGGATTCGGCCTGTTCAAAGACACCATGCTTTTCCGGAAAATAGCTGGGCAACGATGCTTTGATCAGGCCGATGGTAAAGGTCATTACACAGAGGTTCCCGCCGAGTTTCCGGCTGTTCGTGTTGGGGCTGATTTGTCGAGATTGTAGGTGATGGGCGACTGCCGGAAGACCTGGTCGTAAAAGACCGGCTTCTGGTCTTCGTCAAATGCCGTACAGGCCTGTGAAAGAATAGGCGCATTGGGCTGGACAGCCAGCAATTCGGCAACTTCGGCGTCCGCGATCAGTGAACTGATAACCTCGCAGGCACGGGTCCACTGCATCTTGAAGCGACGCCCCAGAATGCGCAGGATCGACTGGTTCTGACCTGTTTCGGGCAGGTCAGCGGCGGAAATGTCGGGCACGAGATGGCTTGGCACCCAGGTGCGCACCAGCATGACCGGCGCGCCATCGACAGTGCGCAGACGACGGATCAAGGTCAGTTCACCGTCAAACACGGCAGCAACTTCTGGCGGTACCGATTTAGCCGGGGCGTCAATGCCCAAAAGCTTGGCACCGGGTATCCGCCCCTCGCCTATCACCTGGTCGGTGAACGACACCAAACAGGTCGAGGATGGCGGCGACAGCGTGGAAACGACATAGCCGCTGCCCTGGCGCGCGGTGACGTAGCCAGACTGCACCAGCATATCGAGCGCCTTGCGCACCGTGACCCGGCTGACGTCAAACGACTTGGCGAGCGCGTCTTCCGTGGGCAAGCGCGTGCCCACCGAGTACATGCCAGTATCGAGCCTGTTCAGCACCTCGTCATGCACGGCCTGATATTTTGGAACCGACTTGCTTTCCACCTGATCACCCTTTCAAAAGAAACAAATTGATTAGATCAAATCAGATTCCCTGAGACCAAGCCATACGCTCTTGGTCTGTGAGTAAAGCGCGATGGCTTCCTGGCCCATTTCGCGGCCGTAGCCACTTTGCTTCATGCCGCCAAAGGGCGACGCCGCATCGGTATCGCCCCAGGTATTGACCCAGATCGTACCGGCCTGCAGCCGAGCCGCCATGCGGTGGGCACGTGACAGGTCATTGGTCCACAGACCGGCGGCCAGACCAAATTCAGTATTGTTGGCGCGCTGCAGAACTTCGGCTTCATCGTCAAACGAAAGAACGGCCATGACGGGTCCAAAGATCTCCTCGCGGGCAACAGACATGGTGTCTGTCACCCCATCGAGGACGGTCGGCGCGACGAAATACCCGGCATTGCGAATACGCTCGCCACCGGCAACACATTGCGCGCCGTCTGCCTGACCCTGGCCGACATAGGACAAGACCTTATCCATCTGCTGCTGGGAGATGATGGGCCCCAGATCATGCTGTTGGGCGTCCATGCCGGGACCAACCGAAAGCGCCTTGGCGCGCTTGACCAAACCGGCAACGACCTGCTCGCGGATGGACGAGTGTACAAACAGACGGGCACCGGCAGTGCACGATTGCCCGTTATTGCCAAACAGCGCCCAGAACGACCCCTCGATTGCCGTTTCGATGTCGGCGTCGGGGAAAATGATATTGGCGGCCTTGCCACCCAGTTCGAGCGAAACCTTCTTGAGATTGCCTGTCGACGCAGCAACGATCCGTCGACCGGTCTCGGTCGAGCCGGTAAAGCCGATCTTGTCGACCCCTTTATGGCCCGCCAGAGCCGCACCAGCGCCAGCACCCAGACCCGGCACGACATTGAGCACGCCGGGCGGGAACCCGATTTCCAGCGCCAGATCGGCCAGATATAGCGCACTGAGCGGTGTCTGTTCGGCAGGCTTGAGGACAATAGTGTTGCCGGCAGCCAGTGCAGGCGCCAGCTTCCAAGCCACCATCAAAGTGGGATAGTTCCAAGGTGTAATAAGGCCGCAGACGCCTACAGGCTCGACGCGGGTGTAGTTGAACCGCCCGGGATCGGAAACCGGAATGGTGCGCCCTTCAATCTTGCTGGCCCAGCCGGCAAAATAGCGGAAATGGCGAGCGGAATAGACAGCATCCACATCGCGGGCCTTGGTGAACGGCTTGCCGTTATCGAGCGCATCGAGCTGTCCGAAGATGTCCTTGCGCGCTTCAATCGCATCGGCCAGCCGCCAGATCAGCACCCCGCGGTCATGGCTGGACATGGTGCCCCAGGGACCTGAGAGCGCTAAGCGTGCCGCGTCAACGGCAGCATCGATATGGTCAGCTTCGCCGCAGGCCACCTGCGCCAACCGCTCCTCGGTGGATGGGTTCAGCACGGTGATGGTTTGGCGTGCCTGCACCTGTTCGGCACCGATGCGCAGTCCCTGAACTGCGTTCAGAAAGGCTGAAACGTCCGGGTTAAGGGCCAGCAAGGTCATGCAATGGCCTCGCCCATGCGGGCCAGCCGGTCACGGCCTGTTGTTTCCATCCACTTGGCCATGGCGCTGCCGCCATCAGCGCCAAAAACGCCGATGGCATCACTCCACAGGGCCCGCCCACACATGAAGCCCGCCGCCTTGCCCGAGCTGGATTTACAGAACGACAGGCCCTCGATAAAGCGCTCGAATGTGACGCCAGCGCTCAGATAGAGGAACGGCATGTCACCAGCGGCATTGGAAACATCCACTATTGCCGCTTCGGCGTCACGGCGGCTCATTGCTGCCGTTCCGAAGTCCTCGACGAAATCCAGGGTGACCGGAATTTCGATCTTGAGAATGTCGATCTTGTAATCAGGATTGACGAAATCCTCGACGGCCCGGCGCACGAGGCTGGGCTTGAGCAGCGCGAATTCCGTCGATGTGCCATCCGATATAGCGCGATCATAGACGATGGGTTCGAACAGGAAGGTAGTGCCCTGTGCGCGACATCGGTCACCGATCGAGCGCACCAGATCGAACTTACGCTGGTTCAGTTCGGCAGGATCGTTTGGACCGTAATACAGGAAGAATTTTAGTACTGGTGCGCCAAGAGCGGGAAACTGTTCCACGCTCAGATCATCGGGCAAGCGGGTGATCCGGTCCTCATCAGCGATGTGATAAACATCGGCTTCAAACGCCAGCATCGGAATGCAGGATGGCGCCATGTGTGGGAGCAATTGGGGTCCGTAATTGGAGTCGACCAGCAGGGTCGTCGCCAAGGGACTGGCCGTTTCTACAACGATCCGCTTGAAGGTCTTGAGGTCATCATCGCGTGCATCAGCGCCACGAGCTGCGGCAATTGCCGCCGCCAGACCACTGCCTTGGTCAACGGCCACGCCGTGGATGAGCTCTTGGGATTTGAAAGGAGCGGGCATCACGACAGTGCCTCCTGGGTCAGCAGTGAAACTTTGGGGAAGGCCGGGCTGTCGGAGGGTTCACACCAGTAGTCCAGCATCTGTTCAGTTGGCTCGAGCAGCGAGATGGAGAAGCCACCCATTTCCTGGGTGGTGACAAAGCTTCCTACCATTGGCGCAATCGCGGTGATCCCGCGCACGGCCAGCGCTTTGCTCGTCTCGTTCCAGATGGTGTAGAGCTCCATCAGGGTGGTGCCGCCCATGCCATTGATGATGACGGCGGCGCGTCCGCCCGCAGCGATGGGGCGATCCTGCAGCAGCTTGTCGACGATGGTCTCGACCAGTCTGTCGACCGGCCCATGCGGCATGCGGCCTGCACCAGGCTCACCATGCACGCCCATGCCGATGAAGATTTCACCTTCCGGCAATTTGAACATGGGCTTGCCGGTCAATGGCGAGATACCAGGAGAGATGGCCGCCGAAAGGCTCACCGTGCGATCACGCACCGCTTCGCCCAGCGCCATCAGGCCATCAAGGTCCAGCCCAGCTTCAGCGGCGGCGCCGACGATCTTGTAGATAAACATGGTGCCGGGCGCGCCGCGCCGATCCTGCCGCCGTTCTGGCGGCGCCGAGGCGACATCGTCATACATCAGCAGCGCCCGGGCGTTCAGCTTCTCGTCGTCAGCGAGCATGATCGCGGCACGGCCATTGATCACGTCGCCTGAGTGCTGCGAGATCAACAGCAGCGTACCGGCCGCCCCGTTCACTTCGCGAATACCGTCCAGAATGAGATCAGCCGAAGGAGCGGCGAAGACGTCGCCAACCACATTGGCGTCGAGCAGGCCCTGACCGACAAATCCCATGGCGATTGGCTCGTGGCCCGATCCATTGCCGATCAGCACGGTGACCTTCTGGTCGGGGTCCTTACGTGCCCGGCTGCGGACGACGACACGCGGATCGATTTGCCCCCTTTTGACCTGGGGAAACGCGGAAACAAAGCCGTCGATCATATCGTCGACCATCGTCTCCTGGCTGTTGAAGAGCTTGGTCATAGGTTTTCCTGGGTTTGGCGCAGAACTTCAAACAAGATCACGATCGATGTCGCGCCAGGGTCCTGATGGCCCCTGCCCTTGCCTTCGACATATTGAGCGCGTCCGCGGCGCGCCTCGAGCACAATGGTGGCCTCACACCCATGCCGCGCCACTTCGATGGCGGCGTCCAGACCGCTGCTTTTCAGAGCCGCAACAGCGGGTGTCAGCGCGTCAATCATGCTCTTGTCGCCCGGCTTGACCTGACCCAGATCGCAAATGCGCGCTTCGGCCAGCGCAAGCTCGGCCGCCAGATCTGCCCCGGAATCCAGGTGCCGCTCGATGGCAACGAGCACCAGTCCGAACAGCGTCCCGGCCGCCCCGCCAGAGGCGCGCATGAAAGCCTTGGCACCCAGACCCGGCTCGGCCTGTGCCGCCTTGGTCAGCCCGCGGACCATAGTGGTACCGTGATCGCCATCGCCCAAGGCCGCATCAAGCGCATTGAGCTCATCCTTGCGGGCGGTGATGCTGGCCAGCAGCCGCGTAAAATACTGTTGTGCCACAGTCATCAGGAAAAAATCCTTTGCATGAATGACAACGTGGCTCGCGCTGCCTCGGTCGGATCCGCTTCAATGTTGCGCCAGATATTGACGTCCGCACTATTGGGATTGCCCGCGGTGACGAACATTTCGGCCATCACCCAACCGGTGTAACCGATCTGGCTCAGCGCCTGCGCGGTCGTCTTGAAGTCGTAATGGCCGGAGCCCGGCACGCCGCGATCGTTATCGGAAATGTGAAAATGCACCAGTGACTTACCGGTCGCGACGATGGCCGCTGGCGGTGATTTTTCTTCGACATTCATGTGAAATGTGTCGAGCAGAACGCCGATGTTCTGGCTGCCAGTGGCAACGGCAATCGCCTGCGTCTCGGCGGCGGTATTGGTCAGATCGGACTCAAAGCGGTTGAGCGCCTCGATCCCCATAACGACGCCCTCTTCACGTAATATCGAGTCAAGCTTGGCCAGGGATTCCGCGGCGTACTTCGCACGTTCGGCCTTGCGCGCCGGCTCGTAGTAACCCCAGGGACTGGCGACCACTCCGGAGAGATTGCCCGCGCCCATTGCACCCGCCGTGCGCACAGCATTGGTCAGCGTCGCAATCGCTGCAGCGCGACGCTCGGGATCCGCCGAGCCAGGGTCATCGCCAGCGCCCAGACCTGTCGAGCAGGTCAACGCCAGATCAAGCTCGCCAGACAAGGTCCGGAGCGCTGCCGCATCTGTCAAACCGACACCGAGCAGGGAAAGCTCGACCCCGTCAAAGCCAAGACTTTTGGCTTGCCGCATGATCGGCGCTGGATCATCGCTCCAGGCGCGTTGCCAAAGGCCTGCATGGATACCGAACTTCATGGGACCTCCAAATTGATAGCTACAGATTAGTATGTACCAATTGGCGGCGTCAATGCTCTTGGGCGTCGATTTCTGCTAAACGGAGCTTCTTGCGGTTGATTTTCCCCGACGACGTCATGTCGAAGCCCTCGACATAGGCGATTTCGCGCGGTGCCTTGTAGGGCGCCAGCCGGCTGCGCACATGGTCGCGCAATTGTTCGGTGAGTTCGTCGGAGGGCTCAAAGCCACGCGCCAACTGCACGAAGGCCTTGATGATGCTGCCGCGATCCTTGTCGGGCTTACCGACAACAGCGGCTTCAGCAATCGCAGGATGGCCGATGAGGCATTCCTCGATTTCGGCGGGGCCAATGCGGAAACCAGATGACTTAATCAAGTCATCGCTGCGGCCCTTGTACCAGAAATAGCCATCGGCATCACGTACGGCCAGATCATAGGTCCGCATCCATTCGCCCAGACGCAGTTCAGATTCCTTCTCGGCATTCTTAAGATAACCCAGATATCGGGTCGGGGCGTCGGCCCGAGTGACGATCTCGCCCTCCTCGCCGCGCGCCACTTCCACACCATTGTCGTCGACCAGCCGGACATCATGCCCCGGATAAGCAACGCCCATCGAACCGGGACGACGGGGGTACATGGCCTGACAATTGCCGATCAGGTGGTTGACCTCAGTCATGCCGTAGAACTCGTTGCACACGGCGCCCAGTTCACGCTCCACCCAGGTTAGCGTTTCAGCCGCCAAGGCCTCGCCGCCTGTGCAAATGACACGCAGTGACAGGTCATGCTTGCCGCGCGGGTTTTCAGTGTCGGCCAGCCGCTTGATCGCGGTCGGGGGCAGGAATGTGTGGGTGACCTTGTGGCGCGCCATGAAATCATAGGCCCAGTCGGCCTTGAACCGTGACTCGGCCGTCGCTACCGGGCGGCCTGCCATCCAGGCGGGAAACAGCATGTCCAGCAAGCCGCCGACCCAGGCCCAGTCGGACGGTGAGAAATACACCGCATCTTCGTCCTCAAGCGCGAGGTTGAAGAACAGATTGATCGAGGGCCGGTATGAAGCCAGTACCCGATGACCATGCAGGATGCCCTTGGGCATGCCGGTTGACCCGGAGGTATACATCAGCAGGGCCGGGTCATTGGCGCCGGTCAGATCCGGCACGAAATCGGCAGGCGCCGGACCGGTCAGAATGTCGGTCAGATCTGCCTCGGGCCCTGCCGAGCCTGCCACCAGCACATGTTCGATATGGGTGAAGTCTGCGGCCGCCGTACCGCGCAGCGGCGCCCAGGCCTTTTCTATGGTCAGCAGGCATTTGGCTTCGCTGTGATTGAGCGCATGGCTGAGGGCATCGGGGCCATAGAGCTGGGACAGGGTGACGGCCGTGCCACCAAGCTTGCAGATCGCCATATGGGCGATCGCGGTTTCCGGGCGATTGCCGGTATGCAGCGCGACGAGGCTGCCGCGCCCAAGGCCCAGCCCGCGCAGGTGCGCCGCCAGAGCGGTGGCTGCCTGGTCGATCTGGTTGAAGGTCCAGCGCGTGACGCCATCGGCCTGCTCAAAGATCATGGCAAGGCGTTCGCCATTGCCCGCGGCCAGTTGCGCCCCCACCGTCATTGCATAGATGTTGGCATCATCGGGCACGCTGATCGACAGGCCTGTTTCGCCGCGCACAAGACCAATTTTGGCGAGTTCCTCGGTATTCAGGTCGTTCAGCATCTAGTCTTCCTTTCTGGCATCAGGCGCATCGGCGCCGAGCCACAAGCCAATGAGTTCATCGTGCGGGGCGATCAGCCGCCCGTGTGACAGGTGAGGATCAATTGCGTGCAGCCGCACGATTGAGCGGGTCTCTGCGCCGTCGAACTGGACCAGCGCAAACGTCTGTTCCGGCCCCGCTGTGCGCTGCAAAATCCGGGCGCGACCCGAAAGCTTCTTCCAGGCGATGACGTTGCCGGTGCATTGCGGACAGACGATGCGGGCGGGGAATGCGGTGTGGCCGCAGTGCTGGCAGACACTGGCCAACGCCTCGCCAGCCCGTACCGCCTCGGCATAGGGCGCCAAGGCGCCAAAGACCAACGTGTAGTCCAAAACCATCTGGCGTTTCATGGTGCCTCCACAATGCTGACGGCGCACAGCGTGGCGATACCGCCATGGGTGTCGACCAATCCCCGGCGGGGTGTCCGGTCAGGCCTGCGTCCCCAATATCGGCCCTCGAGCTGGCGGGCGATGGTGAGCACCTGCGCCACTCCGGTTGCGCCGACCGGAGCGCCCTGCCCCAGCAGCCCACCGGAGAGATTGACCGGCAGACTGCCCTGCGCGCCAAAGCGTCCCGCGCGTTCATCCGCGAGCAACTGGTCGCTCAGCCCAAGGGCTTCGATGGCCTGTAACTGCGCACCAGAATAGCTGTCATAGACTTCGGCGATATCGATGTCGGAGAGTGCCCCGCCGGCGCTGCCAATCGCGCGCGCCGCAGCAATCTGCTTGGCACCGAAATATCCAGGGTCAGTCCGCTCGCCCAGACGGACGCGGTCATTGGCCGCACCCATGCCGACCAGCCGGGCACGATCGCGACCAGCGTGTGGCAGACCCGCGCCGCGCCCGACAATGAGGCAGGCCGCGCCATCGCTCAGCGGCGAGCAGTCCAGCCGGTGATATGGCGTCGAAATCATCGGCGACGACAGCACATCCTGCACGCTGATCTCGAGTGGCAGATGCGCAAATTTATTGTCGCGCGCATGGTCCCGATTGCGTACGGCCACTGCGGCGAAGTCGCTTTCGCTGGCGCCGGTTCGCTCCTGAAATGCCAGAGCGGACAAGGCATAAAGCGCGGTGGAATCGACGCCAGTCATTCCGTCCGTCCAGGCGTCGAACGACAGCCCGTAGAGAGCGGACACGGTGGTGCCGGGCAGATGGGCTGCCAGCGCCTCGACACCAAGCACCGCGACACGGGCCGCCTGACCGGAAAGCACCTGCATCACCGCCGCCTGCACCGCGAGGTGACCCGACGCACCGCCACCTTCGACACGCATCACCGGCTTGCCAAACAGCGCCAGATCATCGGCCAGCACGCTGGCCGGGTTCAGTTGCAGGGTGAAGAAGTCGCTCTCGCTAGCCACGACCAGCGCATCAATGTCCGACCGCTCCAGATTGGCGTCGGCCAATGCCGCCTCGAAGGCCTGTCTGGCCCAGTCGCGCCAGGACGAGCCGTCCTTGCGTCGGTTGAACGGCGTCATCGCACCGCCGGCAATTATGACTGGGTCCATCTCGCTCTCCCATGCGATTCAAACTGCCCGAAAACCGCAAAACCGAGCGCGGCCAGATTGACTGCCAACAGCGATGCGATCAGCCCCTGATAGCCCAGATTCTGCATCATGACGCCCCCAAGCGCGGGCGCGGCGGCCATCATCAGCAAACCAATTGTCGCTATCGAACCAAGTGTCTGACCCAGACTGGACAGCGGCAGCACTGAAGCGGCAACGAGCGGGCGCAAGACGGTGTGGATGCCATAGAGCCCACCTTGCACTAGCAGCGCCAGCAAGACCCCCATCCAGTGCGATTGCGCCACCAGCAAGATCAGCGGCGGCAACAGCAACAGGGCGAACATGGCATTCGCCGCACTCTTGGGCTGACTTCGCGGCGCCAGGCGGCGCCACAACAAGCGCCCGGCAATCTGGGCAGGGCCCAGAATGGCGGGCAAATAGAGGGCCCAGCTGTTGTCACTGCTGACTTTCAGCAATGCCAGTGGGAGCAGGAATAACAGCGCCGCATGGGTGAACATGGCCAGCCCGAATGGCACGGCAATCAGCGCTACATCAAATCTGGTGCGATGCGGCGGCTTCTCAGGCGACGCCGGAGCGGAAAGGACGGACGCCTGCGCATTGGCTTGGCCGGGGATACTGGCAACGCCAAGGGCTGCAATTGCCGCGAAGACCAGCACCACGCCCTGCCACGGCCATGCGGCGGCAATCAGCATGACCAACGGAAAACTGAGCAAGGTGGCAAGGCCCGCCACCAGCGTCACTGTGGTTATGGCGCGACTGGCATCCAGTCCGGTCGTGCGCAACAGGATCGCGAAACAGGGGTCATAGAGGGTGGCGGCCATCGGCACGCCCAACGCCACAATCACCAGCGGCACGCTCGCATAGGGCACGACGGTCATCAGCACCAGAAGGGCGACACCCAGAGCACCGCCGAGGCGCATCATGACAACTCCATGGCCGTGGTCGACCAACCGCCCTGCCACGGGGATGAGCACGGCCCAGACCAGGATCGCGGCGGTGACAGCACCTGAGATACCACTGAAGGACAGCTCACCGCCTGTCATATGGGGCAATAGGGCGGGAAGCTGGTAGTAAAATGCGGACCACAACAACAGCTGGGCCGCCCCGTGCCGGGTCACCGCGTCTAATTTCGTCCCCCACAACACGCCATCAGCCCCCAACATTGATGCATATCTATTGATTAGGACAAATGTGATGTCAAGTTCCCACAACCGGATAAGTTTGGGGCCTAGCGCTCAAACACAAATGCAAAATGTCTGACCGCACCAACCATGCACTTCCCGCCAGCATGAGGCCGTTGGCTTGGTAGGCGCGGAACCAGAGAATGAGACGGCGGATACGGTATCGATTATTCTCACAAGCCGCGGGCCCGCTTGCGGCCCCCACTCAGCCGTTTATCGGAATCCGGGCAATGGCAAGAATGGGGCCGGTTGGGGACCGGCAGCTGTCAGGACCTGAATGACGATAGCCGCCGTTCAGCAGAAAATCGCCCCAAGGTACAACCGTCCCCATTCCGGTCGTTCGCGGTCGGTTCTCTGCGCCGCACAACCAAGCACTCGCATATTGTCATGAGAAGCAGCGATTGGGCGAATTCGGGCTACCGGATAAGGCACGGTGGGGGGGCAGTTCGGAGCGTTTAAACGGGTGGCGTAAAGCATGTCGATGTAGCAGTCCGATCTCCGCTCCTGTTCTGGCGACGTGGGGATGGTACCGGCCGCGCCGAGCTTCAGATCATGAGGCTAGTCGGTCATCGGGCCGCACCAGAGAACTGGTTGATCGCTGCGAGGGTGTGGATCGCTTCCAGACAGGCCAGAGCCGCCTCTCGCCCCTTGTTGTGAACGTCGTCGCGACTGCGCACAGCGGCCTGTTCATCGGTGTAGGTTGTCAGAATGCCAAAGCTCAGCGGCACACCGGTGGACAAGGAAGCCGCCATCAGGCCCGAGCTGGCCGCTTGGCTGATGTATTCGAAATGGGCGGTGTCCCCCTTGATCACGCAGCCCAGGCAAATCACGCCGTCGAACTGGCCAGACTTGGCCAGGGCTTGTGCGATCAGCGGGATTTCAAAGGCGCCGGGCGCCGACAATACGTCGGTCTCGGCCAGCGCGATGCCATGTTCGGCCAGGCAGGCCCTGGCACCCCAGAGCAGGCCATCGGTCACATCTTGATTGAAACGGCTCACCACGATGGCGATCCGACTATCTTGGGAAGCAATAATATTGGTCATGGGTTACTTTCAGCTAGGATGAGTCAGCGCGTGACCGAATTTTTCACGCTTGGTATCGAGATAACGCAGGTTGAATCGGTTCGAGGCAATAATCAGGGGCTGTTGCGCCTGAACGGTGATACCATTGGCCTCTAGCGCCTCGGCCTTGGCCGGATTGTTGGTCAACAGCGTGATCGTGTCGATCTCGAGTGCCCGCAAGATTTGGGCGGCGATCGCGTAGTTGCGGGCATCGGGAGCAAAACCGAGATCGGTATTGGCTTGCACGGTGTCGCGGCCCTTGTCCTGCAGGGCATAGGCGCGGATCTTGTTGGCTAGGCCAATGCCGCGGCCTTCCTGGCCGCGCAAATAGATCAGCACACCGCCGGTGCCGCTGATCATTTGCTGCGATTGCTGCAATTGAGGGCCGCAATCGCAGCGCAGCGATCCCAAAGCATCGCCCGTCAGGCATTCGGAGTGCACCCGGACCAGCGGCACGCCGGAAATTGGTGCGTTGACCACTGCAAGGTGCTCCGCTCCATCAAGAAGACTGCGAAAGGCATAGACCCGCGCGGCAACGCCCGACAGGGACGATGGCAGATCGGCGACGGCCACCTGTTCGACCAGTTGTTCGGTCCGGTAGCGATGGGCGACAAGTTCGGCAATCGTCAGTATGGGCAGACCATGTCTGGCGGCAAAGCGCTCCAGATCAGGGCGTCGCGCCATCTCCCCGTCATCCCGCATGATCTCGCAAATTGCGGCGGCCGGCTCCAAGCCAGCAAGTCGCATCAGGTCGACCCCGCCTTCGGTATGACCGTTGCGCACGAGAACGCCACCCTCTGCCGCGCGCAGCGGAAAGACGTGTCCCGGCGAGACAATGTCTCCGGACCGGGCTTCGGGATTCACAGCAGCCAAAATCGTGCGCGACCGATCATGCGCCGATATGCCGGTGGTTATGCCCGCATGCGCCTCGATCGAAACCGTGAACGCCGTTGTCCGGCGGCCCTTATTGCTGTTCGTCATGGGCGACAGTTGCAGCCGGTCGACCTGCTGACCACTCAGCGCCAGACAGATCAGGCCCCGCCCATAGGTGGCCATGAAGTTTACAGCTTCAGGAGTCGCAAATTGCCCAGCAACAATCAGATCTCCCTCGTTTTCGCGGTCTTCGTCATCAACCAGGATCACCATTCCCCCCTGGCGAAGCTGGCTCAGGGCTTGGGATAGGGCTGACATAGGCGCTCCACATATTTGGCGATCATATCGACCTCGACATTGATTTCGTCACCCGGTCCGGTGGCGTGCAAGTTGGTGTGGTTCCACGTATGGGGAATAATGGTGATGCCGATAATGGTTTTGCCGTCTGCCGCGGCGCTGACGCTATTGAGCGTCAGACTGATCCCGTCCAATGCAATCGAGCCTTTTTGCACGCAGTAGCGGCCAAGTTCTGCGGGCAGTGCCAGTTCCAGTCTGAACGCCCCGTCCTCAGGGGTCGCAGCGATCAGTTGAGCAGTGCCATCAACGTGACCTTGTACCAGATGACCCGACAGCCTGGTTTCCAGGCGCACCGCACGCTCAAGATTGACGCTGCCGCCCACCGCAATCCGGCCAAGGCTGGTACGCGCCGTCGTTTCGGGGCTGACAAAGAACGTCGCCTCGCCCCCCGTAGCCAGGTCGGTGACGGTCAGGCAAACGCCATTGACCGCAACGCTCTCCCCCAGCGCTAGGTCATCCCAACCGGTCTGCAACACCAGCACGCGGGTCTGTCCCCGCTGGGTGATGCTGATCACCGGGGCCAATCGTTCAACTATTCCAGAAAACATCGGTTTCCTCTCAACTTTAGGTTGTCGTGGAGCGGTAGCGGATCGTGACCAGATCGTTCGCGCCGGGATCTGCGGCCTGCCGGATCAGAACGTGTTCATCCCAGTGCCCTCCGGCCAGGATGGACTGGGTCAACTCGGCCCCGGCCTCGACCAAGACCTCCAGACATCCGGCTGCGCCCAGCCGCGTCAGGGCAGTGGTGATGTCGGTCTCGATCGACACCAGGAAGCCGCGGCTCTGCGCGGCCGCGATATAGGCGGGCGCGACGCGAGCACGACGGTCAAGAATGACCAGATGACGCTGCTTGTTCTGGAAATCGGAGACACGACGGACGCTGAAATCGGGTGCATCGGCGAGGACAGTACCCGATCCCGTCAACACGGCGTCGGCCTGCTTGCGTCGGCGATGAGCGAGATCGAGCGCTGCGGGACCCGTGAATGTTTTCTGCCCTGCTGGGGGGACCATGCCGCCTTCGCGGCTGATCGCCTGCTTGAGCGTCACCCAGGGAAGTCCGGTTTGGGTGTGTTTGACAAAGGGCGCCAGCAGGCGGGCTGCCCTTCTATGAAGTTCTTCGGTCGTCCCGGTCTCAAGTTCGGCCAAGTCATGTACCGTCAGCCCTGCGCGTTGAAGATGCTCTGCGCCACCGCAGGCGACGCGTGGATTGGGGTCGCGCACGCCGATCCAGACATGGTGGGCCGGCGTTTGCAGGAGGGCCCCCGCGCAGGGCGGTGTTCGGCCCGAATGGTTGCAGGGCTCTAGGGTGACGATAATGGTGTGAATGCGGGCGAAGCTGCCATTTGATTGGCTCTGGGCAATAGCGAGCGCTTCAGCGTGAGGCTGGCCCGCTCGCTGATGTGCGGCCGCCGCCAATATTTCTCCGTCAACACCGAGCAGGACGCAGCCAACGGGCGGATTGGGCGCCGTCGCCCCTTGCCATTGCTGAGCCAGATCCAGCGCGTGAGCAAACGCCGAGGCGATTGCCTCTGCTGGCAGTGTTGAGTGTTCTTGGGTTTTTGACGTCTGCATGCCAGCCCGCACTTTCTCAAGAGAAAGACGCAGCGCAGGGCAATGACAGCAATTCCCCGTCTCCGGAGTGCGGAAACGTGGTTCGCCTGTCATGTGTTCTCTACCATCCGGACTATACCGTCGGCCTCGGAGTCAAACCGAGTCTGCTGACCTTGCCTCGACTGAAGCAAGCGCTCGCGGGCTGATGCGCCAAAGCGCAAACACCGCCGGTGGGGAATTGCACCCCGCCCTGAGAACGTCTGTCAGACCGGTTTGGTCTGACGACGGCGATATAGGCGGCAAAACCGGTTCACGCAAGTCACGTCCAGTTTAGCTGAAGCAAGGTAATCCTCCCATGGCGGCGAACATCCCGACCGTCGGCGGGCGCAAAAACTCGCCAACGGCCTAGCGAATTGCTGCAGACCTCCGGGTCCAGCGGATAGGTATCCAGGCGCCACCCCGACAATATCGACTTGCGCTATCGTGCGGGGCTTCTGAAGTCGGTTCAGTCTTTCGCGCCAACGACGCAACGCTAGGGCGCATGGAGCGTTGTCGTCAGAAGACGTCGGCAACGGTCGGGTGTTTGAATCCTCACACGCCTCCAAGGATCATGGCGATGTCCGTGCCTCTCTAAGCCGTAGTGATCAATTGCAGCCTTAAGCCTGAGCCGGGTGCCTCCCACACTGGATCTGTGTTGCAGGCCGTTGAGAACATTATGGGCAAGAATGCGGTAGACGTGGTCCACATCCACGCCGCTGCCCGACAAATCGCGTTTGGGATTTATCCCGACATGACAGAGCACGGCGCCAAGATTGATGACTGGCCCGATATCTGGAAGCAGATCGACGCCGCGGACACACTCTGTCGGTTGTTTTGTTCAGAAGTGGCGCGCCAGTCAGAATAGAACTGCGAACTCTTATGTGATTGAAATCAAGAGGTAAATTTCCACGATTAGCTTTCAAGAACGCAGACCCGCTAGAGGAACGCACCACCAGGATGATCCAGAAACAGATTTGCGCGTCGCACGTACTCTCGTACGTGCCTTGGATCGACATGTCTCGAATGATCCATGATACGATCCGAGCTGACTCCAGCTTCTGCAGCGCTTGTAATGAAGCCTGCTCTCAATGAGTGCGCACCGTATCGCGCCGGGTCGATACCGGCCTTTTCTAAGTAGGCCTTTAAGACGCGCGAAACCAGCAGAGGTTCAACCGTCCGGGCTAATACCCTGTTACGGTAAACGGGGCGAAATACCGCCCCTTTTGTAATGTTCGCGGCATCCAACCAATCTCTCAGCGCAGATACGACCTCAAGCGCCCGTCCGTTGGGCACGCCAACATAGGCGCCTCGACCTTGAACATCGGTCTTCGACTTCCTTATGCAAATCGTCACGCCCTGTTCCGAAAGCGTCATGTCCTCAAAACGGAGTGCAGCCACTTCCGATCGCCGTAACGCTCCTGCAAAACATAAGGAAAGCATCGCGCGATCGCGACGCCCTTTCAGTGTGTCTGGAACGTGCTGCAGAACAATTCTGAAATCGGCAACCACTACCGGCAACTTCTGATCAACAAGGCTCCCTCGCAAACGCATAGCTCCTCGCAGAACCGCCCTGACAAGGTAACTGTCCGTGGGGGTGCAATACCCGTTGCTATTATGCAAATGTGCAATGGCGCAGGCGTGGATCTTTGCTGAAGAACCTCGTTTGCCTGCGGCGATGAGCGATGCGATGTATTCAGCCACCACCTCAGCTGTGGCGGGCAATGCGTTGAACCTGTTCTTAGTGCACCAGAGGCGAAAAAGCCGAATGGCGCTCCCATAAGTGCGGTGCGTATTTTCGGCGAGACTAGCCTCCAGGAGTGACTGTACTCTCTCAGACAGCTTGCCAGTCTGAACCAACTTCTTCCTTCCGCCAGCCACGTACCAAGCCCCGCTACAACGCATTATGGACGGCAGCCTACGTCAAAAGTTGCGGCCGCTGAAGCGCATTAGCCCCAACCCTGATGCCGGCACCACGCCCGTTCGACGGCTTTGTCGAATACACCAAGCGGGTCACGCCCACCTGCCTGGTGCATCTGGACCGCAATCGCTACAGCGTGCCCGCCTCCTTTGCCAATCGACCCGTCAGCCTCAGGGTTTATCCTGACCGGATCGTGGTTGCCGCACAAGGCGGTGTCGTCTGCGAGCACCATCGGATCAGTGACCGATCTCATAATCAGCCGGGCCGGACCGTCTATGACTGGCGCCACTATCTGGCTGTCGTGCAGCGCAAACCCGGTGCGCTGCGCAATGGGACACCTTTTGCCGAACTGCCTCCGGCATTCAAAACGCTGCAGCAGCATCTGCTGAAGAAGCCGGGCGGTGATAGGGAGATGGTCGAGATCCTCGCCCTGGTCCTGCAGCACGATGAGGATGCCGTGCTCCTGGCGGTCGAGATGGCGCTTGAGGCGGGCGTCCCCACCAAAACCCATGTGTTGAACCTGCTGCACCGCCTGGTGGACGGCAAGGCCATCACGCCGCCAACCATCAATGCCCCGCAAGCACTGGCTCTGACCAATGAGCCCAAGGCCAATGTAGAGCGCTACGACGCCCTGCGCACAGCCTCGGAGGCCCGCCATGCGTCATAATCCTGCCGCCGGTGCGATCATCATCATGCTCAAGAGCCTCAAGATGCATGGCATGGCTCAGGCGGTCGACGAACTGACCGAACAGGGAGCACCTGCCTTCGAGGCTGCCATCCCCATCCTGTCTCAGCTGCTCAAGGCCGAGACGGCAGAGCGGGAAGTGCGCTCGACGGCCTATCAGCTCAAGGTGGCGCGCTTTCCAGCCTATCGCGACCTCAATGGCTTCGACTTCTCGAGCAGTGATGTCAACGAGGCTTTGGTGCGCCAGCTCCATCGCTGCGACTTCCTCCAGGACGCCAACAATATCGTTCTGGTCGGCGGTCCGGGCACCGGGAAGACCCATATCGCCACAGCCATCGGGGTCCAGGCCATCGAGCATCACCACAAGCGCGTCCGCTTCTTCTCAACCGTGGAATTGGTCAATGCGCTTGAGGAGAAGAGAATGCAGGGGCGAGCCGGTCAGATTGCCGGTCGGCTCGCCTATGCCGACCTCGTCATCCTTGATGAGATGGGATACCTGCCGTTCAGCGCCTCGGGCGGCGCCTTGCTCTTCCACCTGCTCAGCAGGCTCTACGAGCACACCAGCGTCATTATCACCACGAACCTGAGCTTCAGCGAATGGGCCAGTGTCTTCGGTGATGCCAAGATGACCACCGCGCTGCTCGATCGGCTCACCCATCATTGCCACATCCTCGAAACCGGAAACGACAGCTACCGTTTCAAGAACAGCTCGGCGCACACACCCTCAAAACCGAAAGAGAAAACCAGCCCCTTGACCGCAACATCCGACACAAACCACAACTGATAGGCGGGTCACTTCTCAATGGAAAACCCGGGGCACTTCTCGGCGGAAATCAACAGCGAGACCCCATTTCGCCGAGCCACCGCCGAGACGTTCACGTCTGGCGCCAGCGCCACCCCTACGACCCGCGCTTTTCTCCAGCAACTGGAAACTTCTATCACTGGGCATATGCCCAGACATAGGAACGCACACCGTCATAAACCCACGGTGCCAACACCCAGTCGGCCTCCTAAAGTCAGACGGGACAGCCTACGCGTCTTACGGTTTCCCGTCAGCGCCCCATGGACCAGACGCAGCATCCGTGCAAAATCGACACCCATGACTTGGTAGCCGCTGATAAGCCACCTGCTATTGCTGGTAGAGGCTGATAAAGTCTCGTGGCGGAGCCTTGGCCATCGCTTCGCCGACCCATCCGGCGTCAAGCTGGCGTGCTAGGTACTCCGCGGCAATCTCATCGGTAAATTGAGAATTTCTTGTATAGCGGATTTCCGCTGTACGATCTTGGGCGACTTCGGAGTAGCTCGCCAGACTCCCATTCGACAAGCGTTCCACCAAGCTGTCGTGTGCTGCCTCGACCGCCCGCATCCCCAGCAGGAAGGGATCGGTGGCCACCTGGGCCGGGCGCACGTGGAAGAGCATCGCCCCACTGTCCAATCCACGACTGATCATGTGGATCGTCGCACCGACGAGATCGGGGTTGCCATCATAGAGCGCCCAGAAATTGCATGAACTGCCGCGATAGTAGGGCGACATCCCCATGTGAATGTTGATTGCACGGCGGGCAATCAACTGATCGACCAGTGGCCCCCTTATGTAACTGGCACCGAAGACGATGATGGCATCAACATCCAGTGCTGGCGTTAGCATATCAAGGCTCGCCAAGGAGATATCCTCCATAAGGAAAGACAACTGGCTAACATTTCCGGGCAGGAAGCGCGGGGTACCGAACACTGTTTGTTCGGCTTCAATGACGCGGCCGAAATAGTCCTGCATGACCGGCGACTTGCGATAATAACCCTCCACCCGCCCCGGAAAGACTGTTGAACACTCCTGAACCAGGTACACATGATCAGCTACGCTCGAGATCTTCTCTGCGAGCGAGACGTGCCGAGCGCTGTTCGACGTGAATATCGAGACCTTCATTTACGAATTGCACTCATTATGTTCGCGTGATCTTCTCTAGGCTGTTCCAGCAGCGACGCATCGGGGCCTAGCATCATATTATCGCGGAACCCGATCTTGACGCCAAGGTCGGCCAGCAGGTTCAGCGTGTCGAGATTATAGCTGTTCAACGGATGCGACATGGTCCGAGGCGCTTCCCCCAACAGGGCTGACAGGTGCTCCATATTGGCCACATATTCGCTGCGCTGCTCCTCGGCGCTGAGGCTGGCCAAGGATGTGGGATGCGTGTGCGAGTGCAGCCCTATCACGTGGCCTTCCTCATGCAGGAGACTGACGTCCTGCGGGCTCAACCACAGTGATCTTGAAGCAGCGGTGGAGTCGTAGGCGGCGTCGGCTTCTATCATTCCATCGATGACGCTGAAATATCTGTCGCGCCCCAGTACAACGTCCCGCACGTATCGGAACATCCTGTCGCTTCTCGAGTAGAATGAGTAGTTCGACAGATACCCGATAGAATCGAAGTCTTCGACCATGTCCCGGACTTCACTTGCATATTCCGATTTATTGAGAATACGAAAGAAAGCCGCGTAGAATTCTTCTACATCTTGGAAGCGCACAGTCCTGTAGTGCCTGAACAGTTCCGTACGCTCCACTTTACCTTCGAAAACCACGGAATAGACAAAGAAGAACGCCTTTAGGTTATAGGCGTCAAAGACAGGCTTGGCGACGTCCATCTGGCAGCGAAGGGCGTCATCCAGTGTGATGCATCGATGATACGGTTCAAGGCGCCCGGCGAGCGAACGTTCTATCCAGTCGTCCGGGGCCAACACATTGCGTGGCCCCAGATACTCGATAATGTCTGCCAGGTCATCGGCAGAAATCGTGCCTTGCCCCTGTGGATGCGCCCCTCCATGAAAATGGTGAAGCATTAAGCCAAAACTGAACATCGTGACTCACTTTGCAACCACTGCAGAGCTGCCCACAAATGCAACACTGTAGATATGATCATGCATCGAACATGTAGGCCGGACCCATGGTACTCGCTATGTCGAGCAGGCGTTTCGCTACCATGAAATCCCAACCGTGACAATGCTTACCCGACATCTCTCGTGTGTGGGCGTACACTGGAAAAGCGGCGAGTTCCCAATGATGGAACAAGAGACTTCACGACACTAGTAAGTCGAACTTGAAGCCGAGGCCGTTCGGCTGACGAGACCAGCGGCCGCACGTAGCGCAAGGTCGCCAACGGTCTGTAGATTGGTCTGTAGGCGCTGGTTTGCTTGATTGATCGCACCCTGGGACCGGCTGACTGACGAGCCGCCCAAGTGGTACGTCCAGCATGTAGTAGCCGGGTTGAAACGGCTTCCAAAAGAACGGGATTGTTCAGCAGACGAACAACAATCGTAAGCGGAGAGTCTAAATGCCAAACGCTGGCGTCGAGTCTGACCTGAGCCCCAAGTTCCCTCCGATTTTGAGGAGAGTCCTTGGGTTGATTGACCTGCGCCCACTCATCATCAGTCAGATCGCCCCGAGCCAAAACTGCCTCCTCTGAAAGGAAGCCTCGATCAGTCAGGCAGCGATTTGGGAATCCCTTTTGTCAACACAGCCTAGAGTACGCGCGAAGACGCTCGATAACTCGCAGAACTTGGCCCTCGGTCATGTTTGAACCAGAGGGCAGGCATATCCCCCGTGCGAAAAGGTCGTCAGAAACCGACGCGTTGCCATGCTCATAATAATCGCAAGCCGAAAAAACTGGCTGCATATGCATGGGCTTCCAAACCGGGCGCGCCTCGATCAGGTCTGCGGCAAGGGCAGCGATGACATCCGAATTGCTGATACGTGCACAATCCTTGGCTATTGTGCAGACTGAGAGCCAGTGGGTCGAAACACTCCACTCTGGCTCCGGCATCCATTCAAGCCAGCCGAGGTCGCTGAGCTCCGATTTGTAAAGATCAAATACGGCCCGGCGGGCGGCAACCCGTTCGCCCAGTACACGGAGCTGACCACGACCAACGCCGGCAAGGATATTGCTCATGCGGTAGTTGTACCCGATGACCGTATGCTCGTAGTGCGGCGCTGGGTCACGCGCCTGGGTAGCCAGGAATCGGGCACGGTCCGCAAGTGCCTTGTCTTCGGTTACCAGCAAGCCGCCGCCGGACGTCGTGATAATCTTGTTCCCGTTGAAAGAATAGATGCCCAGCTTGCCAAAGGTGCCCGAAGACTTGCCTTTATAGGTGGCGCCAAGTGACTCAGCGGCGTCCTCGATAACTGGCACACCATAATGGTCGCACAGCTCCAACAGCGGGTCCATGTCGGCACTCTGGCCATAAAGAGAGACGATGATCACGGCCTTCGGCAGGCGATTGGCCCGAGTTGCAGCCGCCAGCGCCCGCTCAAGCGCGACAGGCGACATGTTCCAGCTGTCGGGTTCGGAATCAATCAAGACTGGTTCTGCACCCTGATAGACAATGGGGTTGACGCTTGCGGCAAAAGTCAGCGACGAGCAAAACACGGCGTCGCCGTGGCCAACGCCGAGCAGGATCAGCGCAATGTGTATGGCGGCTGTGCCTGAGCTCAAAGCTACTGCATGGCTAGCGCCCACCGCGTCGGCCATTTCACCCTCGAAGGCGTCGACGTTGGGACCGAGTGGGGCAATCCAGTTGGTTCGGAACGCCTCACCGACAAAATCGAGTTCGGCGCTTCCCATATGAGGCGTAGAGAGCAGTATCTGTTCGTCGATCTCGGCCCGAAGTACTAGGTCCACGGCGCGCCCAGATGCGTCGACTACAGGCACCTGATTGATGCCGTGCTTCTGCATCTTTTCGAGGGCCTGGCGGCGCGTGAACCCAGGGGCCAAGGTAACCGATTCGGCGTGCGCCAGTTCTGCTAGCTGGTCGTCAAGGCTGGCCCCCTGCAGCATCATTCGGCGAAGATCGCCATCGGTGATGGTCCGTTCGAAGCGACCGGACTCGTCATTGAGCAGGATGACCCCCTGCGCAGTACGATCGAGCTGCGCGAGAGCCTCACGCAGAGTAGCGTGACGCAGGATGCTCAATTCCAAGATTTCCATCAGGCATTCTTTCTTATCTCGCGGCCTGGCACGCCGACCACTGTTGCCCCAGCCGATACATCGGCCAGCACCACCGCGCCAGCACCAATCGTGGCTCCATTTCCGATCGTGACATTAGGCATTACCGTGGCGCCCGCCCCCACAAGGACGCCACTTCCGACCTTTACACCCCCGCCCAGAACGGATCCTGGCGCAATGTGACTGAATTCACCCACAGAAACATCATGGTCCACGATGGCGCGGTGGTTGACGATGCTCCCCTCTCCAATGCGGCTCCGCGGCGCAAGGATGGCACCCGCCGCCACAAAGCTCCCCGCCCCGGCAGCCGATGTGGCCGCAATGATCGCCTGAGGGTGAATTATCGTCGTCGAGACTGCGCCTCTGCCGGAGAACTGCCGCTGGAGTCGCGACCGAACTGCATTGTTGCCGATAGCCACATGAATCCGGCCAAGCACAATGCCCTCGTCGAGAAGCTGGACCACACAACCCAGCACGTCATGTCCCGCCTGGTAGCGATCTTGGGAGAAAACGACCAGCCTCCCCTCCCCGGAGAGCATAGCAGCATCGGCCACGACGGCTGCATGTCCACCCGCACCGATCAATTGCAGGCTGTCAGTAGGCATTGAACTTGTTCATAAGCTGGCCCGAGAGGTCGAGCGATTCTAGGATGGACACGAGTCGACCACCGGCGTTGCCATCACCGTAAATGTTGCCGGGATGCAGGCGCCCCATCTGCTGTGCCAAGGCAAGGCCACGAGCAATTGCGCTTTCTTCGGCGGCGACGTCGATCACATTGCGGTTTCGTTGGCGCAGGTGCTGGCGCGAGCCGATATTGACTACCGGGGTGCCAAAAGAGGCTGCCTCGATGATACCGCTGCTCGAATTGCCGATTAGAACGTCCACATGCTTGAGGAGCGATACGAACTGGTCGCGCCGAAGGTGGGTCAGAAGTAGAATATCACCTTGTCCAGACCGGCGCTCCAAGGCCCCAAGAACCTTTGCGCTACCGGCATCCGAGTTTGGCTTGAGTGCGAGCACCGCAAAGTTCTCGGCAAGCAGGGATCGGATTACTGCATCAACCTGTTCGCCGGCCTCATCGGCCTCCTGCAATACGGGGTGATAGAGCAAGAGGGCTGTTTGTTTGCCTTGCTCGAGTCCGAGTTCTGCAAACAGCGCCTTCTTTTCGTAGGAGGCCAACTCGGTCAGCCCGTCGAGACCAGGCGCACCGATGATATGCACGGTCTCTGGCGTCTCGCCCATCTTGACGAGCCGCTCGGCGCTCTCTTCCGTCGCAACGAGATGGATATGCGAGAGCTTGGAGATCGCATGGCGTACCGGTTCGTCTATGGTGCCGGAGCGTTCACCCCCATGCACGTGGACGACCGGTATCGACATGTGGCCGCCAGCAATTGCCGCGGCCAACATTTCCCCTCGGTCGCCCAAAATCAGAACGAGATCCGGGACTATTTCCGCGAAGGCATTGACGAAGCCACTGAGCATGGTGGCGATGTTGCGAGCCGTGTCGGCGCCCTGCGACTGGACATGACTCACCGGCACTCGCGCTACGACAGGCAGGCCGGCATCCTCGATCTCCTTGGCGGTATCCCCGTAGCGCTCGTCCAGATGCATGCCGGTCACCACAATCCCCAGTTCCAGAACTGAGCTGGCATGTATGGCCTTCAGGGTCGACTGCATCAGGCCGAAATCTGCCCGCGTACCCGTCACGTATACGACCTTGCGTCGCTCGCTCATTGCAGGTCGGCCCAGTCCAGCGTCTTGCCGGCCGCGATGTCATGGGCCGCCTTGCGGCCGACAACGGACTGGAAGTCCTTGGGCGGTATGCCTGTCCCGGGACGCATCAGGGTCAGGTCCGATGGCTCGATCACTATGCCAGCAGCGACCGGACGAACCGTGGTAACGCTCCGCCGGACCAGTGCACGTACCGGAACCTCGGAGGCAGTCGGCGCCTTGACGCCGTCGCCCAGGGCTCCTTCCACGGCTCTTATCGCGTCAACCATGGCTTTGAGCTCTTCGGGATCAAGCGAGGCGGCATGATCAGGTCCGGGCATGTTCTTGTCGAGAGTAAAGTGCTTTTCTATGACGCATGCGCCCATGGCAACCGCCGCAGTCGATACAGCAATACCCAATGTATGATCGGAGTAGCCCACAGGCATCCCGGTGGCTTTACCCATGGTGAGCATGGCGTTAAGATTCACGTCTTCAACGGCAGCCGGATAATTCGAGGTGCAGTGCAGCACGGAGACCATGTCCTCTAAGGCGCCAGACAAGCCCCGAGCCTCCCGCTCTGCTGCGATGACCGCTATCGCTTCCTCGACTTCGGCTAGGTCGGCCATACCGGTCGAGACAATGAGCGGCAAGTTCTTGCGTGCCATGTACCGCAAGAAGTGATGGTTGGTAACCTCGCCAGAGGGCACCTTGATGCGTCTAATTCCCAAGGCAACCAAGAGATCGAGCGATTCCTCATCAAAGGCGGTCGACATAAACTCAATGCCCAACTCGCTCGACAGTGCCGCCAACTCCTTGTGTAGGGTCTCGGACATCTCAAGCGCCTTAAGCATATCATACTGGTCGCCGTCACCCGTAGCACGCTTCTGGTACTCTGCTTTGGCGGCCCCCTTGGCCGTCAGCTTATCGGCTGAAAAGGTCTGGAACTTGACCGCATCCGCCCCACTTTCCGCCGCCACTTCGACCAGCCGCCGCGCCAGTGCTGCGTCACCATTGTGATTGACCCCGGCTTCGGCAATGATGAATGTGCTCATGGTTCAATTCCATATCTGTTGGCGATGGTTTCGGCGACAATCCAATCCAGTTCATCGTCGATGTCGATCGTCTCGAACGGCTCGTCGCAGAGAACTCCGGCGGTTCTCTCCGGGAAGAACGTCTGGTGGCTCTTCAGCACGGATGTGCGCGCTAAGTAAAGATTGCCAGCTACCGCCACGACCGTGGGCAGGTCCTGGCTGCGCTGCTTCAGAGTCTCACGATCGTGAAGCGGTGCGAGTGCACCCGAGCCAAATGTGAAGGTGTGAAATGGGTGCGTACGCACCGGAGAGACGCCGATCACAGCATCCAAGTCTGGGTCTTCGAGCAGCGCAAAGGCCTCGTCCCAACGTCTGGTCAGACGCATGGGCGATGTCGGCTGAAGCAGCGCAACCGTGTCGTAGCGACGACCTTCGGAGGCCTCGTGCGTCAGCACATCAAGAACGACCGATATGGTCGCCGCGGTATCAGTCGCAAGATGAACCGGACGCAGGCGCGTGACTTCGGTCCCAGCGGCAGCACTCACCGCGGCAATTTCGTTTGAGTCCGTGGAAACTGCGACTCGGTCAAACCCCGGATAAGCCTGCGCAAACCGAATCGACCAGGCGATCAGGGGAGTGCCGGCAAAGGGCCTGACGTTCTTGCCTGGCAATCTCTTGGAACCGCCCCTCGCGGGTATGATAGCCAGCGTCGACATGCCTTCAGGAGTCCATAAACCGCCGTAGCATTTCAATGCCCAAGGCGCCACTGCGTTCTGGGTGGAATTGGGTGGCCGTCAGGTTGTCGCGCTTGATAGCGGCACTGAGTTGGTGACCACCATAAATGAAGTCGGCAAGGCGGTCCGCAGGGTTAGCGGGCACGGCGGCGAAGGAATGAACGAAATAGACCGCAGCTCTGCCCGGCTCAGTGCTCTTCAGCATCGTGTCTTGCCAGCTGCGATTGGTCTCACGTGGCTGCACGAGCTGGTTCCAGCCGATATGTGGCACGCGCTGGGCCTGACCCTCAAGGCTTCGAGAGGGCACAGCCCTGATCCAGCCGTCGATGATGCCCAAGCCAGCCGCTGGGCCGAATTCGTCGCTGCCTTCGAAAAGGATCTGCATGCCGACGCAAATGCCCAGCATGGGGCGGCCCGTCTCGACGAAGCGTCGGATGGCGTCGTCATGCCCACGTGTCCGCACTTCCTTCATGCTGTCCGAAAAGGCGCCAACGCCTGGCACCACTAGCCGCTCAGCGGACAGGGCATCGCGCGGATCTTCGGTCACGGTCAGTTCAGCACCGGCATATTCGAAAGCGCGCGCAACATTGAGCATGTTGCACATGCCATAGTCGAGCAACGTCACCTTCTTGGAAGTAATCATATGTCGCGCACCTCGAGTTTGGCGTCGAGCGCTGCAGCCCGAATATCCGCCAAGGACATGCGCCCGTAGTGGAGAACATCGGCCATGGCAACGCCATCTGCCCCGCCTTCTTGGGCCGCTTCCAGAAAATGTCCGATTGTACCCATGCCGCCGCTCGCAATGACGGGTATGCTAACGGCGGAGCGGACTTGCTGAATCAGGTCGATGTCAAACCCCTTGCGCGTGCCCTCGCGATCTACGGCGGTGACCATCAGTTCGCCGGCGCCCATTTCGGCGCCACGCTTGGCCCATTCGATCACGTCGAGCCCAGTGCGCTCCCGGCCATTGTCCGTATAGGCTTCCCACTTGCCAGGAGCGATCTGTTTTGCCTCGATTGACAGAACCATGGCCTGTGACCCGAAGCGTCGGGCCACTTCGGATATCAGCTCGGGCCGGGCAATAGCCGCCGTGTTGATGGCAACTTTGTCGGCGCCCGATCGCAAGATGTGCCGCACGTCATCTACAGACCGAATGCCTCCGCCGACCGTGATCGGAATGAAGACCTGATCCGCGGCACGCGAGATGATGTCCGACAAATTGTTTCGGCCATATAGGCTGGCAACAATATCCATATAGATTAGCTCGTCCGCGCCGGCGTGATAATAGCGAATGGCATACTCTTGCGGGTCGCCGATGACACGGAGACCTTCCAATTGAACACTCTTAATTAGGTTTTGTCCCTTGATGTCCAGTCTAGGGATGATACGCAGATTGCTCATCGATTATTGGTTCAGTTCTCGGCCCAGATGGGATGCCGCAACTGCCAACCGTTCCCTTGCTTTGTCCAAATGTGGTCCGCGCGCCAAGAATCGATGACCGCGTTGAAATCTTCCTCTGTGATTGAACAGTACTCGAGGAACTCAAAGAGGTATTTCCTTGGAAACTCGCCATCGTAGCGGCGAACCAACGCAATTCCCTCCTCCCGGTTGATCTTGTTGTCCCGAATTTCATGAGCTGTATCGGACGTTGTGCGGCCAATGCCGAACTTTATATAGGCGAGATAGTAATGAAAGCCGTCGATCCGATCATCGAGACTGGCATATTTGGAATAGGTGCCCTCAGACCGCTCGGTATTTGGAGTGAACCCAGCGTGCTCCTGACAATAGTAGAAATTTTCTTGTGGATCCCAAAATTTGTAGTAACCAAAGAACTGAATGGATGTCTCATTACGCAGAATATCTTCGTAGCGCGGTACCATGAAAGGCCGAAGATCGGCCAGGCTGACACCGTGCTCGGCCCAAAACTCGGGCGGGAGACCCGAGAAATAGTGCTTGTCATGGTCTTGTATGTCCCGGTCAGGCCGGAACGCGTTCTTCATGTCTCCGCCATATTCAACTTCACCGTTCTCCCCGTACATGATCAGAGAGACATTGTGCTTGATGGCCATGTGCATGGGAAAGTTTGTCTGACCATAGATGAACGGCTGGAACGGGTCGCCCAGATGCTTGAAGGCCAACTCGGTCAGTCGGCGCGTGACGCGGCCATTTGGGGTACCCAATATGTTATCGAAACCCGACCGAATAAATGCATCCAGGTTCTTGCGACCGATTTCGGTGGCGAGCAACGGTGCCCAAGTCACAGTCAATGGATTCATACCATATTTGTACTTGAGCTGGTGAGCTACGAAACTGCCATCCTTACCACCGCTGCATGGCACAATAACGTCATACTCACCGTTTTTCTTGCGGTACTTCTCGCATGTCGCGAGCAATTCTTGCTCTCGCTGATCCCAGTCGATCTGTGTTCGTTTATATTCAGCATAGTTGCACGCTGAGCAAACACCATTCTCATCGAAGGTGATGCGCGGGCGCTGGTTAGACACCGTGCACTTTCTGCAGAATTTCACTACCGAAGGCAGGCCGTATTTCGTTGCCACGTCATGCATAATTTAGGTTCCTCGCTTGGGACGAAATCTGGCCTAGGGATCCACCGACCGAGCGCGCGTTTGCGTCGTCGACTGCGATTCGTATCGCCCTGGTAACTCAGACGATGCACCTGTGCCCCTTAGCACCAATGCCTGGAAAAATTCTACTGTCATGATGGCATTTTGCCTAAGTGAGTTAGAATGATACCGGAAACGGTCGCACAGGCGTTTGGAATGCCATGTTTGGCATCTGCGGGTAAATCCTCTTTCGCTAGAAGCTGCTCAACCAAGGGTTCGAGCTGCTCCAAACATGTGACACCGGTCCCGATCCCCATTTTTGAAAGTGGGGTGTCAGCTGTGAAAACGGACATGTCTACACAGATCACCGACTTTCCAGCCAAATGTGCTTCCAACCCGACTGTGGAGGTAAGAACCACCACTAAGTCCGACGAATGTATCAGTGCGTGCAAATTTTCGTCGCGCGAGCTGAGATGGACGTTACGCGCAGGCTCAAATTCGACAAATTCACTGGGATGGTACCTGACAACGAGGTGCCAATCCGGATGAAACGATAGCATCTTGCGCAAAGTTCGTTCGATCCGCCTAGGCAATTGTGGATCGCCGACAGCACCAGTAACGCGATGCTTTTCAGGCTCAATGTTTGAAGCCCAAAGTATGACCTTGCTCTGCGCAGCAATGCCCCTCGTCTGCCGAATTTCCTTGGCTAGAACTATGGAGTGCTGACTATTCACCGCGTCAAACGCAGGATTGCCAGTCACAGTCACGCTATCTGGCGCACCCCCATTTCTGATCACGTAGTCACGGACTTGATCATTCAGCACACAAAGAATGTCGGCGTAACCGGGTTTTGCGATCCACTCGACCTCCTGAATGGGGAAGAGATCGACCAAGCAAACCCTCGGAATTCCCAATTTGCGCGCCGAGATGAACAGAGCCTTTTCGGCGCGGGGAGAACTGGTGGCGACTACCAACCTCGGCTGGAGCTGTCTAAGCAGCGCCTCCATGGTCTGCACCGGAAGAAATCCTTGCCGCCCATGTTTAGCATAGTGTTCCCGAGCATGTGTCTCGCCCCACAAGGTGACGTGATCGCGAAAATTGAGTCCGTGATAGGCGACACTCTCATGGTATGCTACGGGTGATCCGGGCACATTCGGCCCCGCCAGTTCGCGGCCCCATGCCTGAACGTCGTCGCTATTTGCCCCTTCGAGTTCGGCAAATCCAAAATAGTCCAGGCCATGGCTTTCGAGATCGACTTGGGCCAGGCTGAGGCCGAGGAAGCCCACTGAAATGCCTTCGCGTGCAAGAGCCTGCGCTACCGGGCGCAGCGCAGCTACATGCCCGCCACCATAGGACGCGAACAGCACATCAATCTGGCCCTCTGGCAGCTTTCTCATGCGCTAAATGCCTTAGCCCAGTGCTCGATGGCGATCAGTGCGCGGATTTCGCGCGTGTTGTTCTGCGACCCTTGGATATGGTTCTCCAGCAGTGCTGAAACTTCATCTGTGAACAGACCGGTGCGGCGCCCGAAGGATTGCTCACCCAGCATTTGCCGGCAATATTCGCGCAACTCGCTACGGAACCAGCCACCGACCGGCACTGTGAACATCTGCTTCTTGCGATAGGCAAGGTTTTGCCCGATCATCGGGGATACGGCCTTCTTCAGGATATATTTTGTCACACCGTCGCGCAGCTTCATGTTACCCGGCATCCGGAAGGCCAGTTCCATCATCCGATAATCCAGGAAGGGCGTGCGCGCCTCAAGCGAAACCGCCATACCCATGCGATCAGGTTTGACAAGGTTGTTGCCAGAGAGCAGCAGTTCCATGTCGATATAGAGCGCCCGATTGATGCGATCCCAGTGCGGGACGCGATCAAAGAGCTCGGATACAAGAGCAAAGGAGTTCGGCCTTTGCGTGCGGGCATTTCCAAGGAGCCGTGCCTTCTGCTCATCCTGGAAGAGGCTGATGTTACGATAGTAGGCGGTGCGAAATGCGGCCTCATCGAGCTCGTCGACGGCAGGCGTAAAGAAGTCCTTATACTTATCGTATCCGGCAAATAATTCGTCACCGCCGTCTCCGGTGAGCACCATCTTGACGTGCTTGGCGGCCATTTCTGAGACTTTGAAAGTTGGCAGGAAAGACACATCGCCATGAGGTTGGTCGCAGTGATAGGTCGCCATAGGCCAGAGATCGAGCATGTTGGGTGAGACCCTTTGCGACGAATGCTCGGTGCCAAACATGTCTGCCGCTTCCTGAGCAAAAGCGGTCTCGTCGTAGCGTGGATCGTCGAATCCGATGGAGAAAGTCTTCACCGGGCTGGCCATGTGTCGGGACATTAGGCCGACGACCGTAGATGAATCCACGCCGCCTGAGAGGAAGGCACCAAAGGGCACATCAGCGCGCAGCCTTATGCGCACCGCATCCTCCAGCGTTGCATTGATCTCTTCGATCCAGGCCGCCTCGCTCTGGTCTACCGGTTCGACCGACGCCAAGTCCCACCAACGGCGCAGTTGGGTCCCGGTCCGGTCAATCTTTAGCCAGTGGCCGGGCAACACATGGCGGACCCCACTGAACATGGTGAATGGGCGCGGCACGTAGTTGTAGGTTAGGAAGTGATGCAGCGCCTCCTCGTCCATCTGCAGGCTGCCGGTGGCGGCAAGGATGGCCTTGATTTCTGAGGCAAACACCGCTCGGTCGCCATCGTCGAAAATGTAGAGCGGCTTTACGCCAATGCGGTCCCGGATGAGATAGACGCTCTGCGTGCGACGGTCGAATATAGCGATCGCGAACATGCCGTTGAGGCGCTGCACGAAATCGATACCGTCACGTTCATAGAGGCGCAGCAGCACTTCGGTATCCGAGTGGGTCCGGCAGGCAAATCGCGAGCCTTTTAGTTCTGCGGCCAGTTCGACGTGGTTGAATATCTCGCCATTCTGAACGACGACGATATTGCCGTCGTCGGAGACAAATGGCTGGCTCCCCCCGTCAACATCAATGATCGACAGGCGCTGGTTGCCCAATGCAATGCCCGGTTCGGCGAAGACGCCTTGCTCGTCGGGACCGCGATGCCGAATGGCACTGGCCATGGCCGCAAGGGTCCGCTCGGACAGCCCCCGTCCCTGCCGGTCAAAATAGCCGAATATGCCGCACATCGCTAATTGCCACCTTTTGTCAAAACCTGACGGACCGTCAGCGCAAGTATTTTCATGTCGAGGAGAAGGCTTGCCTGATCAACATATTCCAAATCGAGGCGCTTTCGTTCTTCGGGTGTCGCGGCGGATCGCATGGTCGCCTGGGCCATGCCTGTGATACCAGGACGAATGCGATTGCGCTTGTCAAACTCTTCAGCGCTATAAAGAGAGCGCTGCTGAGGCACATCGGGACGGGGTCCCACGACACTCATGTCGCCACGCAGAACATTGAAAAGCTGGGGCAGTTCATCAAGGCTGGTGCGGCGTATGAATCTTCCAATTGGTGTGATGCGAGAATCGTTGTCTGCGGTCGAGTAGTCGCCCATCTTGTCTGCATTCTGCACCATGGACCGGAACTTCAGGATGCCGAATGTACGACCGCCCAAGCCAGTCCGGATCTGCCGGTAAAAGACCGGTCCGCCATCGTGGGCCTTGATCAGAATGGCAATTACCAACCAGACTGGTGAACTGACGATCAGGAAAGACGCAGCGCTCAGTATATCGAAGCCTCGTTTCAGCATGACAGCCCTATGGGGTCCTCGTTCGCAGTGGATTGCCGTGGGAGGCAACCACGGCCGCGAGCATCGCGGCCAAGGCTAGGCTCGCGCCGACAATGGCAGAATCCGTTCCGGCAACGCTGGCAAGCATGGCACAAACAGTGGTCGCAGTGGCAGCGGCGAGCGCCGGGCGGAAGAGGCCTCTCCAGGCCCCATACCAGCCGGCAAAGACCGGCTGCTGCGTTGCCAGCACCAGGGCAATCGCTTGCACGAGGTGGAAAACCGGCAGTGCCGCCATGACAAAGCGCGCGTCCGCGTTCCATATGCCTGGCAACGCGGCCAGCGGAACGACACACACACTGGCGAGGGTCACCTTGAGCAGCAAGCCAGTTTGCCCCCTTGCATTAAGGAGAGTCGTGCCCATTGAACTGACCGCGATCAATGGCAAGGTCAGGAAGCCCATGCGAGCCAAGTCGCTGATTAGGGACAGTTCGGAGGGACCGATGCGTCCCCGGCCAAAAATCAGTTCAACCAGCGGGTAGGAGAACCAGATACCCGGAATTGTAATACAGAGTGCCAGAAGCAGCGCCCGCTGTATGCCGCTCTCATAAATGCGCAATTGCTCGGCTCCGTTGTTGGCGCCGAAGGCCCTGCTCAACGCCGGGAAAGCCACGGTGCTGATCGTCGTGATGGCTATGCCGAGGGGGAGCTCCACCAGCTTGGTAGCGAAGTTGAAGGCAGCAATATTGCCTTCGCCATTCAGCGAGATGAGGGCCCTTAGAATGACTGGGACAAACAGAACAATTGTGGCAGCGCCAAGAGCCTGGATGAAGCGAAATACCAGTCGGCGGTAATCGGTGCTACGATCAGGGACACCAGCCCAGTTCATATGCGGTAGGGCCGCGACCGCCTGGCTAAAGTAGCGCAGCAAGGCGGCAAGGGCCAATCCACCGGCCAGAACAAGCAGGGACTGTTTGTCGGAAGGCCACAAGAACAGCACCAGGATGATTGTCAAGTTGAAGACCAGCGTCCCGGTGCCGGCAACAAAAAAACGGTGCTGCGAATTGAGAAGTGCCGAAGTGACGCCAGTGAGCCCCGCCAACGGAATGGCCATAGCCGCTATGGCATAAGGCAGCGCGTAGGCACTCGACGGTGTGCCGGCATAGCCAGGAGCAAACGCCAAAAGCAGCAACGTGGGAAAGAACGCGAGCACGATCCCGATCGTCCCGAAGAGGGCAAGCACCAGAACGCTTGTTACCCCTAAGACACGCGCCCTTCCGTATGCATCGAGACGGGCGAATTCGGGAACAAGCGCTGCGCTAAGTCCGCCGGCCAACAAGAGATTGACGAGCAAGTCCGGGGTGGTCAGCATGACAATCGCCAAGTCGCCGTCGCGAGACAGGCCAAATGTGGCACCCAATTGAATCTCGCGTACGAAACCAGACAACCGCCCCAAGAGCAGCGTCAGGCTTAGCACCACGCTTGCAGAGACGAGGCTCTTCACGACGCCCGGCCACCCACCGCTTTGTCGCGCACGATACCTGCTATGCGCAGGGCCACTTCGTGATGGATGGCCAGCAGCTCGTCTGGCGAGGACTGACCGAATGCGCGATACGCGTCTTGCAGCTTGGCCACTTCGTCCGCGAAATCCATCTCGGTTTCGAGGTCATGAACCGTAAGTCTGTTGCGGTGGAACGTGCGCGACAGAATTGCCCCCGTTGATCCGAGGCGCACGTGTTCGGCGACGAGCATTTCGGCTGGCAGGAGCCCTTCGCCGACCCGCGCCAGACCACCAATGCCCAAGGCAAGGCCAGCGTCGATGATAGAACCTGCAAGGCGGTCGACCATGCCATCCGCGAGAGGTTCAAACATGAACGTGCGTCCTAGATCCAAATGTAGGTCGTTGAGGCCGATGTGGACCTCTTGCACACCCTGGACGCGCACGATACTGGCGACATTGGCGGCTGCCTCGGCGGTTTCAAGAAGCAGGCAGATCCGTACCCTGCCGTCAACAAGGGCGCAGAACTGCTCAACCTCCTGTGCCGTTCGGAACATAGGAAGCATCAGAACATCTCCCCCGAGACCGATCGCACGATCAACTTCGTCACGGCTACCTGGGTTCAGCGGGTTGAGGCGCACCATCAGATTCTTGTCGGGAATAGCCCTACGAATCCGTGCCACATCATCAAATGTGTGGCGGCTGATTACGGTAGACAGGTGCCCCTGCCTTTCGACCTTGCCGAGCAATTCGAGATCGACCATCACCCGCTCAACCCCTCGGTCGGACACGTATGCGGCCAGTTCGGGTACATTGGTGATGAAAATTAATCGCATATCGACGTCTTCCACTTCCTCAACGAGGAGGGCCCCCTCCATCGCAGGGCTGCTCTGGCACACTATCATGCAGACGCCTTGTCTGGGCATCCGGCGACGCTGACATCCGCCTCTACGACTAAGCCAAACAGAAGACTGCGTGCCAGTGACTCGTCCGCTTCGTGCAGAGCCGAGCGCAACACGTCAAGCTTTTGCTGCATTTGCAGATCGTCCGAAGCCGCGGCAGCCCGGAGGATCTTGGGGTGTCTGGTTCGCTCCGCCGCCGCATCATCGTAGAACAGCTCCTCATAGAGCTTCTCCCCGGGCCGCTTGCCAACTGCCACGATCTCGATGTCACCATGTGGATTGTCGACGCTCCTGACGGACAATCCAGCCAATCTGACCATGTTCTCTGCCAGCTCTGAAATCAGCATAGGTTCACCCATGTCGAGCAGGAACACGTCGCCCCCTTTCGAGAGCGCACCGGCCTGAACGATCAGTTCAGCGGCCTCCTTGATAGACATGAAATACCGCGTCATGGCTGGATCGGTCAGCGTGATGGGCCCCCCGTGAGCGATCTGATCCTTAAACAAGGGCACAACGGAACCGTTCGACCCCAAGACATTGCCAAATCGCACTGCGCAGAACTTCTGCCCGGTATTCGCCGCCGCGGCTTCAACGGCCTTCTCGCGCACAATGAGCTCGGCCCAGCGCTTGGTGGCGCCCATCACGTTGGTCGGGCGAACGGCCTTGTCGGTCGAAATGAGTACGAAGTTTTTCACCCCTACAGCAAACGCCGCGTCTACCACTGTCTTGGTGCCGAAAACGTTGTTCTCGATACCCTCAAGTGCATTGGCCTCGACCAGCGGAACATGCTTGTGTGCGGCCGCATGGAAGACCGCGTCCACAGCGTAATGTCCCATCGTACGACGAACCAGCGCTTCATCAGTGACAGAGCCAAGCACCGGCACGACAGCCGCATCGCCATTCCCGGCCAGCTCACGGTCAATCTTGTAAAGCGCAAACTCATTGGCCTCGAACAAGACCAAGCGTTGCGGCCGCCACTGCGAAATCTTCCTGCAAAGCTCTGAACCAATCGAGCCGCCGGCACCAGTTACCATGATGGTTTTTCCGGCGACCATCTGGCGAATGAGGTCAAGGTCGGGCGGCACCGTAGAACGGCCTAGAAGGTCATCAATTTCAATCTCTCGCACCTGGCTGACAAGGTATTTTCCCGTCACGAAGTCGGAAATGCCGGGCAGTGACTGGACCTTCACTCCGTGACGAGACACGTCCGAAACGACGGCCTTGCGACGGCCCGCCGAAATGGATGGCATTGACAATATGATCTGCTGAACAGCGTAGTTTGCCAGTAGTGCCGGCAGGGCGCTGGGGGGATGCACCCGAACGTTAGCGACTTCACGTCGATGCAAGGTCGGATCGTCGTCAACGAAAGCGACAACATCGTGCGTGCTTTTCAATGACAGGGCCAACAGCGTTCCCGCGGAGCCTGCGCCGTAAATGACGACTGAAGGACGGTGCACAAGTACGTCTCGACCAAGATGTGATATCAACCACTTGGCAAGAAACCGGCTGCCTATCAGCAGGACACAAGTAAGCGCAAAGAAGATGATCGGAACAGATCGTGGAAGCGAACCGCGCCACATCAGCTGCGCCATAAATGCTACGAGAACCCAAGCCATCACCGCCAGTGCGGTCGCCTGAAAGGTCGTCCACATGGCCCTTTCGGGGAGATAACGCACGACTGGGCGATACAGACCCATGCCTACAAAGATAGGGATCGCCACCACAGGAGCGGACAGGATCGCGAACCAATTGTCCATTGTTCCGGGCAGACGAAAGGTGTCGAGCCGGATCGCTAGGCTGGCCCACGCCGCCAGAACAAGTAACAGGACGTCAGAGGTGACGAGGACGACGCGTTTCCATCGGCGGGATATGCTGAGGATGCGGGCCGCGAGTTCGCGTATCATGAGGGTCGGATCACCGGATTGGACAATCGATGTGGTCGCCTCTCACGGTAAGCGACTTTGGTCAATAGGGAAAGCTGGGAACGCAGTCCGGAATAGGGGCGTGTGTCCCTCATGGGCCACTACGACGTCCTCAACAAGCGATTGCATATGACATTCCGACCCCGTGCATAGTGGGTCATACCCTATTAAGTCGGACCACTTCGGGCTAGAGTCATCCAGTTATTTGAAGTGCTAACCTTTTCGCACCACCCGGCTGGCAGCCAGGCGTTGACAGGTAGCCGCATCTGTCAGCCTCTACATATACGAAATGAACCCCAGGCACATGCGTCTTAACACAGATCAATCCGGTTCGAGCAAGTGTCACGATGCGGTGCCACTAGATCGTCACAGCGCATGATCAGCGGCACCGCCACCTCACAGACTTGATTGCATCGCGCTCGGACAGGCGGTATGAGGGCCGCACAACCAAGCTTGAGTGGCACCATGAAGACCGAACGATTCAGCCTTGTGGCCTTCTTCGCCACCCTAGCGCTATCGCTCACGGTATTGGCCGGGTGGAAAACGTTCACCCTGAACTCCCAAGCGTGGCACATGTGGCAGATTGTTGGGCACAACCCTCTCGGGGCGTTACTCAGCGGACACCCACATGGGCTTCGCTACGTGCTCTACTATCCTGTCTTCGCGGCGGCCGAGTTCCTGGGAGTGACGCCAGACCTAGCGTTTAGCTATGTTTGTGTCCTTGTGCTGTACGTCATGAGTACGCTCGTCAACCGAATCGATATCGATGTCTGGGGCTCGCAGGGGCACGTGTGGCGGCGCGATGCGGTAGTTTTCTGCATATTCGCTTTGGCCACGCTAATGAACGGCCGACTGCTCCTGGCCTTTTGTGGCTACCTGTTCATAATTTTTGCGGGGGCGAACTGGTTCAAGTGTCGGAAATGGAAATCTAGCCACGCCACCTGCGTTCTAATTGGGTGTCTTTTGGCAGGGGTGAGTTCTGGCACATTGCTGGCTGCAATGGCGCTTTCGGCAGGGGTTGTTTCGATTGCCTACATGATGGACAACCGACTGCTTAAAGATACTCCGCTTGCTGCCATCTCGATTGTCATAGTGCTAGCGTTGTTCGTTAGCTATGCTCTGATAGGGCTTGGGAAGAACCTAGTGTACTATGGTGGCGATGAATCTGCCGTTGTTCGGATGCTAGGACATGGAGCGGGCGGGGACATTGCCAAATCAATTGGGCTGGGAGACCTGGTCGAGCAAGATGACATTCCCGCCACTGGGGGGGTGCTGGGAGCAGCCCTTCCATACTGGTGGTTGGGAGTTGTTGTGGCAGCGTTTGTCGCTCGCTACTACGGCTGGCGGCCGGTTCAAATGTTGCGAACATCTTCGCCTGAGCTAAACCTCGTCCATCTGTCCCTTGTGTTGGCAATGGTTGGAGGCTTGTTCGGATATTCCGTGCTTATGCTGGGTGTTATCCCGTTCCTGTTGTTCGCATCTGGGAACGTCAAGCCCGTGATGTTGCGGCTTGCTGCTTCTGCTCAGTGAAGCGCTGCCGACAGCTATCATTTTGGAGAATAGCCTGATCATGACGTCCGACGCAACTTCGGAGGTTACTTGAATCGACAGCGTCCATAGGCGCTCCTGCCGAGAATTTCAATGTGGGCCGCGGGCACCCACTTTGATCAATCTGCATTTTGATCAATCTGCATTCTTCTTCCAGTCGGGATGTAGCTGCCTCGATGATGGAGAAGATACTGCCGCCCTGTTTCGCCAGCGATTTTTGGCGCGCATTACGATGGTCAGCTCAAAATAAATGGCCGAGAGTTCTGAGCCTTGGCGGCGTTGCTTTCAGTTGGAAGCGACCTTCGGACTGAACAACTCCTGGAAATCTGGGTGGTGAGCCAATTCGGTAGCGAGCTCCCGAGAAAGCCGCTGGGCGCCGAACTCGTTCAGGTGTAACGGATCGACAAAATATTCTGTCGGCCAAAAGCGATAGGTGGGCAGGAAGTGCACATCGCTCCCGCCATGAGCTTCCAGCAATTTATCATAGTAGGCCAGAACCTCTTGAAAACTTGGATCGTCCTTCCGCTGCTCCGGCCAAGGAAACTGATAGACAAAGACCTTGATGCCTCTGCTGGTCAAAGACTGAACCATCCGGTCAAAGTAGTTCAGATAGACGGAGTAGCCGTTCTCAATCCCTGTTGAATATCCGTGGGGCATTGGGACGTCGTCACGCGAAATATGGTCATTGCCTCTAGTCATGTAGCCTTGCGCCACGGAGAAGCGCATCGCTTCCCGCTGTTCCTGAATGCCCAAAATTTCGTCCCCGACCCCTGGAAGGTCAGTCACGCTCTTATTGATCAGGGTGTTTATGCGAGAACGAAAGGTGACTGCTGGCAATCGAGTGCCCATGAACCACTCGGCGGCTTCCATACAGTTGAGTAGCTGCGTGCTACAAGCTAAGGCTGCCTCGGCGAAGGTGGGCCGGTAGTAGGCAGTATAGATATCCTTCATCCATTGCTGGCCGCCGAGCAGATAGAACGAGATGTTCAGCAGTACCGCCTGAGGCTTGACTTCAGCCTGTTCCAGAACACGGTTTGAAAAGTAATGCATGAACGGCAATTGTTGGCCGGGGCGGGCCAGATTTATCGCTGCGGCTTGCAACCCGTATTGTTTAAGCTCGGCGCTCAGGATCGGTGGCACAACGCCTTGATGGCTGCGACTATCGCCCAAGATCAAGATTTCTGCACCAGGCAGCCACTCACCGGAGTTGATGTCCTCCATAAGGAGATAATTGCTGTCAAAGTATGGGGCGGCGGCCAGCAGTGCCGCATTCAAGCCCGCGAACGCAAGAAATGCGGTGAGGAACGCCCATTTCGAGCCTCGACGCTTAGAACTGGAAGTAAATGAACTGGCCACCACCGGTCGCTCCCCAGGCTATTGCGAAGAATGCGGACGTGCCCATCGCCAGGCCGTGCACGATCCGATTGTTCCATCGTAGGTCAGGAACCAAGCTGTCCGCTCTAAACTGCCAAAGCTGGAACAGCACCAACGGCGATGCATAAAGCAAGAGCAAAAGAGCATTGCTTTGGTCCGCTGAAGTCCAATACCATGAAGAAGGCGAAAGGAGCGTTGTGTAGAAAGCGCTGGCTGCAGCCATCGTCTGCGCCCGGAACAGAATCCAAAGTGCCACCACGACGTGGAAAGTCAGGAAAATCTGGATAGCAGGGGGCGGGCGCCATCTCGTTAGTCGCCCAACCAAGAGCTCGCCGATTATGTAGCTGCCGTGAAGGACGCCCCAAAGGACAAACGTCCATGAGGCGCCGTGCCACAAGCCGCTCAAGGTAAAAGTTATGAGCAGATTGCGGCAGTGCATCCATAGGCCTTGGCGCGATCCACCAAGCGGAATGTAGACGTAGTCTCTAAGCCAGTACGACAGGGTCATGTGCCAGCGTCGCCAGAACTCATTTAAGGTTCGGGACCAATAGGGAAGATTAAAGTTCAGGCTTAGATTGACGCCTATCATCTTGGCGACACCTCGCGCCATGTCGGTATAGCCTGAGAAGTCGCAATAAATCTGTATAGCGAAACAATAGGCGGCGATCGCCAGTCCTACCGAGGTTTGTCCACTTGGGTCAGCGAAGGCAGCGTCGGAAATCTTTGCCAGGTTGTCCGCAATGACCAGTTTTTTGAATAGGCCGAGAATGAAAAGGCGCGAGCCATAGTAGACGTTGGCCCAATGAAATTTCGGCTCACGATGCAATTGGGGTATGAGCTTTCCTGGGCGCTCAATGGGGCCGGCAACCAACTGTGGGAAGAAGGAAACGAACGTAGCAAAGGTCAGGATACTGCGCTCAGCGTTTACCCTGCGTCGATAAATGTCAATCGTGTAGGACATCGTTTGGAAGGTATAGAACGATATTCCCGGCGGCAGGACGACGTCCACGAAGAAGCGCTGGCTGTCAGGTATGCTGAAGGCCGCGACGAAGGTGTCGGTGAAAAAGTTGAAATACTTGAAGAAACCAAGCATGCCCAAATTGGCGAGCATGCTGATCGCAAGGAGCGCTTTTCGTCTTCGCTGCTCGTCTGCGCGTTCCATCATGATGCCAACGATGTAATCCACGGCGGTCGATATTATGAGCAGCGAGAGAAAGCGCCAGTCCCACCAACCGTAGAAGATGTAGCTGGCCGCTAGAAGCATCGTGATCCGCGCTTTTCCGCGCAGCGCAAAGTTGAGCGGCAGGACAAGCGCAAAAAGCACGTAGAACGGTAGATCGTAAAAAAGCATGTCGGCCCCGAGCGGATCGTTGCCGCTCATAGCAATCGCATGCCTCTAAAACAAGCGGATAGCCGCTATGCCGGCAGAATTGCTAGTAGATTGGTACAGCCTTGAGGACTGACCGCGTCCCGGTCACTTCGAATTTGATCTCCCAACTCACGGGATCGACGAGAATTATGCGGTTGCCGTCCGCGTCTGCGACCAAATAGTGGCCGCTGTAGCAGCCCTCCGCAACTTCAACGACGCTTCCAGGCGAGATCAACTGAAAAGGTGGAGAACTCCACACAATATCACCGTCCAAGCTCACACGGTGGATTAGACCATTATGTTCGTCAGCAATCAGCAGATTGCCTTCATGATCAAACGACACACCGTTGGGATAGTTTAAGCCCTCATAGATGATCTGGGGTTCGAAGATCTCATCCTCAGCGAGGATCACACGATTGCGATAGCTGTCAGAAACTGCAACCAAGCCATTAAAGAAGGCGATGCCGCGAACGTCAGCCAACTCCCGTTGAAAGAACTCGTCAACAACCTCGAACCGACCAGGATCAGCGGAGAATATTGAAGCTTGGTCCCACGCTCCGCCTTCTGGATAGCCGCCGAAGAAGAGACGGCCCTTGTGAAAGTCTAAAGTAGTCGCGCTATAGCCGGCAATGCTCCCTAGGATTTCGAGGGAGTCGAGATCGTAAATCTCGATTCGGGCATGACCAGGTATAGCGAAGGCCAACAGGTTTTGCAGATGGTCAACGGCGACAGAATAGTAGGCCGTGTCATAATCACCTACTTCGTGACGAACACATTTATCGGAATCGAAGGTGTAGCCACGTAGGCCGAAGTTCACTGCCGCTGCGATCTCGAAGTCCAAAGCCTCACCTTTGCAGCGCGGGGTTTCGACATGGTAGTTGGCTTTAGTGGAATAGCTCTCGAGCACACCGTCAGCAATGATCAAGTGAAGGTCCGGCGGCGTGACCGGAGGAAAAAGGCTAACTCTCCGTTTGACGATCTCCTCCAGCACCGAGCTGCTGGGGTCGGCAGCGCTTTGAGCTGCGGCCAGCATGGCTCCCGACAACTTGGGAGGCTGGACTTTGATCTCCACAGTCTCATATCGACAGCCTGTTAGGCCGACACTCATGAGAGCGAAAACCGCCAGCCCTATGAACTTGTGGGCGCTTATCATGAGGGCTGCTTAGAGCCCCTTTCAGGCTCGACTATGGCATTCACACGAACCGCCTCCGTTATCTTCAACGGCGGATGCGGTTCCGCAATTAACGCTGGGTGAGCACAACGTCGACCGGTATGAGATTACCTTCTCCGGTCCTGAGGCCGCGCTCTGGTGCAGAATTATCTGAGTCCACCTGACACACAATTTGTCGAGGCGGTCCCTTTTGGCTGCTCCTGCTTTTCCTACACTGCAATGGGTGGCGCTGTAAACCGCGCCGTGAATTCTGGAGGCTGTTTGGTTTAAGCTATGCGGCCATGGCCGGTTGTTCCAGTGCGGCGTAGAAATTGGCTTCGGCTTCCGCTGGCGGTATGTTGCCGATGGGCTCAAGCAGTCGACGTTGATTGAACCAGTCGACCCATTCGAGGGTGGCGAACTCGACTGCTTCGATGGTCCGCCAAGGCCCGCGTCTGTGGATGACTTCGGCCTTGTAGAGACCGTTGATGCTCTCGGCCAGGGCGTTGTCGTAGCTGTCTCCGACGCTGCCGACGGACGGCTCGATGCCGGCCTCGGCCAGGCGCGGTGTAGCGGATACTGACGTATTGCGACCCGCGGTCCGAGTGATGCAGCAGACCGCCGCGATGGACGGGGCGACGGTCGTGGATCGCCTGCTCGAGGGCATCCAGCACGAAGCTGGCATGAGCGGTGCGGCTGACCCGCCAACCCACGATATAGCGAGCGTAGACGTCGATCACGAAGGCCACATAGGCGAACCCGGCCCAGGTCGCGACATAGGTAAAATCGGAGACCCAGAGCCTGTTAGGCGCCGGGGCTTTGAACTGGCGATTGACATGATCAAGCGGGCAAGGCCCCGCCTTGTCGCTGACCGTGGTGCGCACCGGCTTGCCCCCGGATAACGCCCTGCAGCCCCAGATCGCGCATCAGGCGCGCGACGCTGCATCTGGCAACACCAAACCCCTCCCGCTTCATCTGCCGCCAGACCTTGCGCACGCCGTAGACGCCGAAGTTCTCGGCAAAGACCCGCATGACCTCAGGCTTGAGGGTCTCATCACGCCGAGATCGGGCATGACGTTGCCCCCAACTTCTATCCAGCGTGATGGATACTCTCCGCCATGCTCCT
This sequence comes from Devosia litorisediminis, assembly GCF_018334155.1. Classification (NCBI taxonomy): domain Bacteria; kingdom Pseudomonadati; phylum Pseudomonadota; class Alphaproteobacteria; order Hyphomicrobiales; family Devosiaceae; genus Devosia; species Devosia litorisediminis. The sequence continues at coordinate 216,155 of NZ_JAGXTP010000002.1, read as the reverse complement.
GCACCATCCGCACCGCACGGGCGCGAACCTCACTCGAAAACTTGTTCGTCGTCTTGCTTGTCATGCTCCATCCTACTCAGGAGTTAGAGCCTCCGGCAAACCCGGCGCGGTTCACTGTGCTCTGAGCCAAGTGTGCTTCGACGCCGTGTGTAAACGCCGGCTGACGGAGGATTTCACAGCAAAAAACTGTGACGCCCTCGTATATCACCGCGAACGACCGGCCAGCGAAATCTTCTGGCTGTCATCAAATCCGGGTTCGACTATCTTCTGAGGATAACAATGGGATTGCAGCGAGGTCGCAAGGGAATGCACCATATCGTCTGAGTTGCATGAAAGTCAGACGGATCAAACACCTAAGTGGAGCTTGGCATGACCACTACTCAGCAGCAGCCGACTCAGTAAATGGCCGACGATTGCCCCGCAACCAGTCACGGGCGGGGATCTCTAGGAAACGGAACAGAAGATGGGCCATACCCACTGCGAATAGGACAAATAGAAAAGGCTGCGCGACCTCCACCCCCACCTTCGATGCAAACCAGCTACTGCCTTTGTAGGCGAACCAATGCGTTAGGTAGAGCGCATAACTAATATCGCCCAAGAATGCGCTTGCCTTTGTTGCCCATGCCGGCACCCTCGCGGAGTAGGCCGTCAGGACGGCAGCACCCGCTAGAGCTGTTAAAAAAAGATATGCGACCGGATCTCGGTACACATCCATCGGAGAAATCAAAGAGAACCCGGCCACCAAAAACAACGCCGCTATTGAAAACCAAAAGTTTGCGGCCCGCACTTGCAATGGTCGAAAATATATTACAACCCCGATCGCAAAAAATGGCGAGAATACTAGCGGGTTTGCATAACGGAACCAGAATTCCGGGTTCGTCTCATTCCGAATAAGCAGGATCGCTGACTGTTGGGCAGTTATTAGCAGCGCAGTGGCGATCAATATTGTGCGGAGGCGCACGTGGCAGGCCAGCAGCGCTAAGATTGGAAAGACCAGATAAAAGACTGCCTCTATGCCAAGAGACCATGCCGCAACCACACCTGACATCAATCCCGGCATTTGCAGGCCCATCAGCGTTGAGCTCGTCAGGTACGCATGCGCCAGAATCTCTGCGGTCAACTCGCCACCAGAAAGCAGAATGCTATACGAAGGCGCAATAATCGCGACGAATAGCAGCAAGGGCAAGATGCGCGCGGCCCGCCGGCGATAGAAGTCAGCTATGCGGTCGAAGTGGATGCCTTTGGAGAAGTCTCTAGCGTAAACTATCATCATCGTCAGAGCCGATAGAATGAAGAAGACGTAGACGAGAAACGCCCCAGCACTTTCGACCGTAATGTCGTGCTCCCAGCTCAGGTAATGATATGCAGCGACCCCAAGCGCGCATAGGCCGCGGACGAGATGCAGGGCCTGATTGAACGGCGGCTGTGGCGAGCTTTCGATGGACACGCGTGCTATCCCTTTTAAGACCGAGGCCGACCTTGATTGGCGTAAGATTTTGCGTCAAGGGCGGAAGATGCCCCTAGGTGTAGAAACAGAGACTAACCACCAACTTGTCTCTCAAGCGAATGAGATCGTCGGTACATTGGACGAGGAGACAATCTCTTTTCTCGACCATGATGGCCAGCGCCTGTTGCCGATTTCAGTGTCTGTGTCCGGCCGGCGCGATGCGCAATGCGGCCTAAGTGCGCTCTACGGTTTTTTGCTCCTCCAAACACACGCTGTCGCGGATCGCGGCTATGATGCCCGTATTATCCTTGAGATGATCCAGCAAAGAGGCGGACGAGGCCATATCTCCACCCAGCGGGATCGCAAACAGCAGCGCAGTATCGACCCGGCCATCTAAAGACAGCGAAAACTCGTCGAGCGGTTCTTCAACAATCTCAAACACTTCCGAAAAATCGCAACCCGATACGAAAAGTCAGCGCGCAACTTCCTCGCAGCCGTCCTCATCGCCTGTTCACGCCTCTGGATGCGCTTTTATGAGTCCGCTACCTAGAGCCTCCGGCCGTTCGCCTCGCCCGAGAGCAAGGCCGCTGGCGCGGCTCCATGGCGCCATGGCTCGTCTATCCAGAGCTCTTATCCCGCGGAATGACCGTCGCCGGCCTGCCCATCGATGCGCCTGCCCGCGCCGACTTCGGAAGTCTTTGGTCGGCGGTTTGAGAAAGGAACAACGATTATCAGCCGCTTAGCGCCTTTCCAGCCTTTGCCTTGGAGACGGATCGATCTTCTGCCTTCGCTACGGGCATCGTCGTTCTCAAGGGGTTGCGAAAGACTGTCGACGCCCTTCTCGTCGGCTTTACATCTGCACCATCGGTGCACAGGTGTGAAAGAAACAATTTGAGTAATTCTGTGAAGCAAATCGAGGCAATTCGAGGGGTAGTGGTGAAGCGCTGACGGGGTGTCAGGGGGCTCGACGTAATATGGACCAGAGGCGGCTGGTAGCGCTGCTGCGCAAGCTGAACAAGTCGGCCATCATGCCGTTCGGTAAAATCCCTTTAGATCGCCTTGTCGCCAAAAATCTGGGCGACCTATCAACCCTTCGGTCATCGGGGATCACATGGCCTTCTATCTCGTGCGCGCTCGTAGACTGGCGGCGGGACAACGATCGGCCCTTATCTTCCGATCACCTGCGAAGTGCGTACTCCCGGGCACGTCGGCAAAGAGACAGCAATATCGCGCCCACGTCTCCAACTGTTTCCAAACCAGAACATCAGGGCACAGGCCGTCGCTCACCCTTGCCCCCTGTGCAGGCAGTCGCCCCGTCAACCGAAGAAAATCCTAATACCACTTCGCGACCGTCAAAGTTGCGCGAGCAGATGGGCCGCACTTTACACCGAAGATACATCGAGGAAGACTAAAAATGGTTCGTTCAAGACCAACCAGTGACGCCGCTTACAGACCGACACGTTATTCCGATTTGGTGGCTTCATGGGAGAACGCGCCAAGTCCCACCATTGAAGTTTTGCTCGGATTGCGTCTGTCGATCGTGATGCCGGAAGGCGATTGTGATGAGAAGGCACTCGAGGATTGCCTCGGACTGGCGGCCATAGGCTCGCCCATTAAACCGGTTGAAATGGCTCGTCGTGAGGTCGAAAGATATCTTACCGTTCATGAAAAACGTGGTCTTGAGAAAGGCCACCCAGTGCTGTTCCACCATCTCATCGACAGGCAACGTGTAGCTGGTCGGGGACGAGGAAGACCACGTCTGACCGATCGCCTCAACCGCGTGGCTGATGCCCGCCAGTTCATGATCGCCCAAGCGCTCCACCATCTCGGGCACCTTCTGGCGGGCGAACCGCTTTCGGGCGCAGACCAAGCCTTCCACCGTAGCGGCAACAAAGTAATTGAGGACTGGTGGCCTTCCGGACTGGCGGGACGCGAGGCTCCAAACGCACTTTACGACAAGCTTCTGACGACATTTAGTGCAGGTAACCACGTATCGATCTACAGCAAATTCCTTCCGCCGGGCATCAAGCCAATAAGACAGGTTATGGAGGTCTATCGCGACTTCAGCTTTGCCGATGATACGACGGAGGCAGCCATAACATATTGGCTGACCGTTCTCAGGGCCGGCCTTTTGGTCGAGGGGATTGCGCAGACCCAGCAAAGTGCGCTGATCAGGCTTAGCAAAACAGACGACGACGAGGCGTATGAGCGATCCGACATTATGGATTTCATCGGCGCCAACGGTTCGAGGCCGTCGCTCAGTGACCTGCTGCCGGTAGCTTATTTCGGGGTCCCCGATCTTGGCCACATCGCGCGTTGGACAAGCGGACTGCATAATTTTTACGAATGTGCCGCAGCCGTTGGAGAAATCGCCCGTGGACAAAGGGCACGAATTTCATACTGGCAAGCAGCTCTGTTGTTGAACGCGTTTGATGCGACGGAATATCCTGATCCAACGGTTTCAAGTGGTCCCGCACGGTACCTGCAAGCCTTCGCTTTCTTGCGGGCAGCCATGACTCAGGTGAGGGCATCAAACTGGTGGCAGAGCAGCCTACTCTCGGCGCGGGTCGACAACTATGGATTTCGCCACATAGCACTTTCTGACGATATCTGCGCGTCGGCTGCCGAGTTCCTTGGATCGAAAGGTGTCGTAGCCGCAACCGAAGCCTCACCCATCACGGAGCTGCTTATCGCACTAGCCGCGCGCGCAGGATTGGGGCCAATGGGCAAATTGAACGAGCCCGACAATCTTCGGCTCTTCGGGGCAATCGAAGGCGGTGGAATGTGGTTCGACCCGACGCAACACGAGCGCTTCGGAGGCGATAGCCAGATGTGGTTGGACGACAGCGTTGCGCAATGCGTCTGTCAACTTGCGCTGGAAAAACAGAGTGCGCGTTCTCTTCATCTTGGAATGCCCACAAGCCCGCATTGCTTCGCGGACCACATCGCCGTGTCAGAGGCCACGCATCAGCTCTTGCGTTTCTTAACGGCAACGCCCCTGCCCCACCACAAGATCGATATTGACGTAAATGCGCGTTGGCTTTCCGATGCTGAAACTGCTGAGGCAAAGCAGAGGGGGCAAGCAGCGGCGCAATATCTGATCAGCAAGCTTGAGGCAGGGTTTGATGTCTGAGGGTCACAGACCTGAGGCGGCGGTAATTAAAGCACCTCCATTTCGATGGACCGCCGTTCTAGTCGGACATGCAGATGCCAAACGGCAGCCACGGTGAGCAGCACTATCATTGCGCGGCAATAGACCTCTGTTGAATTGAGACGGACCAACAGAAGGCCAAAGCAGCCTAGCCAGTCCTCCGTTGCCAAGCATCGGGGGACGGCTTCGCTTATGAAACCGGTGTTGATGAGGTATATGCGGCCCCCATCAACCAAGATTGGCGGTACCAGGTCAAACGCCAGGTACCCGGCCCACCAAACAGCCAGGGCAACCGCCAGTATCTGCCAACGGCGCTTCAATTTGGCCACCCAATGGCACCGACAATATCAGCGATGATAAGTCCAGTGATCGCGACTGGAACAGCGACCAGGCTGACCAGGACGGCGAGAGTTGCAGGACGCAGTTTGGGCGGTAGGGCGATGAGAAATGCGGCTAAAGGGTGCGCCAACAGCTCAATTAAGTGCTTCATGTCCGGCGTTGATCCTCTCAACTGGTGAGTGATCTCCGGGGTGAGCTTTCCACGCCGAAGAATTTCACGCGCCAGTATCTGAGCTTTTCGTCGCCGCTCCTCATCGCCCTTGCGGCGCGCGCGAACCAAGGCTTGTCGCTGAGTACTCGCCATCATCCTAAGCACCGAAAAGCTGGTCGAGTTGCAGGAACATCTGTTCAAGCCATTCGCTGACATCGCCCCGCACGATCCGGGCATCGGCGCGCCCGAGGCCGGTGATATCCATGACCTCCGCAGTGCGCATCTGCGCGACACGAGAGAAAGGAATGCGCGCCTGCTCAAAACGCGCATAGGAATTGCCCCTGATGCGGGGCATCCGGATGAGGTGAGCGTTGGGCAAAAGCGTTTGGATATGCTGCTGATACGCATCGTGCGCAGCACTTCCTGCCACTAGGTCACTGATGCGCCCGAAGCGTTGATTTTCTACAAGGCACAGTTTGGCCACAGGCAGCGAGCGCATGAGATCGCGGGCCGTGGTCCCCGCCTTTTCGATCGCCTCCTGCTCGCTGGTGTAGACGATGTGAAGCACAACCTGCCGCCCACTTTCCGCAATATCTTCAGATACCTCAGCCTGACGAGACCAGTAGGCGAAGCGCTGGTCCTCGTTTGCGCCGAGGTCGATGAAGATGGGCCTACCCTTGGGCGTGTCGACCATCAGGTCGGACAGCGGGCCAAACCGCTGAAGTTCAAGATTGGGGTTTTCTCGCGCGGCCTTCGGGTCGATGGTAATGGTGAGGACATGGGAGGCGTTGAGCGCTTCCAGGCGGCCCTGTTCATCTACCTGGGCAATGGCAGGCACCAGTCCACGCTGGATGGCGTATTCGATACCCGTCTGACAATCGGAGGTCTTGCCCACGCCCCCTTTGCCATTGCCATAGACGTTGACGGTATCTTCGAGGCTGATTGTGTTGTTGGTGTGCAGCATGTCGATGTTCCTTTCTGCTTTGAACAGCGACAGTGGAGCATGGGCATACCGCTGACAGGTCGGAATCAAATCACAAATTCAGGTGGAGTGTTGAAAATCTGGATCGATGGGCCCCAGCAGTGCAGCACAACTGGGTAATGGATTGGTCAACGATAGGATCGCTATCCAGATCCCCGCTCACGCCTGTTTTTCTAACCAACTCGTGACAGTGTGTTCCATCTGGCGTTGCGCAGGAGGATAAAAACTAAACGTCTGGCTCGCTGCCTTCACAGCTTTGGATAAGCTGGTTGAGCCAGTCCCAGCCAACAAGCAATTCGAGCGCCGCAAGCTCCTCATCGGACACCGTCGGGTCCTCCAGAAGGTCATTGATGAGCTCAACTTCGGCAATGGCTCTGCCATGAGAGGTCGAACGCGAGGCAGCGCGCGTCATTCCGTCCTGCCGCCTAGACATGATCGAACTCCGACTCGACGAAGCGATTGACATGAGCGTCAGGGCTTTGGTTGGCGTCTGCTGCAGGAGCGTTGCGCCAACGATCCCAATCCGATCTCGACAGGAGATCTAGGGTCGACCGCTTGGTATTCTTGCGGGCCATGCGGCGACTGAGCTTGACTAGACGCTCCGCTTCGTTGGACAAAGGTCCAAGGGCCGACAAGTCGGTCTCGATGGCATCAACACTGGCCCCATCAACGAAGAGGTGCGTCCGGGCTCGGGCCCTGCTCGCCGCCACATAGGAGAGATGGCGGTCAAAGTTTGCGTCGGCAAGCACGAGCGCATGCTCAACGGTCACTCCCTGCGAGCCGAATGCGCTCCAGCCGTAGTCCCAGCCGATCTGGGCATTCCCATGCTCATCAGACACATCCGTGACCGCGAAGCTGACGCGAAGGCCATCCACCTGCGCCGTGATCCGTGTTTCAAGCAGTGTGGCGCCAGGAACGACGTCGAGCACTGTGCCGACACTGCCATTGATGGTACCGAGCTGCTTGTTCTTCGCCAGAAAGCGAATACCATCGCCCGGCGACAGAGAAATGGGTGCGATTTCGCCATTCGGCAAGCGACCGATGAATGTTACCTCAGCCTCCGAAAGCTCGCCCCTGACGCGGCGGTCTTTCCGCACTGCTTGGGAAATCAAGCGCAATTGGTCATTGGTGCGGGCGATGAGTAGCGGCGCTTCCCCGGCGTCGGTCAGCTCGCGCCGTTTTTCCACTAGAGCGTCAACGGCACTTGGAAGATCTGTGCCAAAATGCACGTGCTTGCGCCGAAGCAGTTCGGTCAACGCCTTAAGCGCATCGCCTTTCCCAAGATCGAGCACGACCTGCCTGAGCCAGGCTTCGCGCTGGCGAACAATGGTCTCGATACGACTGACCTCGACCGATCGCGCCACCAGTCCAAGTCCGGGACCAGCGGCAATGGGCTGGATCTGGTTGCGGTCGCCGACCAGAATCAGCTTTGCGCCCGATGCGTTTGCCACTTCCAGCAACCTCAGCATGTCCCTTGCGCCGATGAGACCCGCTTCATCGATGATGAGCACAGTCTTGTCGTCGAAGGTCACCTTGCCGTGCTCCAGTAGAGCCAACCAGTCCGCTGTCGCCCGGGACTCGATGCAGAGGTCTTTGCCGAGGGCGCTCGCGATCTTCCAGGCCGTGGCGGCGCCGATAACCCGAAAGCCTGCGGCCTCGTAGCTTGCAACGATCGGGCGTTGGGCGGTAGATTTTCCCGCGCCAGGTGCCCCCTCGACGATCGCCACACGACCGCCGCGAGTGACCTGGAGCGCGGCGCGGGTCTGTTCGGCACTAAGTGCGTGTTGCGCGCACAGGTCGGCAACAATGCTTGGATCGAGCGCAAAGGTCTCGCCATCTTTCAAATGCTCGCTCAGCGAGACGACCGCAATTTCGGTTTCAATCATCTCCGGGGTCGTGAGTAGCGGAAAACCCATGGCGTCGGTACCGAGGCTCATGAGCTGGCCACTTTTCATGAGATCGGAAAATGCCTTGATAGCGCGCTCTGGCGGCAATCCTGTGCCAACCAGGGCGGCATTGAGGGCGCGGATCACCTCCATATGATTGAGCACCGCCTCGTTTTCAGTCAGCTCCACAGGAAGGGTATCGAGGCGGAACCGATAAATCGCCTCACCTTCCTCGTGACAAATGGGCTCAAAGGCCTGGCGGGCCGCGGCAAGTAGCCCCTTGAAATCAAAACCGTTTCGAACACCGGCAGCCGCCCACATTGCCAAACGCTCAGCTAGCGTAGTGGTAATCTTCTTATGTCGGGATTTTGCAGTTTCCTTTGCCGCCAGGGCAGGACTCTGGGCGCTTGTTACGCCCACAGCCTCTAGGCGGCGTTCAATTTCTTGCCGACGCCCTGAGAAGAAGCGGATGACCCTGTCAGGAATACTAGCGACTTCGAAGATGCCGTTCCGGCCAACCCTGTCGACGCTGAGCCGCATGCCGAGAAGACCGGCTGCTAATGCTGCATGGAACACGGCCCCCGCCAGCATTTTGGCGTTGCGCAGTAGAACACTTTGGATTGCGCCGATGCTTCCGTCCGCGCGCTTAGCAATATTGAGAATGATGCAGTGGATATGCAGGTCCGGATCGCCGAATATACTGCCATCGTTATGGACGGAGGGGCGCGCTTCGTCGTGAATAAACAAAGCAGCCGTAAAACTAATGGGTTCGAGCGCCGTGCCACCCTTGCCCCGCCTAGCCCATCCAGCGACTTTCTCAACGGCCGAAAGGCTCTTGCGCGCCGCCGCCAACAGAATGTTGAGTAGCTCCTTGCGCTCCCCGTCATTGGCCATCGCATAGATCAGGGAAAAAGACTTTGGAACGGAGAAAGTCAGATCATAAGCCGATTGCCGATCGAGGACGCGCCCGCCCTTATTGGAGAGTAGCGAGGTGCCGTCCGGAGCCATGGCGGCATAGAGCCGCTCGAGCAGTGCGAAGTCGACTGGTGCGCCGTCTTCTATCCCGAATGAGCCGCTTGGTGCGTACCACTCGGCATCCTGGAAGCCGGTATCGTAATAGACCCGCGCTTGGCGGAAATAGGCGACCGGAGGCGCCTTGAGTTGGATTGTTGCCGTCACTGTTGGCCTCGCTTGCAAAAGGAGGCTTCCCAGTTATCGGCTCAGAAGACATTTTGGTCGGAATCAAATCAGAAAAGCGCCGCTCCAGACGTTTGCTGTCGGCGAGATGATCGCGGAGATTATTTACTGCGAGGACTTTGGACGACGGCGCGGCGAGGACGGACTGGCTGCTTGCACCTTCTTGCCGTCGACCCGACCGCGAAGCATGCCCCGTGTGATGTCGAACACCATCGGGATTGTTCCCGCCAAACTCATTAGGAAGCGACAGTGCATCATGGGAACCTGGCCATGCCCCTAATGGAAGCATCCCATGGTCTTCTGTTAACCTTCAGCGCGACAATCTCTGAGAGGGACCGTTCACTGCTCTGGGCACACCGACCGGTTCAGCGTTGTTTCGAACAGCGGGCGAACGACCAAAATGGGGTTGGCAGCGGCCGGTCAGCAACGCGCCCCATTCCCGCCATCCATTGTCCGTTGGCGATTTCTCAAAAGCTGCCGTCCCCGAAGGGCGTGTCAGACGGCTCAAATGGGGTGGCTTACCGCGGGTCTGCTTTTAGAGCAATTTGCAGAACAAGCAGACATTGGTGGGATTGTTCGTTGAAGAAAGCTACTTCACCGCTACCGTGAGCGCACCCAAACCTTCAATTTCTGCGATCATCGTGTCACCGCGTTGAACGGGCCCAACACCAGAAGGCGTCCCGGTCATGATCATGTCTCCAGGAAAAAGCTCGAAGTACTGAGACAGAATGGCAATGATGTCAGGAGTTTTCCAGATCATCTGATCCAAATTGCCATCCTGCTTAATCTCTCCGTTCACCGCCAACGAGATCCGACCGCGCTGGGGATGGCCAATTGCCGTCACGGGGATGAGGGCGCTGCAGGGAGCGGAGTTATCGAAGCTTTTGGCGACTTCCCACGGCCTACCCTGCTCTTTGGCGACAGCCTGCAAGTCGCGGCGCGTCATGTCTATGCCCACGCCATATCCCCAAATGTGGTCCAAGGCGGCCTCCGGCGCAATGTTCGCGCCGCCCTTGTGCAGCGCTACAACCAGTTCGGCCTCATAGTGGACGTCGGTGGTTTCTGACGGGTAGGGGAACTCCCCCGACGGACTGACCGCACCTGCATGCTTGAAAAAGAAGAAAGGTGGTTCTTTGGATGGATCGTGTCCCATTTCCACGGCATGGGCTGCATAATTGCGTCCGATGCAGAAGATGCGGTTTATCGGAAATCGCTGTGAGGAACCGACTATTGGCAGGCTGGGCGTTTTCTGCGGCGCAATGACGAAGTTATCTCGTGCTTCTGTCGACATGGAAATCTCCATTCTGATGTGGCTCGCGGCCCCGTTCATTTATTTGATACGCTCATCGGCGGTTACTCTGCTGCGCGCGGAGACACTCGCCCATATTGCCCAAAGCAGCATCAATGCGGTGATGCCCATTACAACACCACTGATAGGACGCTCGATGAATGTCAGGAAGTCGCCGCGTGACAGCAGCATGGCGCGCCGGAAGTGCTCTTCCATGAGTGGTCCGAGCACGAAGCCAAGCAGCAATGGTGCCGCAGGCAATGAAAAATACCGCATGGCAAAGCCAAGTGCCCCGAAGAACAGCACCATATGAACATCCGCCGCACTGTTGTTGATGGAATAGGTGCCGATGCAGATGAACATCAGCACGGCTGGAAACAACAACCTGTAAGGCACCAGGAGCAGCCTAACCCACAGGCCGACCATCGGGATATTTAGCAGAATTAGAAGCAGGTTTCCGATCCAAAAACTCATGATCAAACCCCAGAAGATATCCGGGTGATCGATCATCAATGACGGGCCAGGCGTTATGCCGTGAATCATCAGTGCGCCGATCATGATGGCCATGGTCGCACTGCCTGGAACACCCAGTGCAAGGGTGGGAATGAAGGCCGTCATATCGGCAGCATTGTTAGCCGCTTCAGGCGCCGCGATACCTTCAATCGCACCTTTGCCGAAACGTGAGGGATCGCGAGAAACTCGCTTTTCGAGCGCATAGGATAGAAAGGATGCGATTGATGGCCCCGTGCCCGGCAGCGTGCCAAAGAACGAGCCGACGCCTGTTCCACGGAATATCGGCATGATCGAGCGCTTGATGTCATCTTTGGTCGGGACCATCGAGCGGAAAGTGATGCTCTTGCTGTTCACACTGGACGTATCAACGTTGCCGACGGTTTGCATGACTTCGGCAACGCCGAACAGACCCATGGCCAATGCCACCAGGCTAATGCCGTCCATCAGGGACAAGGCCTCGAACGTAAAACGGGGCACCCCACTGTAGACATCGGTACCCACCGTCCCGAAAGCAATGCCCAACACCACCATCGCCAGCCCCTTGGCGGCCGAGCCATCTGAGATGGTCGATGCCGCAACGAGCCCCAGCAGCATCAGAGAAAAATACTCCGTAGAGCCAAACTGCAATGCATAGTTGGCAATCGTCGGCGAGAAAATCATCAGCAGTGCGATGCCGACCGTGCCGCCAATGAACGAGGCTATTGCCGTCATGACGAGGGCAACACCACTGCGCCCCTGGCGCGCCATTGGATATCCATCCAGACACGTCACCGCGCTAGATGGTGTGCCGGGAATATTGAGCAATATGGCGGCCGTGCTGCCCCCAAATGAGGTGCCGTACCAGATGCCAGCAAGCAATATGAGTGCGGTGGTTGGCTCGAGGTGAAAACTGATTGGAAACAGCATCGAGATGGCAGCGAGCGCCCCAATCCCGGGGATGACGCCAATCAGGGTCCCCAAAAAGACACCAACAAAGCAGTAGAGCAGGTTGGTGAGGGTAAATGCAGTCTGCAGCCCGATGGCGAGATTGGCGAAGATATCCATTAGAAGGGCCACGCAAACATGTTCATCGGAAGATTGAGTGCAAGTCTGAAGACGACGTAGGCGAGACCGCTGAGGCATATGCAGAGCGGTATCAGACTCTTGAGATTGACCTTCTTTTCCCCAAAGGATGAAACGATGGTCACGCCAAAGATGGCTGGCACCAGTCCAAACGGCGACACGAGCAGCGCAAAAACGGCAATGCTGAGCAACACAGCCAAGGGCGCACGAACATCAACGGCCGGCAAATGCCCTGACCGAAAGAATGCCGGAATCATCACCAGCAAACCCAGGATGGCCAGAACGAGGCCGACACCTAGCGGGAACATTCCAGTTCCCATACGCTGGATGGTGCCCAGCTGATAATTGCTCACCGCGTAGATCGCGAAGAACGCGCCGGTGCCGGTAATTAGGGCGCCAGCCAATGCATCCCTGCTGTCCAATCTAGCCACGAAGACCTCCCAAATCGTCTCTTGTGTGTGTCAACGACCGGTGTCGCTTTCAATGCTGCAACCGCGCTCGCGCAGAGCAACGTCCACCCATGATCGGTCGTTCTGACCAGCTTGAATGCGTTCCATTTGTGCTAGCTCAGCCTGATACTTCGCGCTGGTCGCGAGATGGATTGCTTCGACATCATCAACGGAAACCGATACGACGCCATCCGCGTCGCCAACAACGAGATCTCCTGGCGAGACCACCATGCCGCCAATGCTGACCGGAACGTTGATTTCGCCAGGACCATCTTTGTAGGGGCCACGATGGGTTATGCCTTGAGCAAAGACTGGAAACGTATCCTCGGCGATCGCCTGGCTGTCGCGCACTGCACCGTGAATTACGATCCCGACAACCCCGCGCTTCTTGGCGTGCGCAATCATGAGCTCGCCGATCAGCGCGTTGGTCACATCGCCGCCACCATCAACGACGATCACGTCGCCTGGTTCGGCCATGTCGAGCGCCTTGTGCAGTACCAGATTGTCGCCAGGTCGCGTTCGCACGGTTAGCGCAGCACCGCAGAGTTGCCCTGACTTGTGGAGCGGCCGCAGTCCGCAGCCGCCAGCAAACATGCGGCTCATGGCATCACTGACAGTGGCCACCGGAAGACCGGAAAATGCATCAATCCAACGCTGGTCCACCTTGCGCAACCTTGGCAAGATTCTAAATCCAATCACGGGGAACTCTCCATCACTATTCGAATTTGATCCCTGAGGATGCCGGCACCAAGTGCGCGACATCTGGGTTGGCAAGGCACGCCCGACGCAGCGGTCGGCCTTTAAGTGCATCAAGAAGATTGCCGACGCAGCTCAGCCCTACCGCTTTCATGCCACTCTGGCCTGCGCCGGCAATATGAGGTGTCAGAATGATATTTGGCAGGTCCCACAGAGCGTTGTCAGGGGCCGGTGGCTCAACTTCAAAACTATCGAGCGCGGCCCCAGCAAGCTGACCAGAGCGTAACGCCTCCACTAGCGCGCGCTCATCGACGAGCCCGCCGCGCGCTGTGTTGACCAAAAACGCGTCCTTGCGCATCAACGCGAGCGCTGATGCGTCAAGCATATGCCAGCTCTCTTGAGTCAGTGGGCAATGCAGGCTGACAACGTCGCTTTGGGCCAGCAAGGCTTCAAGGCTTGGCGCGTGGATGATATTTTCGGGGACTTGAGCCCGTGGGTCATACACCCGAACACTCATGCCCAAAGCTGTTGCTGATTGCGCCACCAATTGCCCGACCGCACCAAAGCCAACTATACCGAGGTCGAGACCAGCGATGTCGCGACCGACGTAGCCTGGCTTGGGCCATTGCCCATCGCGAACTGCTTGATCCAATGGCTTGAAGTTCTTTACGAGGCCAAAGATGAAGCCAATTGTGTGTTCGGCAACAGACTTTGCATTTGCACCAGCAGCGCGCAGCACTGGAATGCCGCGACGGGTCGCTGCCGAAAGGTCAATCAGATCCACGCCGGTACCATGACGAGACAGCACGGCAAGGCGTTCAGATGCCGCAATGACGCGCTCATCGATCACCCCTTGTCTGACGATTATGCCATGGACCTGGTGCTGTGCCGCCAATGCGGCCAATTCAGCGCTTGCGAGCGCGGAACCGGCGTAGATGATGTCTACGCCCTCACTAATCAGCCGCGATTCTGCCGCCTCATCAATCGCAAGTCCTGTTACCAATACGCTCTTGCGAGCCACAGTCGCCTCCGGCCTCAATCTGATTTTCTAACGCACTTGATCGGCGTCTTTGGTCTGGTTCAAAGAAAATCATACTCTTCAGAGATTGCATAGAGTGAAATGACGTTTTATTATAACCACCAACCTATGGAGCATGACTATGGCAAAACGAACTGAAGGGGTCGCGGCAGTGGAACGCGCACTGTCCATTTTGCTATGCTTTGAAGAGAAAGACAGAGTGCTCAGTCTGGCAGAGCTAACGCGTAGAACCGAACTCGACAAAGCAACGGTCCTACGGCTTGCCCGAACCCTGGCACTCGATCATTTTCTCGTGCGGACTGATGATGGTGCCTGGCGCCTGGGACCAGCGCTGGTGCGGCTCGGGACGTACTATCAGTCGACCTTCAGTCTGGGGCGTGCTGTCGAGCCCATTTTGGAACGGCTTGCTCAAGCGACGGGCGAGAGTGCTGCGCTGTATGTCCGTGAAGGCGATAGCCGCGTCTGCCTGTTCCGTCATGATTCTGAACAATCCATTCGCCATCACGTCCGCGTCGGGAGCCTTCTCCCCCTGAATCAAGGCGCTCCGGGACACGTTATCCTCGCCTACTCAGGCGAGGAAGGCGAGTTGTACGACCAAGTCCGTTCAAATGGTTTTCATCATACCTTCGGTGAGCGAGACCCCCAGGTTGCCAGCGTGTCTGTGCCGATTTTTTCGGGCGAGCGCAAATTATTCGGCGCCCTGGCCGTTACGGGGCCTCCGAACCGTTTTGGTGCGGAAGCAGTTGAATCCTATCTCCAGGCGCTACGGTTCGCGAGCGCGCGATTAACGCTCGATCTGGGCGGTGATCCCACTTTTTTTGGCCCCGACATTCTCGACCAAGACCCCGATCTACCAGTCCGTGTGGAGTAAATCTGGCAAGTCTGCGGTCGGCGAAGTCGACGCTCACAGGTCCCCGTGCATTCGCCACCAAAGTTGATCCCTGCCGACAGCTCTGTCTCGTGCAGATCCGCCGCGAGTGCATTTAACAACGAGACTTTTCGATGACCGGAACGATCCAAGGCGCAGCTGACGGCATGCCCATGCCGCGCAGGGCACTGGCTTTTGCCACAATTCTGCTTGCCGCCAGCAGTGCCGCGATGGATGGCGTATCGGTCAATGTCGCCTTGCCCACACTGTCCAGCGAGTTCGGCATAACGGCGTCGACATCAGTTTGGGCCGTGAACGTCTACCAACTCGCGGTGGTGACGAGCCTGCTTCCAATTGCGGCTATGGGCGACATTGTCGGGCACCGTCGCATCTACTTGATTGGGCTTCTCGTCTTCGCGATCATGGCCGGGCTGGCTGCGCTATCGCCCAATTTTGAGCTACTCATTCTCGCCCGCACCATCCAGGGCTTTGGGGCTGCCTGTATTCTCAGCATCAATCTGGCTCTGGTGCGATACATCATGCCCAGCAGCAGGCTGGGACGGGCCATTGGTTTGACTGCCATGGCCGTCGCCATTGCATCCAGCATAGGCCCCAGCATTGCCGGGGTATTGCTTGCATTCGGGTCATGGCGCTGGGTGTTTGGCGTCAGCCTGATAACAGGTCTTATTTCGGCGACGGTGGGCCTGTTCACGCTGCCCGAAACCAACGTCCAGGCCAAGCCGTTCGACTTCGTCAGCGCCGCCCTCAGCGCGACCATGTTTGGTAGCCTGTTATTGGGTTTCAGTACCATAGGTCATTTTTGGAATGTTGCGCTGACCGGTGCCCTTTTCCTGATCGGCATTGCGGCGGGCATCGCGCTGGTTATCCGCCTTTGGGACAAGCCGGCCCCACTTTTGCCGCTGGATCTGATCCGAATTCCTGTGTTCTCCTTGTCGGTGCTGGCCTCGTTATGCGCGTTTAGCGCCCAAATGGCCACTTACGTGTCCCTCCCCTTTTATCTGCAGAGCAGTCTGGGCTTTTCAGTACTGGAGGCGGGCCTGATCTTTGGAGCGTGGCCGTTGGCACTGGCCTGCACCGCACCCATCGCCGGCACTCTCGCGGATCGGCTGCCCGCGGGCATATTGGGATTTCTTGGCCTTGGCATGCTTGCGATGGGTTTGCTCATTCTGGTGGTTTATCCCTCAACGAGCACTCTTTGGGGGATGGCTTGGCCTCTGGCGATCTGCGGCTTCGGATTTGCGCTGTTTCAGTCGCCAAACAATCGCACAATTTTGGGTTCGGCGCCCAAAGCGCGTTCAGGCGCAGCTGCAGGCGCCCTGGCAACAGCACGCCTTGTCGGCCAGGCACTGGGAACAGCATTGGCGACACTGGCAATGTCCAGGGTTGTCGGTGGGGGACCGACATTGCCTCTGGTTCTGGCCGCCGTGTTTGCTGCCATTGGCGCCTGCATCAGCGTCGTGCGGCGCGGCAAGGTATTGGTCCCCTCATCATAGCCAGTGTGGCCTGACATTTTGCTTGGCGACAAAAAAGACTGCCACCCCCTTGGAAGGTGACAGTCAAGTTCAGATCAATAGGCCGTTTACGATGGCCCCTTTCCGGGAGCGCTACTCGGCAGTGATGTCTGCCGCGTCGATGACAGCACCCCAACGGACGAGCTCTGCCTGGAAGAACGTGTCCATTTCGGCCGCTGAACTGTGGCCGATCTTGAGGCCCTGCAGAGCCATCCGCTTGCGGAGGTCTTCATCGGCCGATGCGAACGCGAACGCGTCATTGAGCACCTGAACAACCTCATCACTGGTGTCGACGGGGACCATGGCGCCGTACCAGGTGGAGTAGCCGAAATCGGGCACTGTGTCGGAGATCAATGGAATGTCTTCATTGCCCGGGCCTTCGTCAGTCAACCCGATGATGCGGATGAGACCTGCATCAAGCATCGAGGCCAGTGAGGGTATCGAGCTTAACGACATGTCGATTGCACCCGCGGCCAGATCGACAAGCGAGGGAGCGACGCCGCTATAAGGAATATGCTCGATCTCAACACCGGTTGCCATCTTGAACATTTCAAAGCCAAGATGCGCGGCTGCCCCTGTTCCGGCAGATCCGAAGTTGAGTTCGCCGGGCCGTTCCTTGGCCAGGGCGATCAGTTCGTCAACGTTCTGAACTGGCAGGTCTGCGTTGACCACCATCGCGTGTGGGCTTTTGGAAACCAAGGCGACCGAGCGCAGATCTTCTATGACCTGACTGTCTTTGTCGACCAAAGGACGAATGACCACGTTGCCAGCCGCAGCAAAGAAGATGGTTTGACCATCAGCGTCGGCGGCGCCTACATTCTTGGCTGCGATCAGGCCGCCAGCACCCCCCATATTTTCGACCAGCACCGGCTGACCAAGATATTCTTCAAGCCGTGGAGCGAACTCGCGTGCGACCAGATCGACTGGTCCACCAGCAGCGAACGCCACAACCATGCGCACGGGCTGGTTCGGGCGCCATTCCTGCGCATGAACCGAAGTTCCAGCGACAAGCGTGGCTGTGGTCAGAGCCAGTATTTTGATGAGCGTTTTCATTCTCTCTCTCTCCCTTGTTGTGACATTGATGTCTTCCAAATCAGGCTCTCAGGGCCCGAATGAACTTTGTGCGAACAACTGATCGATCTGGGGTTCGCTGTGGATCAGCCCCTGTCGAACCGCGCATTGGATGGACAGTTCGAGACTGTGCCGGATCGAATCCAGACCGATGAGGTTCTCTTTTCCCGCGCGTCTTGCGCTGGCGCGAAGCCCTGCCATGAATGCCGATACGGCTTCAGGGTTGGCGCTCGCAAAGGCCCGTGGAACGGCAACCATATGATTGATTTGAAGACCGGCCTCGCGCTTGCACCAAGCATCACCGGCCGCAACCGGGTCCTCAATGACATGCACGAAGTTGCGCCCAGTCGGGACAGCGCGCAGAACGGCAGCATCCAACTGGCCTACGGCAAGCATCTCGTCGCATGAGATGCCGGCCGGAGCCGCGACCACATTTGGCAGATCCTTCAGAATTGGCAGATGCGGCGGCTCGAAGGTCACCCAGGTAATCGTGCTGGGGTCAACGCCGTGTTCGCGTTGCAAAATGTCGCGTAGCCAGGCGACGGTCGTGACGCTGTAGGAGCGGACGCCAATGCGCCTTCCCGCAAGATCAGCAGGCGATCCCAAATCGCTGGTGGCGTTGCGAAACAGATATTCGTGCTGGCTGCCGCCCAAGACGATAGCAGGCAGCAGTGCAACAGGCACCCCGCGCTCACGGGCAATCAGAAACGTCATGATCGGCACTTCGGCGATGTCGATATCGAGTTTCTGGAAGAACCTGCGGAAATAGGTCACGGGTTTGCCGGGCAAAAAATCGAACGCGACGTCCGACGTGGCCGCCGCCGCTTTGAATGCGTGCGTGATTGGATAGTCACCGAGTAGGGTTGATACCGTCACCGCCAAATTCCCTTCCTGCCAAAGAGCGCAAATGCCTTATGCGCTAACCAAGGAACTCGACGGCAGAGGGAAATATCTTCTGGAACGCTTCTGCGTAGACGCGACTGCCTGCGACCTGTTTCTGGCGGCGACGCGCGACCGCTCCACGCTGAAGGCCCACATTTTCATAATAGTCCCAAAGCGACTTCTGGCCTGCCAGACATTCCATCGCTTTGCGCTTGGTTTCCCAAACGCTCGTGATCTCCAGCAGAGTGTCAGGCTTGAAGCCGCACAACTCGGACTGGTGGGGCTCAAAGGAATAGACCTGCGGCGCGCCGATAACCGGGCCACCCGGCCGCCCATGCGCCTGTGCGACCATCCGGGCCTCCAGCGCAAAGTTGTGCGCTGTGACGTGATCCAGATTGGAAGGATCGGCTGCAGGGTGTGTCAGGATAAATTCTGGCTGAGTCTGACGCAGGATCTCTGCGGTGGTCATCAGCATCTGCTCGGTCACGCGCAGCATATAATCAGTGCCGTCCAGAAACACGATATCGGCGCCAAGCGCTTCTGCTGCAGCCTGCGCTTCCTGGCGGCGGATGGCACGGGCTTTCGCGGCGGTCATCTCGGGGTCGGCAAACAGCCGGGCGGATTCCCCCATTTCTCCATAGCTAAGACAGACAATGGTGCCGCGATACCCGTTCTGCGTGTGGAGAGCGATTGCCCCGCCACAACGCCAAACAAAATCACCAACATGCGCACTTATGACTACGAACTGTTTCGTCAAGACAATATTCTCCAATCACATAGCAATACTGCTCATGCACAAAAATCATCGATGGATGTCTGGGTGCCAAATTTTGACTTTGACTATTTCCTCTAGAGGGCATTATAGAGGGATACGAACAAAATGCAACGACATTTCAAAATTTGCGATTTGGCGCTAAAAGGGCGATGCGAGATTCGGTAATAGCTTGTAATACCAGAGTTTGTGACGCCGTCATGAGGCGACGATCAGTACGATTGCCACGAAAAGCCAGCGAAATCGTGCAGAAATATATACTGACCAAAGCGCCGCCGACACACTGACGATTTTCGAGAATGCAACCAGACGGACCAATCTGAGGAGGGCAATGTGCCTGAAGCCAACTTTGACGCAGCCAAGGACGACGCAGCCAGGAACATGGTCGATCAGGAGCGCATCACGGCTCTGATGACACAGCGCTATAGAGAGAATGGCGGCGTTGCGCCCCGCTCAGGTCATCCGGCAATCGAGACAATGCTCAACCACCGTACGGTGCGATCCTACCTGCCCGATGCCGTCGAAGCTGAGGCTGTTTCGTGTGCCATAGCAGCGGCACAATCTGCTCCCTCATCGTCCAATCTTCAGCTTTGGAGCGTCATCACGGTGACCGACCCGGCGCGAAAGGCGCGTCTGGCCGACCTGTGCAACAACCAGAAGCACATTTACGCCGCTCCGCTGCTCATGGTCTGGGTTGTTGATCTTGCACGGCTGCGCCGCATAACCGAGATCGAGGCACACAGCGCCGACGGCCTTGAATATCTCGAGCTATTTTTGACCGGATCGGTGGATGTAACCCTTGCTGCCCAGAACGCTGTGGTGACCCTGGAGTCGCTCGGCTATGGAACGTGCTACATTGGCTCCATGCGCAGCAATCCGCTCGAAGTATCAGCGGAGCTTGGGTTGCCACCCGGCATGTTCGCAATCTTCGGCCTGACGGTTGGCCGCGAAGATCCAGAGCGTCCTGCCTCGGTGAAGCCGCGCTTGGCTCAACGCGCCGTGCATCACACCGAAACATTTGATGGATCTCAAACCGCCGAAAACGTCGCCAGCTATAACGCCGTCATGCGCACCTTTCAGCAGGAACAGGGCATGCCTTTGGTTGATTGGTCCATAAAATCAAGCGAACGCGTTGCCAACGCTTCAGCGCTCAAAAACCGGGACAAACTGCGCGGATATCTTGAGCAGCTCGGTTTTGCATTCAAGTAGCCAAACATGCGCGACCTCCGGGCCGCGCAGACACTCTGCCGTTTGATCAGAGCTTCGACAAAGCGTAGGAGCGGCAGGTTCGTGACTGCTCTGTCGCTTGGTAGAGCCCTTAAACCCCAATGGATGGCTGGGCGGAAAGCGGAATGGCCTTGTTGCGAATGGCAACTATCGGGAATACCCCGATTAGCGGTGAACGGCCGGAACGGAGCCGAGACTGTGTGAAAACACGGCGCAGCCAAAAGTCGATAGAACGAAATTCTACGGAACATCGCGTGGCGCGGGTTTCTAGGGGGTCGAAAGGGCCGTCGGGCAGATTCAGTTGGCATTTCGACGCGCGAAAACCGTGTCTTCGAATGCCGCGAGGAATGGTTTTCCGCCGGCAATTTCCCGGGCCGAGTTTTCACACAGCCTCGACCCGGCAGCGGTCGGTCAGCAATGCGCCCCATTCCCGCCATCCAAGTGGCCGGTGGGATTTCCTAAATGCGGTCTGTCCGCTCACGTGGCGGAAATGGCAACAACGGGGTGGGAAGGGGACTGTCCGGTTTTGGGCACTGGACCGGCAAAGCCGGCGTTTAACCTTCGGGATTTCAGGGCAGAAATTGCCAAGGCACGGTTGGCACCATTACCAGAGAATTAGTAGGGCATCTAACGGGGTGGCCATGCCTAGGGCAACTAGGCCCGCAACCGAAACGATTGCCCAGGTGGCCCAGAAGCCGCGGAGGCGACCAGTCCTAAAACCGTCCACACAAATGATCAGGTTAATTGCGAAAAAGGCCAAGCCCAGTGGAAAGCTACGAATTCCGAGGCCATTGAGAAATACGGGCTGCAATCCGACGATGATTTCAAGCCCGATGAGCTGAATTGACTTCTCAGCTGGCGAAATATCTCTAAATCTATCGATTATACTTCTCCTCGCAACGCGGAGGGTTCGGATGGCGGCGGGTTAGCATTTAGTACCTCTCTGCCATCTTGATAGATTTGTCCTACGGCCCGAGCGGAAAAGCAAAATCCTTTCGTTGAAATGCTGAACGGCTGCTTCTAGGGCTTAGGATCTAGGGCTCGAATGTCCAAAACGGGGCGCATAGCTGACGTCTGCTACACTCTCATTTTTTGCAACTCGACGAAGCAGCACACCTGAAACGTCTGCTTTGCTTTGAGTGAGTGCCCCTGGTATCACCGCTCTGCTTGATCACCCGCCATTTTCGAAATTCTCCGAAGCTTCATTCCGGTCGGATTCAGCATCCTGTTAACCATTATTAACGAACCGTGATGACGAGCTGGTTGGGTTAAGGCACTGTCGTCTCAGGATTCCATCCCGGAATCCGTGGCTGCCTAGCAAGGCGGCCGACAGCCCGGGTGCAACCGGACTGACGGCCTGACCAGGTAGCCGCACCTGCAGTAACAGGAGAAGCCACATGGCTGATTTCATCTACGCGCGCGATCGGATTCGCCGCAACACCTTCCCTGACATTTCTGGATCCTTTGGGTGGCCCGGCGTCGCTGCGTTTCGCGACGCCTGCCTGGTAGGCCGCGCGCTTTAGCGCTCCCCCACCCGCCTCGATCAACGCCTGGACCTTGATCTCGAGCTGATGGCTCGAGCCTGGGCCCCTGCGTGATCGATTCCGCTCATCGAGCCGGCTTGCGCACTGAACGTGCCACAGCCCCGCTCGCCCTGGATTCCGAGAAAATGTTGAATACCGCAAAAAATCCATTCGATCGCCTGGAGGACGAGGACCGTTTTGGACCCTGGCCCGAGCAAAGCCTGGCGTTCCTGGAAATGATCGATCGCACCCAGTTCCAAAAACCGCGCTGCATCGCGCTGGAGGGGTGGGACACCACGACCATCAAGCTTGTGTCCGAGAAAGACCAAGGATCACGAGCAGCGCCGCGCACGAGCCGGGACGACAGCCATGCTGTCCAGAACCTGCTGGTGGGCCTGTCCGAGACAAAGCTGCTGGCTGGGCCATCCACGCCGCATGCCGTCGATGAGATGGCGGCAGCCCTCTTTGCCAAGTCGCCCAACTTTGCCCCAGCCATTGAGGCCATGCGCGTCAATGCGCAGCTCAAGATCAGGCAGGGCGCGCGATGGCTGCATTTCCGCCCGATCGTGATCGAGTCTGAGCCCGGGGCAGGCAAGACCCGCTTTGTGCATGAGTTGGGCAATGCCAGCGGCTTGCCACTGATCTATCTGGACTGCGCCACCATGAACACGCTGACCCCAATTTTGGGGCAGGATTCCAGTTGGTCGCATTCGCGGCCCAGCGAGATCATGCAGGCCATGTCTGCTTCACGGATCGCCAATCCCTTTGTGGCGCTCGACGAGCTCGACAAGCTGCAAAACCATGGCCGCAACGCCCATCCCAAACCCAGCGAAAGCCTGGTGGGACTGCTCGAAGCCACCACCGCCAAAGCGCATCTGGACCACTACACCCAGGCCACTTTGGACATGCGGTTCATCAACTGGATCATTCTGGTCAACGATTTGAACCGGCTCTCCAAGCCGTTCCTCGATCGCTGCCAGGTGATCCGGCTGCCCAAGCTCACCGCCGGCGACATCGCCAAGATCGCTGCCGGTGAAATCGAGCGCCGCGGCCTGGAGCCAGAACTGGTCGCGCCCCTGGCCAAGGCGGTGCGCTCAGGCCGGATCACCAGTCTACGCAAGCTCAACAAGGCCCTCGACGCGGCTGAGGCCGCCTCGGCGCGCCCCATCCTCAACTGAACTCTCTTTTTCTGAACAGCCCACCCAATCCAACAACAAGGAACTGAATCATGACCAACACCAATATCAACGCCACCACCAACAACACTCACATCCACAATGCTGGCTACAGCAGCAGCCGCAGCATCACACAGGTAATCGACACCAGCCTGCCCGCTGGCAAGCAGCTGCGCACCACCCAGAGTGTGCTTGATCCCCTGACCGTTTCTGGGCTGGCAATCCTTCGCGATGAGGTGACATCTTCCAAGGAAACGGCGGCGCCGCGCTTTGTCTGCATTGAGTGCGGGGAGCCCCTCTCGCTGCCAAAGCACCCGGCATCTGCCACAGTGCCCGCTGATGGTCGCGGCGCCTATTTCAAACACGCCTTCATCGAGAGCGCTCCAGCGTGCTCGCTGCGCACCAAGGGCGGCGTCCACGATGTGGGCGCGGTGCAGTTTGCTGGCCAGCAGGAAGGGATTAACCACCACGCTCTCAAGCTCGCACTGGCAGCTTGCCTGCGCTCAGATCCGCGCTTCAGCGATGTGCAGATCGAAAAGCGCATCACTGCTGAAGATGGCACCTATCGGGTGCCAGATGTCAGCGCGGTCCTCGATGGCAAGCGGATCACCTTCGATCTGCAACTGGCGACCCTGCCGATCAGCACGATCCAGGATCGCAACGATTTCTATCGCGCCAATGCGTGCCACCATGTCTGGCTCACCGACGCCGCGGACCTCTCGCGCTTGAGCCGCCAGGCCTTTTGCGACCTGCACCTGACCACAGGAGGGCGGATCTTTGCGATCGATGACGCTTCCATCGCCGCTTCAAAGGGGCAGTACCAGTTCCAGCTGCAGGAACTGCAGCTATTGCCGCGCCTGGCTAGCCAGCTAGCTATCCACAACACCTGGGACAAGAATCTCGTCGGCATCGACGTCATCCTGATGGATCCGCAGCGCCGCAAGGCCGAAGGGGTCCAGCGCTATCAGCAAGCCTTGTCCAACAAGGCCGAGGACGCGTTCGGACCTGAGCTGCGCATGCTGCGCGACGTCGCCACCAAGAACCTGGACCTGCGGCTGGTCTCGGCAGAGTGGCGCCGCATCTCCAATAGTATCAGCGGCATGGAGCCCGCCAGCGCCAAGTCCCTGCAACTGGACGCCGTGATGGCGTTCCTCAGCGCCTCGGAGCACTACAGCAAGGCCCGCCCCGAAAACCGAGCGATGATCGCGCCCAAGCTGCAACGGCGACTGACCACGCTACTGGGCGCGCAGAGCGCGTTGCACTGGTCGCCCCTGGTGGTGCAGGTCCACCAGACCTTCCCATGCGTGCAGCAGGCCCTCACCCCGGGGAATGCGGCCCGCCTCAACACGCTGCTGACCAGCCCCGACAAGGTCAAACCCTACCTGCGCTACAATGCCGGCATGCTCAGCGTGATCTTCCCCTGGCTTGGCTTCCGCCTTTTGGCCAAGCCGCCAAAGTTTGCGCCAAACCTGCGCATCTCAGCGCGCCGCTAGTCACAAGAGAGGCAAGACCGGCCCCATCGAGGCCCGGTCTTGCCGGCGACAGGTAACTCCGCTCGACCAAGCGGTCTCGGGGTTACCAGACGCCAAGTGGCCGCCAAAGGGCGTCCTTTTTCTTGGGACAGCAAGAAAGGGAGCAAAGAAGATGGGGTCAGGCTCAATGGGACAATCTGGAATCTCATTCAGACGCTCGAGCCCGAGGTTGACGCCGCAGCAGGCCACAAACAATCACCCCCACCAGCTCCATCGGAGCTGGAGCAACGCCGCAGGCGTAAGTGGCCTGCTGCGGGGTCAAGGCCACCTCAAGGCTCCATTCTCCAATGCGCGCGCAGCGCAGCGGTGCCACATGTCCCCTCACGACCCAGCATTAGCGGGTCGTGAACCAGCACAGCGGCATTTGAGAAAGGAAGAGGTGGACGGACTTCGGGTGATCTAAAAGGTATGGAAAAATGTGACGCTGAGACTTTCGCAAAGCCGTCAGTTGAATGACGACGTTCACCCCAATCGCAAGGCCATCCCCGTATCTGAAGCGGCAAACCCGTCACGCTGGAGGCGTTAAGTATAGAAATGCTCGTACCTGTGGAGGCAGAAAACCAGCGGTTTGCGTTTTCATCAAGGTGAGTGAGGGTACTGACGGTACAACGAGTTGAGTGAGCAAGCGGCGATGGATCTATCGAACCTCGGAACGGCCCTCCAGGCTGAATTGACCTCTTCCAAGCCGATGCGAGTCGCGGCTTATCTTCGCGTCAGCACCGTTCGACAGGCGGATGGGGAAGTTTCACTTCCCAGCCAGCAGCATCAAATCGAAGCGTTTTGTAAATCGCGCAACTGGGAAATTGTTAGCGTGTTTGTCGATGCAGGCGCATCAGGGACGAACCCGACCCGGACAGAGCTCACGCGCATGCTCGACCTTGCATGCAGTTCAGAACGCCCCTTCGACGCCATCATTGTGCACTCCTATAGCCGATTATACCGCGACTTGATCGGGATGGAGACTGCCGCAAAGCGCATGCTTGAAGTTGGCGTCGATCTGGTTTCCGCCACCCAGCCTTCCGGCTCGGATCCAACGCAACAGCTAGTTCGACAGATGCTGGCATTGTTCGACCAGCACGTCTCCGTTGAGAACGCAAAAAACGTCACTCGGGCGATGCGCGAGAATGCGCAGCAAGGTTTCTGGAACGGCTCACCTCCACCGCTCGGCTACAAAGCTGTTGCTGCCGAGCAGCGAGGCGCCAAGATCAAGAAAGTGCTGGCAATCGATGAAGTGGAAGCGGACACCGTCCGTCTAATCTTTGACCTCTACCTTAACGGCGATGTCACAACAGGAACACCACCGCTAGGCGTGACTGCGGTTGCAGCCTGGCTCAACCGTCACGGATATCAGACCAGAAAGGGCAGTAAGTTCAGCGTGGGTCCGACCCACAAGCTTCTGACAAATCCAATTTACACCGGGCGGGGGCGATACTCTATCCGCAATTCTGCCCGCGGTGGCAAGCATCCAAAGGATGAAATCATTGAGTTCGCAGTGCCACCAATCATTAAGCAAACTCAGTTTGAGGCGGCCCAGCAGAAGCTTTCGGACCATAATCCGAGGGTTACGCCTCCCCGTGTGGTCACGGGCCCCGTTTTACTCACTGGACTAGCCACTTGCGAGCACTGTGGTGGCGGAATGACCATGTCCACGGGGACCTCCAAGAGCGGCAAAGTTTACACCTACTATGCATGCGCCAATCGTGCTCAGAAAGGCACGAGCGTCTGCAAGGGAAACCGCGTAGCGATGCCCTACCTCGACAGTATAATCCTCGAAGCTGTGCTAAACCGAATATTGCCGCCTGATCGCATTGACCGGCTGCTCCAAAAATTAATTGCTCGACGCACGGAGTTCGCAGGCAATGTCGACACTCGTCTCAACGACCTAAGGTCAGAGCGCTCAAAGGTCGAGGCGGCAATCAACAACCTATATCAGCTCGCTGAAACGGGAGGCCTTGGTATTGACGAGGGGCTTTCAGCTCGGATCCAAAACCTGCGCACTCAAAAAACCAAGCTGGATTCAACGATCAAACGTATCCTCGCAAAGGCCGCGCCACTGGGCCAAATACACTCTGAGAAGGTCGCAGCCTTCTCCCGAACCCTAAAGGACAAGCTCAGCTACGGCGATCCCGCTTTGCGGCGCAACTACCTTCGCACTGTGGTGGGACGGGTTATTGTGGGCGACAAAAGGATCTTGATCATCGGCAGCACACACAACCTGCACCGCTCGATTATCGAAGGAACTTTTTCTGCAAATGGTGTTCACAGTTTTGTACAGAAGTGGCGCGCCCTAAGAGATTCGAACTCCTGACCCCCAGATTCGTAGTCTGGTGCTCTATCCAGCTGAGCTAAGGGCGCGCACGGCCGTTTGTCACGGCGGTTTCAGGAAACGGCGAGAACGCCTGTCTGCCTGAAGCGGCGCAACCCATACAGGGGCGTTTGGAGCTTGGCAAGCGCAGATGACAGTTTTTCTCTGCGCGCTAGTTTTTCACCAGCAAACTGCGCGGCAGGAACAGATCAAAGCGGGTCCCAACGGGCTGGTCAACAAAGCTGAGATGGCCGCCATGGGCCTCGGCGATTTCGCGGGCAATGGCCAGCCCGAGCCCCGTGCCACCGGCGCGCGCGGAGCCCTCAAAGGCCACAAACAGATTGTCGCGCGCCCGCGGCGGCAAGCCGGGGCCGTTATCGGCCACCGACAAGGTGATGCCCTGATCACCGGTGACCTGCGACAGAGTGACCGTGGGGTCGCTCACCTTGGCACCGGCCGCCTCGAGCGCTTCACGAGCGTTCTTGAGCAGGTTGAGCAGCACCCGGCCCAACTGGCCGCTATCGACACTGAGCACCAGGGTGTCGGGGATGGCATTGGAAAAGGTAATGGCAGGGTGCCCCGAGAGCCGGGCGTCAAAGGCCGCCTCGTCCACCAGGGGTCTGATCGGGGTGGGCGCAAGCACGGGCGGGACCGATGTCTCACGGCCATAATCGAGCACGGACTGGGCAAAACCGATGGCGCGGTCCAGCGTGGTGACCAGACGCGGCGCCAGACGCTGCACCTTTGGATCGTCGAGCGTGGCCACCTGATCGGAGAGCAATTGGGCCGAGGTCAGCGTATTGCGCAGATCGTGGTTGATCTTGGCGACCGCCAGCCCCAGATCGGCCAGATGTCGCCGCTGGCGCAGCAGGGTGAAAATGTCCTGCTCCATGGCGGCGAGCTCGCGCTCGGCAATGCCGATCTCGTCGCGTCGTGCCGATGGGGTGATGATCAGGCTGCCATTTTCGGGCGCCTGGCGGAAGGCAAGCATGTTTTCGGTCAGCCGCCGGACCGGGTGGATGAACAGGTAGCTGGCCAGCAGATAGAGCGCCATGGCTGTCAGGATGGCCAGTACCAGCGAGAGAATGACCACTTGGCGGGAATAGTCGAACATCTCCTGACGCAGGGGACGCTCGGGCATCAACAGCTCGACCATGGTCTGGTCGAGGTCGCCGGGACCGACAATGCGCAGCGTGCGACCGGGGCCGGCCAGCATGGTGTCGAGCGCACCCATGATCAGGGTGGGCAGATCGCGCTGGCGCATATCGGCGGTAACAACGGTTTCGGGGGTTACCGGATTGGCCAGCTCGATCAGCTGGCTCTGGCCCTCGCGGCGATAGACAATGGCATAGGCACCTGCCGAGGTCAGCAGCCTGTCGGTCAGGTTGCGCGGCAGGGCCATGACATCGGGCACGGCATCGAGCACCCGGGCCCCGACAACACCCACGCGCAGGCGGTCATCGAGCCAGTTGGCACGGTAGGTGGCGAGCGAGGGCAGATAGACCACGACCTCGACCAGAAGTATCACCGCGCTGATAGTGGCGATGAGTTTGATCGAGAGGCCGGCAAACCGGCTGGGCAAAGCGCTGCTTCTGGCTGTCATCGGCAATACTATAGGCGAAGCTGAGCAGTGCGTAAGCCCCGTGGCTGCGCATTTCAGGGGAGCAAACGCCGCAGGGCTGCCCGGCGTCGGGCCCAGTCGGAGGGGCGATGCTGAGCGATGAACTGGCGCCCCAGATCAACCAGTTGAGCGGCGGGGCTGGCTGGTGGCAGCAGCAGGCCAGCCAGGTCTGCCGCGCCCATGCCGCGCTCGAGCGCCAGTGCGAGCATGGCGATAGTTTCGCTGCTATGCGCGCCAATCATGGCAGCGCCCAGGATAGTGCCATCGCTTGTGGTGATCAGCTTGGTATTGCCCGGCAGATCAGCACTAGCGCGGGCTGCCGTGGTTTCGCTGGCATTTGCGCGCAACACCATTTGACCGGGTCGCAGGCCATTGGCTGTCTCGACCAGGCCGATCTGGGCAATGGCGGGGCTCGTATTGACGCTGTGCGGCACCAGCAGCGGATTGATGCGGCCAGCGGCTGCGCCGGTGGCCCGCTGCAGGACGATAGCGGCCTGTCGCAGGGCGCTCTGAGCATCATATATGCCAGCCGCGCCACCGATGGCGGTGACCCGGCCATTGGATGTCTGGCCTTGAGGGGAAAGCTGCAGGAAATCGGGACGCGCAGGATCGCGTTTGAGACGGGCCTGCTCCAGCAATTCGGGACCGAGATCCGGTACGCGCCCGAAGGCCAACAGAATGTGGGAAACATCGAGCGTGTCGAGGCTGCCATCGGCATGGGCAATGGCAATGCCGGTGCCCTGACTGCGGGGCAGAATAGCGGTGACGCTGGCGCCATCGAGGATAGCCACACCCTCCTGACGCAGGCTGCGCAGCAAAATCGCGACAGGCTCGGGATCAAAGCCTTCCAGCAAGGGGCCATGGGGCACGACGGTCACATCCGAGCCGAGACGGCGATAGGCCTGGGCCAGTTCGAGCGCCGTGGCATCGCCACCGATGACCACCAGATGGCTCAGCTTGCGCATATTGGCCAGAATGGTGTCGGGGTTGAAACTCTGGACCTTGTCGTGTCCGGGCAGATCCGGCGTAGTTGGGTGGCTGCCGGTGGCCAGCACAAACTGGCCAGCACGAACCAGCGTGGTGCCCACCCGCAAGGTCTGCCGATCAGAAAACGCCGCGGGCTCATCGCGCAGGATAACGCCCAGCGCGGCCAGACGGTCGGGCGCGGTCTGGGGCGCAACAGCGTCAGCTATGGCGCTGGCGCGCTCGCCGATGGCGCGAAAGCTGGGTTTGGGATCGGTGTCCTTGAGTCCCAGCGCGGATGCGGTACGCATGGCGTGAGCGCGCGCGGCACTGGCCATAAAGGCTGCCCTGACAGCCTCGTCCCGCGCCGCATTGCCGGGCTCATCGCCTGGTCTTTGCACCAGCACGACGCTGAGGTTGCGCGCCCGCGCATCGATCGCCAGAGATATGCCAAGCGCGCCTGCACCGATGATGCAGAGATCAGGTTTGAGTATATCGACCATGTCCGCCAACGGCATGAAGTGCTCTATAAAGGTCTTATGGGGCGATCCGGATGTGAAAACAACGGGGCAAGACTGGCTGGGAAGTGTCGCTAGGCGCGTTGACTTGGGGTCCAGTTTTCCCTATAGACGCCACCAACCCGCACCGTGGGCGCCCCGCGCTCCATGTGTGTCCGATATTCTTGCTCAAGAGCAGCAATCTAGAGGAACCGCGCCCCGCGCGGTTTGATGTCATGAAACGTACTTATCAGCCGTCTCAGCTCGTGCGTGCCCGCCGCCACGGTTTCCGTGCCCGTATGGCCACCAAGGACGGTCGTGCGATCATCAATAAGCGCCGTCGCGACGGTCGCAAGAAGCTCACGGCCTAAGGCCGCTTGGCCGGATGACGGCCGTAGCGCCCAAGCCTGACGCCCTGCGTCGGCTCACCAAGCGCTCCCAGTTTCAAAGGGCTGCCCGGGGCAATCGCGCCGGGCGCTCTGCGTTTGGGCTGCAGGCTGTCGCCGCGCCCACGCCGGAACCGGGAATCGGGTTTACCGTCACCAAGAAGACGGGCAATTCCCCCGAAAGAAACCGTATAAAACGTCGCTTACGCGCGGCTGTGACAGCATGCGCGCGTGACTTTGTGCCCGCCCACGACTATGTGCTGGTCGGACGGCGCGAAGCGCTGAGCGAACCCTTTGCCAAGCTGGTTGCCGATCTGGGTGCCTTGATCGTGCGTGTGCACGCTCCCAGATCGACTGATCAGCGCAACTCTTCCGGCCGCGGCCCACGGAAACAAAAACAATGACCGATAATCGCAATGTCATCCTGGCTATCGTGCTCAGCATGATCGTGCTGTTTGGCTGGCAGTTCTTTATTGCCGGCCCGCAATTGGAGCGGGCACAGCAGCAGGCACAGATCGCGGCTGAACAGGCCCAGAGCGAAGCAGCCCTTGCCACGCCCAATGCAACTGCCGTTGCTGCAGGCACACCCGGCACCGTGGCCGCTGACGGCACTGCATTTTATACCGATCGCGCCGCAGCGATTGCCGCAACGGATCGCGTTGTCATCGACACGCCCGATCTGCACGGCTCGATCAACCTGACCGGTGCGCGGCTCGACGATCTCGAACTCAAGCAGTATCGCGAGACGGTTGATCCGGAGTCGCCGATCATCACCCTGCTGACCCCGGCGGGCGCCCCCAATGCCTATTTTGCTGAACAGGGCTGGGTTCCCGCTGCAGGTGCTGCAGTCACCGTGCCCGACAGCAAGAGCGTGTGGAGCGTTGAAGGCAACGCCACCACGCTCAATGCATCAAGCCCGATCACGCTGCGCTGGGACAATGGCGATGGCCTGACTTTCCGTCGCACCTTTGCGGTCGACGAATACTACCTGTTCACCGTCACCCAGTCGGTGGAGAACAACAGCTCGGGCGATATCGCGCTGTTCCCCTATGCGCGCGTTGCCCGTCATGGCACGCCCCAGGTGGCCAATTTCTTCATCCAGCACGAAGGCCCGCATGGCGTTCTGGGCTCCAACAACATGGTGTCCAAGAAATATAGCGACATGCAGAAGGACCAGCAGGTTCGCTTCGACAACACCTCGGGCTGGCTTGGCTTTTCGGACAAGTACTGGGCAACCGCTGCGCTGCCCAAGCCCAATACCGATATCAATGCCCTGTTCTCGTGGAAGAATACCGGCGCCTATGACGACTACCAGACCAGCTTCGTGGAAACGACGCCGGTTGTGGTTGCTGCAGGCGCAACGGCCACCAATGAGAGCTATCTGTTTGCCGGCGCCAAGGAAGAAGCGGTCATCAATCGCTACCAGCAGGAATACGGTTTTGACCGCATCGACCTGCTGATCGACTGGGGCTGGTTCAGCTTCCTGACCAAGCCGATGTACTATCTGCTGACGTTCCTCAATGGCATTATCGGCAATTTCGGCCTGGCCGTGATGGCGGTGACGGTGATCGTCAAGGCCGTGTTCTTCCCACTGGCCAGCCGCTCTTATGCATCGATGGCCGCCATGCGCCGCGTGCAGCCGGAAATGAAATCCATTCAGGAACGCCTGAAGGATGACCGTCCGGCCCAGCAGCAGGCCATGATGGAGCTGTACAAGAAAGAAAAGATCAACCCGCTCAGTGGCTGCTGGCCGGTTTTGATCCAGATCCCTGTGTTCTTCGCACTCTACACGGTGATCTTTATCAGCCTGGACATGCGCCATGCGCCGTTCTTCGGCTGGATCCGCGATCTGGCAGCACCCGATCCAACCAATATCTTCACGCTGTTCGGCCTGATCCCCTGGGACCCGACGATTCTGCCAGTGGTAGGCGGCTTCCTGCATCTGGGCGTATGGCCCGTGATCATGGGCCTGACCATGTGGGTGCAGATGAAGCTGAACCCGCCGCCACCCGACCCAACCCAGGCGATGATCTTCAACTGGATGCCGGTGATCTTCACCTTCATGCTGGGCACCTTCCCCGCTGGTCTGGTGATCTACTGGGCCTGGAACAACACGCTGAGCGTGACCCAGCAGTACTTCATCATGAAGCGCCATGGCGCCGAGGTGAATCTGCTTGGCAATATTCTGGACGCCTTCAAGCGCAAGCCCAAGGCGAATGAACCGACCAAACCCTGATCGCCACAACCGATCAGCCATGCTAAATGCCCGCCGGGACCCTCCGGCGGGCAAATTGTTTTGAAGGCAGCAGCACCATGAGCACTATTGATTACGCGCCTGAAATGATTGAACGCGGCCGGCTGCTGTTTGCGCGGCCGTTCCTGTTCGTCAAAGGCTGCGTCAGCATTGCCGATCTGCCCGAAATGGACCGGGTGGAAATCTCGTTCGCCGGCCGCTCCAATGTGGGCAAGTCGAGCCTGATCAACGCGCTGTGCGGTGTGTCGGGCCTAGCGCGCACGTCCAACACCCCGGGCCGCACGCAGGAGCTCAATATCTTTGAGAGCCAGAGCGAGAACCTGCGCATTGTCGATATGCCCGGATATGGCTATGCCCGCGCGCCCGAGGACAAGGTGCGCAAATGGACCCGACTGGTGCATCGCTATCTCACCGGCCGCGCTACGCTGCGCCGCGTCTATGTGTTGGTCGATGGCCGCCATGGCCCCAAGGAAAACGATCTGGTGGTGATGAACGAACTCGACAGCACCGCGGTGAGCTATCAGGTGGTGCTGACCAAGTCGGACAAGCCGACCAAGGAAGAGCTTGAAAAGGTCATCGCCAAGACCCAGGCGGCCATCGCCAAGCGACCCGCAGCACATCCGCATGTGATCCTGACCTCGTCGGTCAAGGATGTGGGCCTGAAGGAACTGCGCACCGAAATCGCCATGCTGCTGGAAAGCTGATCAGCTTTTCTTGAAGAACCGGGCGATGTAGTCGGCAGTCTGAGCGCTGTCCGATGGAGTAGCGATGGACGAGACTGCGGTGTCGACCAGCTCGTCAGGCACATTGCCACGGCGCAGTTCGGCCAGCGCGACCGCATAGGCATCGTCAAATTCGGGATGCGGCTGCAGGCTGAGCGCTGCGCCATTGCCATATGCCAGCCCGGCATTGGGCGTGAACGCTGACGCCAGAATGACTTCGGCATTGGCTGGCGGGGTGATGACCTGATCCTGATGCGAACAGGCGATGGCCAGACTGGCCGGGGCGGCCTGCATATAGCGGGGCCGCTCGGTCACGGCATAGGTGTGGCGCCCCAGGCCCCAGCCCTTGTGCGATTTGCGCACTTCGCCACCAAGCGCATCCGCCATGATCTGATGACCAAAGCAGACCCCGAGCATGGGCGTGCGTTGCTGATAGCCCTTGCGGATGAAATCGCGCAACGGATCGAGCCAGGCCAGCTTGTCATAAACACCGGCGGCCGAGCCGGTGATGACAACGCCTTCAAGGCGATCAAGATGGGGAAACGGTTCGCCATCGGCGATGTTGATGGTCTGGTACTCGAAGCCCTGCCCTGTTCGATCGAACATGGCCTCGAACATCTGGCGATACGGAACGAAGCGGGAGCGCAGCGGCGCGGGCACTTCACCGGTCTGGATAATGGTCAGTTTCATGGGTGGTGGCATCACTGAAGGAGACCACCCTTAAACGCCTTCGGCCGACGCAAGGCAATGCCTGCATCGGCCGAAGTGGGGAGGATTAGAAATAGGCGGGACTACTTGTCCGAACGGGGACGGGTCTTGCCCTGGTCGGGATGTTTGACCTTGGCTTCGCCCGGGGCCTGACCAAACTCGGTGCCCCCGAGGTGACCGCCAGCGCTCATCTTTTCGACCTGGGCCAAATCGTGCTCGACCTGTTCGGTAATGCTCTTGCTCATGGTTGGTCTCCTTTTGCTGGAATTTCCAACCGCTCAGGAGCCAAATCGTTCCACTAGGCGGGCACGAAGTCGAGCGAAACGCCATTGATGCAGTAGCGCAAACCGGTTGGCTGCGGTCCGTCCTCAAACACGTGACCTTGATGACCACCGCAATTGGAGCAATGCACTTCGGTGCGGGTCATGAACAGGCTCTGGTCCACCGAGGTGCCAATGGCGCCTTCAATGAAGGTATAAAAGCTGGGCCAGCCGGTGCGGCTGTCATACTTGGTTTCGGAGGCAAAGAGCGGCTGTGCACAGCCGGCGCACACGAAGGTGCCAGTGCGTTTCTCGTCATTAAGGGGCGAGGTAAAGGGGCGCTCGGTGCCTTCGTGGCGGAGCACGTCATAGGCGCTAGGCGATAGCTTGGCGCGCCATTCCTCATCGCTGAGCTGGTAGGGGAACTCGCCTTCTGCGGCCTGGGTAGAGCCCATGGAGCGCAGGCCGAAAAAGGCGCCGAAGGCGGCGATGGCGGTGCCACCCAGAAGATTACGTCGGTTCATAGCCATGACAGTTCTCCTTTACGAGATTGCCCCGCGCCCGGGACCGCAGGAGGGAGTGCGGGCAGCGGCGCGGGGCGTATTGACGTGCACTATACGTTCTTGGGCAAGACAGTGGCACGTCAAGATTTGGTGAGAGACTGCACGCCGGCAGCCTCTCTCATGGGGCCATTCGCAGTGGCCCCATGATTGGTTACATAGCCGAGGCTGGGGTCAGCACAGCGTCGATGACGTGGATGACGCCGTTGGACTGGATGACGTCGGCAACGGTGACGTTGGCCACGGTGCCGTTTTCGTCGGTGACGGTCACGCCGCCATTTTCAGCCTTCAGCGTCAACTTGCAGCCACCAACGGTGTCCACAACGTGTTCGCCGCCATCGGCTTCAACCATGCCAACGATGTCGGTGGACAGGGCCTTGGCGGGGATCACATGGCACGCCAGAATGGTTGCAAGGGTGTCCTTGTTTTCTGGCTTGAGCAGGGTTTCGACGGTACCGGCTGGCAGGGCGTCAAAAGCGGCATTGACGGGGGCCAGCACAGTGAATGGGCCTTCGCCGGAGAGGGTCTCAACCAGGCCAGCGGCCTGTACGGCTGCAACCAGCGTGGTGTGGTCAGCCGAGTTCACGGCGTTTTCGACGATGTTCTTGTCGGCATACATGGCGGCGCCGCCAACCATTGGGTTGTCCTGGGCCATTGCACCACCGATCGAGGCAGCGGAGAGCATGGTAGCGACGGTAAGTGCGCGGAGAGAGAAGTTCATTGGGTCGTTCCTTCCTGTGTTTCGTTCCCAGTTCGCTTGGGACATGTGGAGGAACGGACGGTTTTCCGGATAAGTTTCAGATTGTTTCGCGAAATCGGAAAATAGTTTGAAATTTTCTTCGACGCACCTGAAACCACTATGTTTACCGGTACAAACAAAACTGCCGTCGACCAATTTAGGATCAACGGCAGTACTTTTTTCGATCACAAATATTCTTATTTTCTAGTGATCCAAGAAAACTATATTCTCGTAACGGCACCCTTGGCCACTATGGGACCATGCGGATTGCCATCTGGCGAGCCACCGGCCTCCTCGAGGGTAATAGCCAGTACAGACCCTTCGCCCCAACCGGCCATCACGTCAGGAGAGATCTCCACGGCACTCCGCTGATCGACGGGAATGACGCCCATGGAGATGGGGTTGTTGCCACCCTGAATGGCCCAGAGCTCGAAATCCTTGTTCGGGACAGCGTCGCCCGAAAGCGCAGTGAGCCGAACATTGCCGCTGCCATCATAGAGAGCGACAAACTTGACGGCGCTGCCTTCTTCCTCGAGCGCGGCGACCAGTTGCGTGGTCAGACTTGAAACGTCGCTGGCAGGCTGCATCAGATTGAAGCCCACGGCAGCCACGGCAACCGCAAGGGCGCCGGCAGCAATTGAACGCCACACCATCAGGCTCTCCCAGAAGCTGGCCGTCGGACGTGCCTTGACCACGTCGCCAAAGGCGCGTGCTTCGATAGCGGCGTAGATGTGGCCGGGAACGGGGGTTTCTTCGTATTCCTCGTTGAGCGCGGCAAAGCGCGACACCCAGAAGTCGCGTTCGGCACGCAGGCTCTGGTCGTTTTCGATCAGGCGACCGACGCGCTCGTGTTCGCCGCTGGAGAGAAGGCCGAGCACATACTCGGCCACCAGGGCGTTGCGGTCCTCGCCATCCTTGATGTGGTCATCTGTGCTCATGCGCTCAGGCAATCTTTCAGTTTGATCAGACTCCGGCGCAGCCAGGTCCGCATCGTGTTCAAAGGCACGGTATGACGGCTCGCCAGTTCCTCATAGCTATAGCCATCAAGATAGGCACCGCGCACCGCATCGGCACGATCAGGTTCGAGCGTGCCCAGACATTGTTCGATCTGGGCTCTTTCCTGGTTGTCCTGCGTGGCCCGCTCGGGAGAGGGACCAGCATCGGGAATTTCCAGCGCCACATCGATATCGTCAGAAACCGGGCGACGGGCCCGCAGAATATCCAGTGCGTGATTGCGTGCCACGGCAACGAGCCAGCTAATGGGGCTGGTATTGCCTGCCACGTAACGATCGGCGCGTTGCCAGATCTTCACATAGACTTCCTGAATGGCCTCCTCGGCTTCTGATCGGTCCTTCAAGATACGCAGGGTGACGCCAAAAAGTTTCGCGCTGGTCCGCTCATAAAGAGTGCGGAAGGCAGCGCGGTCGCGCAGGGCGCAGCGCGAAATCAGATCAGCGATGTCCTGGGACGGCGTCTGTGTCATCGTCATGGTATAGCGGACCTCCGGGCAGTGGCCCATCCCCCGCCTTGCCCCAGGCGCGGTCTGGCAAGAGGTTATACGCGCCTATCGCGGAAAAGGATCAGTCGCAAAACCGGTACAAGCGTCTTTTCCTTTGCAGCCGAATGCTCTATTCCCGGTGCGGACTTTTTATTGCCGTTCGACCAACCGATTGGGTCTGCCAAATGTCCGATAAAGCCGCCGAGACCGACCGGTTCAGCCACGATGCTGGCATTCTGGCCCAGGCGCTGCCCTATATGCAGCGCTATGAAGGAAAGACCGTTGTGGTCAAGTATGGCGGGCACGCCATGGGTGACGCCAAGCTGGGTCAAGCCTTTGCCCGCGACATCGCCCTGCTCAAGCAGTCCAAGGTCAATCCGATCGTGGTGCATGGCGGTGGGCCGCAGATCG
This sequence comes from Devosia litorisediminis, assembly GCF_018334155.1. NCBI lineage: Bacteria > Pseudomonadati > Pseudomonadota > Alphaproteobacteria > Hyphomicrobiales > Devosiaceae > Devosia > Devosia litorisediminis. The sequence continues at coordinate 178,449 of NZ_JAGXTP010000002.1, read as the reverse complement.
CGCTGATGCTGAAGAACCTTGGCATTGAATCCAAGTTCGAAGGTGGGCTGCGCGTTACCGACAAGCGGACCATGGAAGTGGTCGAGATGGTCCTGGCCGGGTCGATCAACAAGGAAATCGTGGCGCTGATCAACGCCGAGGGCGAATGGGCAATCGGCCTGTGCGGCAAGGACGGCAACATGGTGTTTGCCCGCAAGGCCGAAAAGACCGTCAAGGATCCGAACTCCAATATCGAGCGCGTGCTTGATCTGGGCTATGTCGGTGAGCCGGTCGAGGTGGACCGCACCCTGCTCGATCTGCTGGCCCGTTCAGAGCTGATCCCGGTGATTGCGCCGGTGGCGCCGGGTCGCGATGGCAATACCTACAATATCAATGCCGATACCTTTGCTGGCGCGATCGCCGGATCGCTGGGTGCCAAGCGCCTGCTGTTCCTGACCGACGTGCCCGGCGTGCTCGACAAGGACGGCACGCTGATCCCCGAGCTGAGCGTGCGTGAAGCCAAGGAACTGATCGCCAATGGCACCATTTCGGGCGGCATGATCCCCAAGGTGGAAACCTGCTTTGCCGCGCTCGAAGATGGTGTGGAAGGCGTCGTCATTCTCAATGGCAAGCAGCCCCATGTGGTGCTGGTCGAGCTGTTCACCGAGTTTGGTGCCGGCACGCTGATCGTTCGCTAGGGCGCGCTCCGAAACTACACGAGAAAGGCCGCCATTTCTGGCGGCCTTTTATTTTGGGATCAGACCTCGACCACAGCTGGGGCCGCGCCGGGTCGCTGTGCTGGCACAACCCGCTTGAACAGCGGGGATAGCAGCAGCACCACACTGAAACTGCCCATGACATAGAGCAGGGCTGTGCTGGCGGCACCGGCAAAGGCAGCGTGCTGGCTGGAGCCAGCGGCGAATGCTGTGCCCAGATTGCCAAAGAACAGCTCGCCGATAATGGCCACGCCCAGCGCGCCACCGACCTGCTGGAAGGCCTGTAGCGACCCCGAACCGGCCCCGGCGTCGCGCGGTGGCACATTGGCCAGCACGAGCTGGAACAGCGAGGAGAAGCCCAGGCCCAGCCCGATACCGGCAATCAATAGCGGCGGCAGAAAGGCCCAGTGATCAATGCTGTCGGTTACACCCGCGATATAGAAATGCAGCAGACTAATGCCCACCGCGATCAGTGCGCCAGCTGAAGCCAGACGGGCGCGCAAAAACCGCGCGCCAAAGCGGCCGGCAATGGCCGAGGCAACCAGAACACCGACCGAGAAGGGCGTGTTGGTCAGACCCGATTCGAGTGGAGTGAAGCCAAAGCCACCTTGCAGGAGCAGGGAAATTACCATGAACATGCCGGGAATGCCCGAGGCAAAAATGGTGGTGACAAAGGCGCCGAACATGAACTGCTGATTGGTAATCAGATCGAAGTTGAGCAATTGCGACAGACCAGCGGCAGCGCGGGCGCGGGTCCACAGGACAAACAGCACCAGCAGCACCAACCCCGTCGCGATCATGGCAAACGCCCAAAGCGGCCAGCCATAGGCGCGCCCCTCGATGATGGGGAAGATCACGCACAAAATGCCCAGACCAAACAGCAGGATGCCGACATAGTCGTTACGCAGGACCGCATGGCCGGGAAGCCGCGGGATGAGGAACCAGCCTGCAACCACGGCGGCGATGCCGATGGGAATGTTGACCAGAAAGATTGGCTGCCAGTCCAGCCCGAACAGATTGGCCGAGACCAGAACGCCGCCCAGAATGGGGCCACAAACGGCGGCCAGACCCGCGGACAGGCCAAACAGGGAGAAGGCCTGACCGCGTTCGTGGGGCGGGAAGGTGACCGTGGCGATGGCCAGCACCTGCGGGGTCATCATGGCGCCAGCCAGACCCTGAATGACACGGGCCGCGATGAGGAGTTCGATATTGGGAGCCAGACCACACAGCGCCGAGGCGGCCGTGAAACCGGCAACGCCCCACAGGAACAGCGTGGTGCGCCCGACAATGTCGCCGAGCCTTCCGAATGGCAGCAGGCCCAGGGCAAAGGCCAGAATATAGCCCGCGACAACCCATTCAATCTGGTTGTCCGTGGCACCCAGCCCTTCGCGCATGGAGGGCAGCGCCACATTGACGATGGTGACGTCGATCAGGTTCATGAAATTGGCAATAAGCAGCACGAACAGCGCCGGCCAGCGGCGTGGATCGGGCGCGTCGGTGGCCATCTGGCCCCCTGCTGCGGCTGAGTGAGCAGACATCAGGAATGATCCTCTAATAATTTGGGGTCGGCAATGAAGGCCCGCTCCACTTCGGCTATCAAAAGGTCGAGCGGGAACCGGGTGGAAAAGCCTTTGCGCCAGTGATCGGACAGGGCGCCGGTGGTGATCAGGGCAGCACTGGTGGGGTCAAGATTGGCGCGAAACATGCCTTCGGCTATGCCGCGGGCAAAGATCTCGGCAAACTCATCGCGCCAGTGGTCGTACATGGGCTGCATGATGTCGCGAATGGCGGGCTCAATCCGGGCCTTTTCAGTCAGCACGGTCAGCACGATGACCAGTTCTGGCATATCGAGAGTGGTTTCACGGAAATCTGCGAATTCGAGTCGCAGCAGTTCCAGCGCTGTCTTGCCTTGGCGCGAATTGCGCTGGGCCTGAACCCTGAAATCGTGCCGAATGCTCTCGGCCACCAGCGCGACCAACTCGGCCTTGGAAGGCACGTGATAGTGCAGCGTGGCAATGTTGATGCCGACGCGTTCGGCAATGTCGCGTGTGCGCAGACCCTCAAGGCCTTTTTCCACGATGATGTCGCGTGCAGCTGCCGCAATGGCCAGTCGGCGCTCATCACCGCTTTCGCGTCTGGTGGGTGGGCTATCTTGGGTCATGCGGTCCTCTGAACGCGGCTGCTATACACCCGTGACATTTATCAATCAATCATTTGATTGAGAATAATGTCAGTTGCGCATGGGCCCGCTTGCATGCGTGCGGATTCCCAAACTTCCGAACCGGCAACTGTCTCCAACTGTCTCCCCTCCCCTGTCTTCGCCCCCAAGCCCATACAGGTCATCAAGCGCGCACGGATTGGCGCGCCACTGTTGACAAATCTGCCGCCAAAGCGTTGCTCGCGGACATCATTGGAGTGCCCGCCATGCAGGATTATGTCCGCCGCATCCTCACCTCATCGGTCTATGAAGTGGCCGAGGAAACACCGCTGGAAAAAATGGTCATGCTCTCGGCGCGACTGGGCGTTGATGTGCAGCTCAAGCGCGAGGACATGCAGCCGGTCTTTTCGTTCAAGATCCGTGGCGCGCATAACCGGATTGCCCAGCTCAGCGCCGATGAGAGGGCGCGTGGGGTCATCTGTGCCTCGGCAGGCAATCACGCGCAGGGCGTTGCGCTGTCAGCCAGTCGGCTGGGTATCAAGGCGGTTGTGGTGATGCCTACCACCACGCCGGTGATCAAGATCAATGCAGTGCGCAAGCGTGGCGGCGAGGTAGTGCTGTTTGGCGACGGCTTTGATGCAGCCCGCGCCCATGCAGCCAATCTGGCCGAAAAGCACGGCTATGTGGTGGTGCATCCCTTTGACGACCCCGACGTGATTGCCGGGCAAGGCACGGTGGGCATGGAATTGCTGCGCCAGCATCCGGGCCCTATCGGGGCGATCTATGTACCGGTTGGTGGTGGCGGGCTGGCAGCGGGCATTGCCGCCTTCGTCAAGTTTCTGCGCCCCGAAATCCGGGTGATCGGGGTCGAGCCCGAAGAGGCTGCCAGCATGAAGGCGGCGATTGCGGCAGGCCATCCAGTTGCGCTGGACCAGGTCGGGCTGTTTGCCGATGGCGTGGCCGTGCGGCAGGTGGGCGATGAGACCTTCCGGCTGTGCCGCGAACTGCTCGATGACATTGTCACCGTCAGTGCCGATGAAATCTGTGCGGCGATCAAGGATATCTTTGACGATCACCGCGCCATTGCCGAACCGGCCGGCGCTCTGGCGCTGGCGGGTCTGCGCCGTCAGGTCGAACAGGGCGAAGCGCCCGAGGGCGCGCTGATTGCCATCAATTCGGGCGCCAATGTCAATTTCGACAGGCTGCGATACGTTGCTGAACGGGCCGAGATTGGCGAGCGCGCCGAGGCGCTGCTGGCGGTGGAGATCCCGGAGCGCCCCGGCAGCTATCGGGCGTTCATGCGTCTGTTGGGACCGCGCGCGATCACCGAATTCAACTACCGCTTTGCCCATGGCGAGAGCGCCAAGATCTTCGTTGGCATCAAGCTGACCGGTGGCGATGCCGAGAAACACGAGATAATCGCGATGCTGCGCAAGAATGATCTGGGCGTGATCGACCTGACCGACAATGAAGTGGCCAAGCTGCATGTGCGCCACATGGTGGGCGGCCGGGTCAAGGACCTCAGCGACGAAGTGGTCTATCGCTTCCAGTTTCCCGAGCGGCCCGGCGCCTTGCTGAAATTCCTTGAAGGGCTCAACGACGCCTGGAATATCTCGCTGTTTCACTACCGCAACCATGGTGCCGATTATGGCCGCGTGCTGGTCGGGGTTCAGGTACCGGCGGAAACCCACGCCGATTTCATTGCTCACATCGATGCAGTTGGATTTCCCTATTGGGCGGAAACCGACAATCCAGCCTATCGGCAGTTTTTATGAGAACAGTTTGAGTGTCGCGACAGCGCAATAAACACGCAATAGTATGACAGGCCCTATTTGTGGCTGCTTTGCATTGCAATTGGACTGCTGCAACGCCATTTGCAAAAGTTCAGACCACAAGAATTTTTGACGACGCCTAGCCGCTAAAAAATCAAAGCAATAACCAGCCGGAGACGCCATATGTGGACCACCAGAACAACCATTGTGATGCTGATGAGTGGCGTGGCCACCATCGCCTCGCTGGGTCAGGCCAGCGCGCTTGAAGCCCAGGCCTTTGTTGATCGCCTGACGGCGGTGTACAAATCGGCGGGGCTGGATTTTGAGTTTGGCTCCGCCACCATGGACGGCGACACCATCATTGTGGATGGCGTGACCATCTCGCCAGAAATGCATGGCGGTCAGGATCCGATGCACTTTGACACCGAGATCACCTTCTCGGGCGTCACCGAGGGTGACGATGGCAGCTACTATGCCGACAGCGCCACCATTCCCGACATCGAAACCGAGTTTGCCGCTGATCCCAAGGGAGAGTTCAGCCTCAAGGATATCCGGATCGAAGACCTGTATGTTCCCGGTGAAGATCCTGTACCGGCCATTGCCAATATGCAGCTGATGGGCGCGATGAGCACCGGCGCGCTGTCGGTGCGCCGCGCTGGTGAGGAAGTGATCGCCTTTGAGAGCTTTGTGAACAATTACAGCTACAATCCCGCTCAGGGCAGCGCTGATCTGGTCGATATGCAGTCGAGCGTGCTGATCAGCGGCATTGAGGCTGATCTGTCGAGCGTGAGCGAGGAAGACCCCGGCGCCGGTGCGATCATCGACGCGCTGGGCCTGAGCCAGATTTCGGGCGATATCAGCCAGGAATCTTCCTGGTCGATGGCCGACGGTCATCTGACGATCGATGAATTCCTGTTCGACTTCGCCGACGTCGGTGCGCTGGATATTCAGGCTGAAGTAACGGGCCTGACGCCAGCGGTGATCGAGCAGATCGTTGCCATGCAGGCCAATATGGAAGCCGGTGGCGAAATGACCGACGAGAAGGCCCAGGCGCAGATGATGCAGGGCATGGCCATCATGCAGGGCGTCTCGATCGTGGGCGCTTCGGTGCGCTATGACGATGCGTCGCTGGCCAGCAGCCTGATCGATTTCTTTGCAGCCCAGTCGGGCGCCGACCGCGACACCTTTGTGGCAGGTCTGAAATCAATGCTGCCCATGATGATCGGCGAGACCGGCATTCCGGCCCTCAAGGATATCGTGGTGCCGCCTGTTGAGTCATTCCTGGACAATCCCGAGAGCCTTGAAGTGCGCATTGCGCCACCATCGCCAACTTCGGCGCTGGTGCTAATGGCCGCCGCCGCCAATCCAGCCGGCCTGATCAAGGCGCTTGGCCTGGTTGTCGAAGCCAATATGCCGCTCGAATAGAGCCCGAAGGAGAGCGGCGCAACCGTGCCGCTCTCCAGGCCGTGAGATGAAACATTCAGGAATTTCGGGCATAGTGGCGACATGAATGATTTGACGCCACCGATCCGCAGCCTGAGCCATGTCACCGACTGGGTGTTTGACCTGGACAACACCCTGTATCCGCGCAGCTGCAATCTGTTCGCGCAGATCGACATCAAGATCACCGAATATGTGATGGGGCTGACCCAGCTTGAGTTCGATGCCGCGCGAACCCTGCAGAAGGGTTATTATCGCGATTTCGGCACGACGCTGAACGGCTTGATGAGCCAGCACAAGGTCGACCCGGACCACTTTTTGGATACCGTGCACGCCATCGACTATTCACCGGTCGATCCGCAACCCGATCTGGTGGCGGCGATCCGTGCCCTGCCCGGTCGTAAGTTCATTCTGACCAATGGCGATACCGGCCATGCCCGCGCCGTACTGGCCAAGCTGGGCGGCGGCGACCTGTTCGAGCATGTGCACGACATCCGCGCCATGACCTATGTGCCCAAGCCGCATCGCCAGGCCTATGAGGGCTTCTTTGCCCTGCACGACATCAATCCCACCCGCGCGGTGATGTTTGATGATCTCGAGAAGAACCTTGTGGTGCCCCATGATGTGGGCATGGCTACCGTGCATGTGGTGGCAGGCCAGGATTTTGCCCATGATCAGGTCGAGGCCTGGGAGCTGGGTCGCAGCAACGGTCCGCATATCCATCACATTACCGATGATCTAGCCCGCTTCCTGCGCGAGCGCCCCTGATCAGATATTGTTGAGGTGAAGCAGATTGCCGTCGGGGTCCTTGAACCAGACGGCCTTGAAGTCACCCGCCACATGCACATCGCCACGCCGCTCGATGGTGTCGTAATGCTCGAAGGTCACGCCCTTGGCCTGAAGGTCGGCGACAATGGCGTCAAACTGGTCCCCCACACCCCAGACCACCGCATTGGCCTGATTGGTGCCTGCATGTTCTGAGACATAGACGATCAGTGACGTGGTGCCCGTGCGCAACTGGAGCACATTGCCGTCATCCTTGATCAGCTCAAGGCCCAGAATGGTGGTGTAATAGTCACGCGCGCGGCCAATGTCGGCAACGGCCAGAATGGCGGAAGAATCGATGTCGCTGAGCATGTGGCAAACCCTGCGGGCCCTGGTTGGGATAACTGAGAATAAGCCGGTGCAACCAAGTGGTCCAGCGGCGGGTTTACAGCGTGCGCGTCAAATTATATGACAAATCAGTCCATCGGCAATTGCCGATGGAACGAGGGGCGGTCCAGTGCCGCAAAACAGCAGGAAAATCTCATGGAATATCGTCGCTTGGGCAAATCTGGCCTCAAGGTCAGTGAAGTCTCGCTTGGAAGCTGGGTCACCTTCTCCAAGCAGGTGGATCACTCCGAAGCCATGGCCCTGATGAGCCTGGCCTATGACGAAGGCATCAATTTTTTCGACAACGCCGAAGGCTATGAGGCGGGCGAGTCCGAAACCCTGATGGGCGCTGCGCTCAAGGATCTGGGCTGGAGCCGCGATAGCTTTGCAGTATCCTCCAAGGTGTTCTGGGGCGGCAGCAAGCCAACGCAGAAGGGGCTGAGCCGCAAGCATGTCACCGGGGCGTGCCACGCCGCACTCAAGCGGCTGCAGGTGGACTATCTGGACCTGTATTTCTGCCACCGTCCCGACATCGACACCCCGATCGAGGAAACCGTCTGGGCGATGCACAATCTGGTGACGCAGGGCAAGATCTTGTACTGGGGTACCTCGGAGTGGAACGCCCAGCAGTTGACCGAAGCCTGGGCCGTGGCCAAGGACCTCAAGATCACCCCGCCCGTGATGGAGCAGCCGCAGTACAATCTGTTCACGCGCGAAAAGGTCGAGAATGATTATCTGCCGCTTTATGACCTGATGGGTCTGGGTACGACGATCTGGTCGCCCCTGGCATCGGGCGCTTTGACCGGCAAATACAATGACGGCATCCCCGATGACAGCCGCCTGAACCTGCCCGGCTATGAATGGCTCAAGGACGCCTGGACCAGCGACGAGGGCAAGGCCAAGCTCGAAAAGATCCGCCAGCTGGCCGATCTCGCCAAGCAAGCGGGCATGCCGATCCATCACATGGCGCTGCTGTGGTGCCTGCGCAATCCGCACGTCTCGACGGTTATCCTGGGCGCGTCCAAAAAGTCCCAGCTGGCAGACAATCTGTCGGCGCTGGATGCCAAGGCCAAACTCACGCCCGATGTGATCGAAAAGATCGAAGCGATCATGGGCAATAAGCCTGCTGAACGGCAGCGTTTCTAGCTGCATGTGCAGGCCTTCGCGCGCGTAGCGCGAAGGCCTGCGCTTTTGGCATGGTGGCTTGCCACGCAAATCAGTTTCAGAGTGCGCCGCGCCGGGATAACATGTCGACATGACCGACCTTCCCGGGCGCCGACCACCGCCCATCCCCGAACAGACCCCCAGTTTCCGCGAGCGCATAGATAATCTGCGCCATCTCGGGCGTCTGCTGGCGCAGATCTGGCGCACCAGCAAACCACTGATGGCGGCCAGCATCGGCTTACGCCTGGTGGCCTCACTGCAGCCGATTGCCATGCTGTATGTGGGAAAGCTGATCATCGATGAAGTGGTGCGCCTGACGGGCATAGCCGCGCCGGGGCCGGGCTTTGCCGAGTGGTGGAGCAGTGGCGCGTTGACACCCGTCATTGCGCTGCTTGTGATCGAACTGGCGCTGGTGCTGGCATCGGACCTGCTGAACCGCGCCACCGGGCTGGTGGATTCCATTCTGTCGGAGTTGCACTCCAATACCGTCAGCGTCGAGTTGATGGCCCACGCAGCTCGGCTCGATCTGGTGCATTTCGAATCTGCTGAATACCAGGACAAGCTGGAGCGCGCGCGGCGTCAGGCGGCAGGGCGCAATGCGCTGCTCAGTCAGATGTTTGGGCAGGCGCAGGATATCATCACCGTGGCCACGCTGGCAGCGGGTCTGTTCATCTATGCGCCGTGGTTGATCCTGCTGCTGCCGATCAGCTTTGTGCCGGCGGTGTGGGGCGAGGCACGGTTCAACACGCTGGCCTATATGGTGAGCCGCTGGCGCACGCCCGAGCGGCGCGAACTGGAATATATCCGCCATGTCGGGGCCAGCGCCGAGACCGCCAAGGAGATCAAGCTGTTCGGTCTGGGCGGCTTCCTGATCGAGCGTTTCAAGACGCTGGCGCAGCGCATCTTTGCCGATAATCGCCGCATCGCCATGCAGCGCTCTTTCTGGGGCGCGCTGTTCTCGGCGATATCCTCGCTGACCTATTACGGTGCCTATGGTTTCATTGTCTGGCGCACGATCATCGGCGACTTCTCCATTGGTGACCTGGCGTTCCTGTCGGGCTCATTCCTGCGCCTGAACGGGTTGTTCCAGAAACTGCTGTTGGGCTTTACCCAGATTGCCGGCCAGTCGATGTATCTTGATGACCTGTTCTCATTCTTTGAGATCGAACCGGGCATCGTCTCGCCAGCTGAGCCCGAGCCGTTTCCAGACCCGATCGAGCAGGGCATCGTGTTCGAGAATGTAGGTTTCCGCTATCCCGATACCGAGACCTGGGCCCTGCGCCATCTCAGTTTCACGCTCAAGGCCGGCGAAACGCTGGCGCTGGTGGGCGAGAACGGGGCAGGCAAGACCACCATCGTCAAGCTGCTGACCCGGCTGTACGACCCCGATGAAGGGCGTATCACCGTGGACGGCATCGACCTCAAGGATTTCGCCGTCGCCGACATCCACGCCCATATCGGGGTGATCTTTCAGGATTTCATTCGCTACAGCCTGTCGGCCCGCGACAATATCGGGGTTGGCCGGGTTGAGGCGCAGGGCGATATGGCGCGCATTGCCAGCGCTGCCGAACGCAGCCTGGCCGATGCGGTGATCGCCAAGTTGCCGCAGGGGTATGACCAGCAACTGGGGCGCCTGTTCAAGAAGGGACGCGATCTCAGCGGGGGCGAATGGCAGAAGGTCGCCATTGCCCGCGCCTATATGCGCGATGCAGGCCTGATCATTCTGGATGAACCAACGGCCGCGCTGGACGCCAAGGCGGAAGCCGAAGTGTTTGCCCGCTTCAAAAGTCTGGCGGCAGGCAAGACGGCGGTGATCATCTCGCACCGCTTTTCGACCGTACGGATGGCGGACCGCATTCTGGTGATGGAAAATGGCGCCATACTTGAATCAGGCAGCCACGCAGAACTGCTGGCGCTGCGTGGTCACTATGCCGAATTGTTCGAATTGCAGGCGGCGGGCTATCGCTAGCGTGGACGCACCAGCACCCGCCCCTTGATCTCGCCGGCCAATATCTGATCGGCCGCGGCGGGCAGTTCTTCGAGGCCGATTTCGCGCACCAGATCGCCATAAGCAGCTATGTCGAACGTCTCGGCAATGCGCTGCCAAGCGGCAATACGGGTGTCGAAAGGCTGCATGACGCTATCGATGCCGATCAGGGTAACGCCGCGCAGAATGAACGGCAGTACATTGGTTTCCAGGCCAATACCGGCAGCATTGCCCAAGGCGGCAACCACGCCATCATATTTGACCTGTTTGAGCAGCTTGCTGAGCACCTTGCCCCCGACGCAATCAATGGCCGCGGCCCAGCGGGAAGATTCCAACGGCTTGTCGGGCTGCGCGAGAAACTCGTTGCGATCGACAATGCTGGCAGCGCCCAGCGCAGTGAGCGCCTCGGCATGCTGGGGACGCCCAGACAGGGTCGCCACGGTGTAGCCCAGCTTGGCGAGCAGGGCGGTGGCAATGGAGCCGACACCACCGGCGGCGCCCGTAACCAGCACCTCGCCCGATGCGGGGGTCAGCCCTGCCGCTTCCAGACGGTTGATCGAGAGCATGGCAGTCAGCCCTGCCGTGCCTACCACCATGGCGTCGCGCGTGCTCAACCCGCCGGGCAGGGGCACCAGCCAGTCGGCATTGACGCGGGCGCGCTCGGCAAAGCCGCCCCATTGCACCTCACCGACCCGCCAGCCGGTGAGCACCACCTTCTGGCCGACCGCGTAGCGATCATCGGCGCTGTCGCGGACCGTGCCGGCAAAATCGACGCCAGCGACATGGGGATAGTTGCGCACCAGACCACCGCCCCCGGTCAGGCACAGGCCATCCTTGTAGTTGAGGCCGGCCCAGTCGATATCGATGGTCACATTGCCCTCGGGCAAACGCGCCTCGTCGATTTCAGTGACAGCGGAGCTGACCTTGCCCGCGTCGTCGCGGTCGGTGAGAAGTGCGCGAAATCCCATGGGGTGATCCTTCATCGTGATCGTTGTTGGGGGCAGTCTGCCCTGTTGGGTTCGATTTTCCAATCCGCCCTTTGGCGCGATCAATCGTCCTGCTGGGCGCAGCATCATGACCGCGCGTTAAGGCTGAAATGTGCGCCAACTTGCATAAGGGTCCAGTTGCGCCTATATTGAGGTCATACGTTTCAGCGCATCATAGCTGTCCGACAGCCGGATTACCGGTCTATTGGCTTTCCTGATTTTTGCGAGCGTGTTGTACCGACCAGCATGGTGCTGGGCGGTCGCGATGCTGTTGGCCGCATTTCGTGCGCCTGCATCGCGCTATTAGAGCATGGCCAGCGTATCGCGGCCCCACAATTAAGACTGGTTCTGGCGCATTGCTGGACCAAATGAGAGATAATGACACAGTTTGATTTCCAGGCGCCTGCCGCGCTTTTTCTTGGCAGCGACTGGCACGTAGCGGCAGCCCAAGGCTCCCGCAAGTTTCGTACCGCAGCCCAGGCCCTTTGCTTCGCACTAGAAGAAGCGGCCCCGGTCAGTCTCAAGGGCGCAAGCCTGGAGGTGAACGGCAAGCGCTATAGCAATCACGAGATGATCTGGCTTCACAGGAGCCCCGATTATCCGCTGCCGCGCAAGAAGCTGCAAAAGCTTTCCCGGGCCCGTTCGCGGGCTTCTGCCATCAAGGAGCCGACATGACGTTCAATTACAATGCCGCCGCCGAGCTGTTCCCCAGCCGCCGGGTGGCCAAGTCGCAGCAGACCCAGTATCGCCGCTTTCCAAAGGCTGCCGAAGCCATTCGCTTCTGCATGGAAGAGCTGCCCGAAGCCGGGCTTGGCGGCACGATCCTCGAGGTCCGTGGCGGCCGTTTTGATGGCCAGGCCATCAAGGCTCTTTATGAAGCTGAAGACTATCCGCTGCCGCGTCAGGAAGTTGCCGCCTAGGCACCCGACCAGCGCGTTGCGCTAGTATCACATAAAAACAGGCGGACGCTCGATCGAGTGTCCGCCTGTTTTGCTGTGGTCGTGGGCGCGCCTTAGGCGGCCTGGACGATCTCGACCAGCTCAACGTCAAACACCAGATCCTGCCCGGCAAGCGGGTGGTTGGCGTCGACCTTGACGATTGAATCGTCGACTTCCACGACACGAATGGGCAGCATGGAGCCGTCGGCCGTCTTGGCTTGGAGCTGCGTGCCCACTTCAATATCGATGCCGGCGGGCACCTTGGCGCGTTCCAGCGTCTGGACGGCTTCAGCGCGGTGCGGGCCATAGGCCTCGTCGCACGGAATGGTCACGGTGGATTTGGCGCCCTGCTCCATGCCGGTGATGTGTGCTTCAAGGCCACGGATCACCTGGCCTTCGCCAAGGGTGAACTGTAGTGGCTCGCGCCCTTCGGATGAATCAAAGGCAGTGCCGTCGGTGAGACGACCGGCATAGTTGATACGAACTGTATCCCCGGTTTTTGCTTCGGTCATGGCTGTTCTCCTATTCAAGGGGGCCGAGAAAAAGGCCCAGTCTGGATCAGCCGCACGCCCGATTACGCACGACGGTGACCCCATTATGTAGGCAAAAGCGGCATAATTTAAACCGTTTGGGGGCAGAAAACTGTGACGGGGCCGATTACTGCGCGGAGAACCAGGCCACCAGTTCAGCGCTATTGCGCACGCCAACAGCGCGCATCAGGCGCAGTCTGTGGGCCTCCACGGTTCGGCGACTAAGCCCTATTTCCTCGGCGATCAGCGCATTGGTCTTGCCCTGGGCCACCAGCGTCAATATCTGGCGCTGCCGTCCGGTCATGGCAGCCTCGGTCACCGGCCGGCTCATCGGCTCAAAGCAATAGAGCGCTTCAGCGAAGGGGTCAGTGTCGTGGCGCGAGCGGCCATTGACGCGGCACCAGAAACGCCGCCCGCCTGCCCCCACCATGATGCGCTCGTCATAATAGACCTGACCACCAGGCAAATGGCTGCGCCACATCTGCCCGGTACGAACAAAATCGGCGATCTTGGGATAGAGCCGTGAGAAACTCTGGTCGACCAGTTCGTGGCGCCCAAAGCCGAACAGGCCGGCAAACTCGGCATTGCAATCGCGAATGATGCGATGGCTGGCAAATACCATCGGCACCGGAATATCGCCCAGTGCGAAGCGTGGCATGGCCCGGTCGGCGGCCGATGAAGCAGGTGCATCCATAGAGTATAAATACGACTAACCGGGCGGCCTCAGCAAGACCTAGCCTTGAGAAAAGGGCGGCGCTGCGGGGAGCAGTGTTGCGCCCTATCCAGAACACTGTGAGGAGGACGGGCTGTGCAGAAAGTCTATGCGGACGCCACTGACGCGCTTGCCGGATTGCTGAAAGACGGAATGGTGGTGATGGCCGGCGGCTTTGGCCTGTGCGGCATCCCTGAATCACTGATCGCGGCGATCAAACAGTCGGGCGCCAAGGATCTGACGGTTATTTCCAACAATGCGGGCGTGGACGGCATCGGGCTGGGCACGCTGCTGGAGACCCGGCAGGTCAAGAAAATGATCTCATCCTATGTGGGTGAGAACAAGTTGTTCGCCCAGCAATATCTGGCGGGTGAGCTGGAGATCGAGTTTACCCCACAGGGCACACTGGCCGAACGCATCCGGGCCGGTGGCGCGGGCATTCCCGCCTTCTTCACCAAGACCGGCGTGGGCACGCTGATTGCCGAGGGCAAGGAAGTGCGCGAATTCGACGGCGAGGACTATGTCATGGAGCGCGGTCTGGTGGCCGATGTCGCCGTGGTGCACGCCTGGAAAGGCGATGCGGAAGGCAATCTGGTTTACCGGAAGACGGCGCGGAACTTCAACCCGATGATGGCGACCGCCGGCAAGATCACCGTGGCCGAGGTTGAACATCTGGTCGAGACCGGCGCGATCGAGCCTGATCAGATCCACACGCCGGGCATTTTCGTGTCTCGGCTGATCCATGTTCCCAATCCGGTCAAACATATCGAGCAGCGCACCGTGCGGTCGCGCGCCACTGCGGAGGCAAACTGATGGCCTGGACACGCGAACAGATGGCGGCCCGCGCCGCGCGCGAACTCAAGGACGGCTTCTACGTCAATCTGGGCATTGGCATTCCCACACTGGTGGCCAATTTCATTCCGGACGGCATGGATGTGCGCCTGCAGAGCGAAAATGGCATGCTGGGCATGGGCCCCTTCCCGTTCGAGGGCGATGAAGATGCCGACCTGATCAATGCGGGCAAGCAGACGATCACCGAGTTGCCAATGACCAGCTTTTTCTCCAGTGCCGACAGCTTCGGAATGATCCGGGGCGGGCATATCGACCTGTCCATTCTGGGCGCCATGCAGGTGGCCGAAAATGGCGATCTGGCGAACTGGATGATCCCGGGCAAGATGGTCAAGGGCATGGGCGGCGCCATGGATCTGGTGGCCGGCGTCAAGCGCGTGGTGGTGGTGATGGAACACGAGGCCAAGGGCACGCCCAAGCTGCTCAAGGCCTGCACCCTGCCGCTGACCGGTCAGCGCGTTGCCGATCTGGTGATCACCGATCTGGGCGTGTTCACCATCGCCCGGACCGGGGAGCCATCCATGGTATTGATTGAACTGGCCGATGGCGTCTCGCTTGACGACGTGACGGCCAAGACTGAAGCGGCGTTCAGCGTTCAACTGGACCAGGAGTAGCAAGATGCGTGATATTGTAATCGTAGGCGCCGCCCGCACCGCTGTAGGCGCCTTCATGGGTAGCCTCGCCAGCGTGCCCGCCCACGAGTTGGGTGCTGTGGCCATCAAGGCGGCTTTGGAGCGATCTGGTGTCTCTCCCGACGATGTCGATGAAGTCATTCTGGGTCAGGTGCTGACAGGCGGCGCAGGTCAGAACCCGGCTCGCCAGGCCGCTATTGCGGCA
Source organism: Devosia litorisediminis (assembly GCF_018334155.1). NCBI lineage: Bacteria > Pseudomonadati > Pseudomonadota > Alphaproteobacteria > Hyphomicrobiales > Devosiaceae > Devosia > Devosia litorisediminis. The sequence continues at coordinate 163,229 of NZ_JAGXTP010000002.1, read as the reverse complement.
GGCATTGGCCAGTCAGCCACCGCATGGGGCCTCAATCAGGTGTGCGGCTCGGGCCTGCGCGCCGTGGCGCTGGGCATGCAGCAGATCGCCATGGGCGACGCAGAGATCATCGTCGCCGGTGGGCAGGAATCGATGTCGCTGTCGCCGCATTGCCAGCAATTGCGGGCACCCGCAAAAATGGGCCCGATCACCCTTGTGGACACCATGATGAGCGATGGTCTGGTGGACGCGTTTGGCGGCTATCACATGGGCATCACGGCCGAGAATGTGGCGCGCAAATTCGATATCAGCCGGGACACCCAAGACGCCTTCGCGCTGGCCTCCCAGCAGAAGGCTGCCGCAGCGCAGCAGGCCGGGCGTTTTGTTGATGAAATCGCACCGGTCACCATCAAGACCCGCAAGGGCGAGATTGTTGTCGATCAGGATGAATATATCCGCGCTGACGCCAGCGCCGAGGCACTGGCCAAGCTTCGACCAGCCTTTGACAAGGCGGGCAGCGTCACCGCCGGCAATGCATCGGGCATCAATGACGGCGCGGCGGTGCTGGTACTGATGAGCGCCGAGGAAGCTGCCAAACGCGGTCTGAGGCCACTGGCGCGCATTGCCAGCTGGGCCACGGCGGGTGTTGACCCCGCACTAATGGGTACAGGCCCCATTCCGGCCTCGACCAAGGCGCTGGTTAAGGCGGGATGGAGCAGCGGCGATCTGGATCTGATCGAAGCCAATGAGGCTTTTGCGGCGCAGGCCTGCGCGGTCAATCAGGCGATGGCCTGGGCGCCTGAAAAGGTCAACGTCAATGGCGGCGCCATTGCGATTGGCCACCCGATCGGCGCCTCGGGCGCGCGCGTGCTGGTGACCCTGCTGCACGAGATGGTACGGCGCGACGCACACAAGGGTCTGGCGACCCTGTGCATTGGCGGCGGCATGGGTGTGGCGCTGTGTGTCGAGCGCCCGTGAGCGCGTTGCGATCCCTTGCGCCGGGGCATAGACTCCGGCGCAACTGATCGCGCAACAGAGACCGCACCATGGCCCGCCCACCGACAACTGAACGCTGGCCAGCTTCCAATGGCCTGGCCAGTATTGAAGAGGCTGTGGGCGCCTTCAGCCTGCTGCGCGACTTCTTTGAAGGCGCCATTATCGTTGATGCCGACACCCACATCACCTGGATGGATGCGCGCTATCGCGAACTGCTCAAGCTGAACCCATCCTTTGACCCGATCGGCCTGCCGGTCGAAGATGTCATTCCCCATTCCCTGCTGCGGCGCGTGGTGGAGACAGGACGACCGATCCTGCTCGACATCATGAATTTCAACGAGCGGCAGTTTGTGGTCTGCCGCATCCCGCTCAAGGATGCCTCAGGCGCGGTGGAAGGGGCCATCGGCTTCGTCTTTTACGACAATGTCGATTATCTGGCGCCCATTCTGGACAAGTTCGAGACCCTGCACAAACAGCTGACCCGCGCCCAGGCGGCGCTGACGCGGGAGCGGCAGACCAAGTATTCGCTGTCGAGCTTTGTCGGGCAGAGCGAAGCAGTCAGAGAGCTCAAGGCCATGGTGCGCCGGTTTGCGCTGCGCGACGGTGCTGCGCTCATTCTGGGGGAGACCGGCACCGGCAAGGAATTGCTGGCGCACGCTATCCATCAGCAATCTGACCGCGCCGATGGACCGTTTGTGGCGGTCAATATCGCTGCCGTGCCCGAGGCACTGCTCGAAGCGGAGTTCTTTGGCGTGGCACCAGGGGCCTATACCGGGGCGGACAAGAAACCGCGCAAGGGCAAGTTCGAACTGGCCCATGATGGCACGCTGTTTCTAGACGAAATCGGCGATATGCCGCCCGCCATCCAGGCCAAGTTCCTGCGCGTATTGCAGGAAGGCGAGGTCGAGGCGCTGGGGTCCAACACGGTCAAGAAGATCGATGTGCGTATCATCGCCGCGACATCACAGGATCTCGAAGCCAAGGTGGCCGACAAGAGCTTCCGCGCCGATCTCTATTACCGCATCGCGGTGCTGACCGTGCATGTCCCGCCCTTGCGGGATCGGCGGGAGGACATCGCCCTGATCTGCGAAGTGCTGCTCGAGCAGACCATGCGCGCGGCCGATGAGCGGGGCTGGGTGATTACACCCGAGGCTGTTGCCCTGCTGCAAAACCATGACTGGCCGGGCAATGTGCGCGAACTGCGCAATGTGCTGGAACGGGCGGCGGCGCTGGCGCCCAGCGAGGTGCTTGATGGCGCGGTGATCAGCCGCGCCATGCCACCGGGCGCAGCCCGCTCGATGAGCACAAGTACAAGCGGTCAGGCGCTGGCCCACACCATCGCCGACACCGAACGGCAGGCCATTATCGATGCTCTGGCGACCACGGGCGGTCAGAAGTCAGCGGCGGCCCTGCGGCTGGGCGTATCGCGGTCGCAGTTTTACGAGAAGCTGAAGCGCTACAATATCGACATCTGAGGTGTCCGGATTTCCGGACACCTGTATGTTTTTCCGGACACCACCGCCGGACACTGCCATCGACACCCTTCTGAAACCGGCGTTTCTGAGTTGGCACGGAACTTGAAAGAGTACCGTCAAAACAAAGCGGGCCGCCAAAGGTCCGGATCAGGGTGGGGTATGAACACAAAGCGCGTGGCATTGGTCACCGGCTCAACGAGCGGCATTGGCTTGTCGATCGCCAGCAAATTTGCGGCGATGGGCTATGACGTGGCGATCAACAGCTTTGAGGCCGAACAGGATGCCGGGGCCGCGCTTGAAGCGCTGGCCGCCAGCGGCGCCAATGTACGTTACTTCCAGTCCGACCTGGCCGAAATTGGCGGCGGCTATGATTTGGTGAGCGCCGTGGTGGCCAGCTTTGGTCAGCTCGACGTGCTGGTCAACAATGCCGGCATCCAGAAGGTCGCGCCGATCGAGGAGTTTCCTCCCAGCGACTGGCAGCGCATTGTCGCGGTCAGCCTGGATTCGGCCTTTCACACCATTCGCGCCGCGCTGCCCGGCATGGCTGAGCGCGGCTGGGGGCGCATCATCAATATTGCCTCGGCCCATGGCCTGCGCGCCTCGCCCTTCAAGTCAGCCTATGTCGCCACCAAGCACGCTGTGGTCGGGCTGACCAAGACAGTGGCGCTGGAGACGGCAGAGAAGGGCATTACGGTCAATGCGATCTGCCCGGGCTATGTCTGGACCCCACTGGTGGCGGCTCAGGTGGCTGACCAGGCTCGCGTGCATGGCATGAGCGAAGAGCAGGTCATGCGCGAAATCATCCTGGCGCCGCAGCCGACGCGCCAGTTCGTGCAGCCCGAAGAGATTGCGGAGATGGCCGGTTACCTATGTGGTGATCTGGCCCGTTCGATCACCGGGTCAACCATTTCCATCGACGGAGGGTGGACCGCCAAATGAGTGCAGCCATGAACCAGTCGCCTGTCGCATCGCCCAAGGCGGACATCATCCTGTCGGCGCGCGGCCTGACCAAACGTTTTTCCGGCTTCACGGCCGTGGACAGTGTCGATCTCGATATCAAGCGCGGGACCATCCACGCCCTGATCGGGCCCAATGGCGCGGGCAAGACGACATGCTTTAACCTGCTGACCAAGTTCCTGCAGCCCAGTGCTGGCAAGATCACCCTGAACGATCGGGACATCACGCGGCTGTCGGCCGCCGATATCTCGCGACGGGGTCTGGTGCGTTCGTTCCAGATTTCGGCGGTATTCCCGCAGCTCAGCGTGCTGGAAAATGTGCGCATTGCGCTGCAGCGCCGCCGTGGCGACAGCTTCGATTTCTGGCGCCCCGAAAAGGTATTGTCGGCCTATGACGAGGAGGCGAGCGCCCGCGTCGAAGAGGTCGGGCTATCGAGCCATTTGCACGAGCCTGCCGGCGAGTTGAGCTATGGCCGCAAGCGGGCGCTCGAAATCGCCACCACGCTGGCGCTGGAGCCCGAAATGCTGCTGCTGGACGAACCCATGGCCGGCATGGCGCAGGAAGATGTGGGGCGCATCTCGGCGCTGATCCGCAAGATTTCGGCCAATCGCACCATTTTGATGGTGGAGCACAACCTGTCGGTGGTGGCGGACCTGTCCGATCAGATCACCGTTCTGGCGCGCGGTCAGGTACTGGCTGAAGGCACCTATGAAGATGTTTCGCAGGATGAACGCGTCGTTGAAGCCTATATCGGAGCTGGCCATGAGTGAGACCACCACCGCCAGCGCGGCCCCCTTGCTCGCCGTGCGCGATCTCAATGGCTGGTACGATGAAAGCCATGTGCTGCACGGCATCAATTTCGATGTGAAGCCCGGTGAAGTGGTGACCCTGCTCGGCCGCAATGGTGCGGGCAAGACCACGACGCTGCGCGCCATTATGGGCATTCTGGGCAAGCGCCAGGGTTCGGTGCAGTTCGAGGGCACCGAGTTGATCGGCCTGCAGCCGCGCGCCATCGCCAAGGCCGGCATTGCCTTTTGCCCAGAAGAGCGCGGCATCTTTGCCAGCCTGTCGGTGGACGAAAACCTGATGCTGCCGCCCGAGGTCAAACCGGGCGGGCTGAGCCGCGAGGCGGTGCTCGAGATGTTCCCCAATCTGCGGGAACGGCTGGGCAGCCAGGGCACCAAGCTTTCCGGCGGCGAACAGCAGATGCTGGCCATTGGCCGCATCCTGCGCACCGGCGCCAAATTCCTGCTGCTGGACGAACCCACCGAGGGCCTTGCCCCGGTGATCGTGCAGCAGATCGGACGCACCCTGGTGCAGTTGAAGAACCAGGGCTTCACCATCGTGCTGGTGGAACAGAATTTCCGCTTCGCGGCCTCGGTCGCGGATCGGCACTACGTGGTCGAACAGGGGCGGGTGATCGACACCATTCCCAATGCCGACCTCGCCGACAACATCGACAAGCTGCACGCCTATCTGGGCGTCTAGCACCAGCCGCAAGGCTTCACTCGGGAGGAGAACCGACACATGAAACTACAGACCCTAATCCTGGCCTCCGCGGCCAGTCTGCTGATGGCGGGCACCGCCATGGCAACCGACATCAAGATCGGCGTGCTCAATGACCGCTCCGGCGTTTACGCCGATCTGTCGGGCGAAGGCTCGGTGATTGCAGCGCGCATGGCCGTCGAAGACTTCGACGCCGCTGCCAAGGGCATCAATGTCGAGATCGTCTCGGCCGATCACCAGAACAAGCCAGACGTTGCCTCCACCATTGCCCGGCAGTGGTATGATCAGGATGGCGTCGACATGATCGCCGACGTCCCGACGTCTTCGGCAGCATTTGCCGTGGCCGAAGTGACCCGCGACAAGAACAAGATCTTCATGGATTCGGGCGCTGGCTCGGCTGATCTGACCGGCGCGCAGTGTTCACCCAATACCGTTCACTGGACCTATGACACCTGGGCCCTTGCCCATGGCACAGGCACGGCCATGGTGCAGGAAGGCTACAAGAAGTGGTTCTTCATCACCGCTGACTACGCCTTTGGCCAGGCGCTGGAAAAAGACACCTCGGCCGTGGTCGAAGCGGCGGGCGGCGAAGTGCTTGGCGCAGTGCGTCATCCGTTCCCCGGCACTGACTTCTCATCCTATCTGCTGCAGGCTCAGGCCTCCGGCGCCCAGGTGATCGGTCTGGCCAATGCTGGTGGCGACACCGTCAACACCATCAAGCAGGCTGCCGAGTTCGGCATCACCCAGGCCGGTCAGGCACTGGCCGGACTGCTGATCTTCATCACTGACGTGCATGCCCTTGGCCTTGAGACCGCTCAGGGTCTGGTGCTGACCGAGGCCTTCTATTGGGATCTCAATGACGATACCCGGGCCTGGTCGGAGCGCTTTGCGGCCCAGAATGGCGGCAACATGCCTACCATGGTGCATGCCGGCGTCTATGCCAGCGTGCTGCATTACCTCAAGGCCGTTGAAGCGACCGGTGGCAAGGACACCGCCGCGCTGATGGACGAGATGAAGGCAGAGCCAAGCCAGGATCCACTGTTCGGTCAGGGCATGGTCCGTCCCGATGGTCGTCACATCCACGACATGTACCTGTTCCAGGTGAAGTCGCCAGATGAGTCCACCGGTCCATGGGACTATTACAACCTGCTCGCAGCCATTCCTGCCAAGGACGCCTTCCGTCCGCTGGCCGATGGCGGTTGCGATCTGGTGAAGTAGATTGAGCTGGGTGCCCCGGCCGTGTCGGGGCACCCGTTTTCAAGACCAAGAGAAACCGGAAAACATCCATGTTTGAGCTTTTGGGGATACCGCCACAGGCGCTGTTCGGCCAGCTGCTGCTGGGCCTGATCAACGGGTCGTTCTATGCGCTGCTGAGCCTTGGGCTCGCCGTCATCTTCGGGCTGCTCAACATCATCAATTTCAGCCATGGCGCGCAGTACATGATGGGCGCCTTCGTCGCCTGGATGCTGATGACCTATGCTGGCATCAATTACTGGTGGGCCCTGCTGCTGGTGCCGATCATTGTGGGGGCGACGGGCGTGGTCATCGAGCGGGTTATGATCGCCCGACTCTACCATCTCGATCATCTCTACGGGCTGCTGCTGACCTTCGGTCTGGCGCTGATCATCCAGGGTCTGTTCCGCAATCAGTATGGTGTGTCGGGGCTGCCCTATTCCATTCCAAGCGAGCTGTCGGGCGGCACCAATCTGGGCTTCATGTTCCTGCCCAATTATCGCGCCTGGGTGGTGGTGGCCTCGGCCATTGTCTGCTTTGGTACCTGGTTTGCCATCGAGAAGACCCGGCTTGGTGCCTATCTGCGCGCAGCCACCGAAAACCCGGTTCTGGTTGGTGCATTCGGCATCAATGTGCCGCGCATGATTACCCTGACCTACGGCTTTGGCGTTGCCCTGGCGGCGCTGGCCGGGGTGCTTGCTGCACCGATCTATTCGGTCAATCCCAATATGGGCGCCGATCTGATCATCGTGGTGTTTGCCGTGGTGGTGATTGGCGGCATGGGTTCGATCCTCGGCGCCATTCTGACCGGCTTCGGGCTGGGCGTGGTTGAGGGGCTGACCCGGGTATTTTACCCCGAGGGCTCGTCTGTGGCGATTTTCGTGATCATGGCGCTGGTACTGCTGGTCAAGCCAGCCGGCCTGTTTGGAAGGACGGTCTGATGACCACGCAATCTGAAACCGCGCTCGTGACGACCCCGGCGCCGCCTGTGGGCACGCCGCGCCACCACATCGCAATCTTTGTTGGCCTGCTGGTGCTGCTGCTGATCGCGCCGTTCGTGCTCTACCCGGTCTTTGTGATGAAGGTGCTGTGCTTTGCGCTGTTTGCCAGCGCACTGAACCTGCTGCTGGGCTTTGGCGGGCTGCTGTCGTTTGGCCATGCGGCGTTTTTTGGTTCCGCCAGCTATGTCGCGGCCCATGCCGCCAAGGTATGGGGCCTCAACCCCGAATTTGCCATTCTGCTGGGCGTGGCTGCCGCTTCCCTGTTGGGACTGGGCATTGGCGCGCTGGCGATCAAGCGCCAGGGCATCTACTTCGCTATGGTGACGCTGGCCTTTGCGCAAATGGTCTACTTCATCGCCGTGCAGGCGCCGTTTACCGGCGGTGAAGACGGCATCCAGGCGGTTCCGCGCGGCATGCTGTTCGGCATTTTTGATCTCAGCTCGGACTTCACGCTGTACTTTGTGGTGCTGGTCATTGTGATGGGCGGCCTGCTGGCGATCTACCGCATCATCCATTCGCCCTTCGGGCAGGTGCTCAAGGCCATTCGCGACAATGAACCCCGCTCGATATCGCTGGGCTACAAGGTCGATCGCTACAAGCTGGCAGTGTTCGTCATGTCGGCTGGACTGGCCGGCCTAGCCGGGGCCACCAAGGCCATTGTGTTCCAGCTGTCCTCGCTGACCGACGTCTACTGGTCGATGTCGGGTGAAGTGGTGCTGATGACACTGTTGGGCGGCATGGGCACGGTTTTCGGCCCGTTCGTCGGCGCTGCCGCCATTGTCACCATGCAGAACTATTTCGCCGGTTTCGGAGCCTGGGTGACGGTCATTCAGGGCGCGATCTTTGTGGCCAGCGTGCTGCTGTTCCGCGAAGGCATTGTCGGCGTCCTCGCCAAATGGCTCAAAAAGCCACTCTGATTTTCGGCCGTGCCCGACGAACCTTGGCGTTGGTCGCTCTGGGTCAACGTCGTTCGCAGCCGGTAAGTGCCGGCGCCCAATTCAAAAACATGCTCTGACGTACTGGCTCCGCCCCACCGGGCGGAGCCAGTCGCGCGTGGGGACTTGTAAATTGTATACAACTTATGTTTCCTGCCTGCACAATGAATCGCAGGGAGAGGAGCCCAGTGATGACCGCTCAGACGTTTCCAATGAACGCATGGTACGCCGCAGCATGGGACACCGAGCTGAAGCGCGAACTCGTTCCGCGGACAATATGCGGAAAACCAGTGGTTATGTATCGGAAACAGGACGGATCAGCCGTTGCGCTGGCCGACGCCTGTTGGCATCGCCTGCTGCCGCTCTCTATGGGTGAACTGCATGGTGACAATGTCATCTGCGGCTATCACGGCCTTGAATTCGATGATTCCGGCCGCTGTGTATACATGCCTTCTCAAGACACTATCAATCCGTCGGCCTGCGTGGTGTCCTACCCGCTGGTCGAGAGGCATCGCTTTATCTGGTTGTGGATGGGCGATCCGGCGCTGGCAGACCCTGCCAAGGTGCCCGATCTGCATTGGAATGACGATCCTGAATGGGCTTCTGATGGCAAGTTGATCAAGGTCAAATGCGATTACCGCCTTGTGATCGACAACCTGATGGATCTGACGCACGAAACTTATGTACACGGCTCCTCTATCGGCAACCGAGCCGTGGCTGAAGCCCCGTTTACCGCGACGCATTCTGACCGGACAGCGACCATCACCCGCTGGATGAAGGACATTGACGCGCCGCCATTCTGGCGTGGCCAATTGGGCAAGTCCGGAAATGTCGACCGCTGGCAGATCATCAATTTCGAGGCGCCGGCGACGATCGCTATTGATGTCGGCGTGGCACTGGCGGGAACAGGTGCGCCAGAGGGCGACCGCAGTCAGGGTGTCAGCGGCTTCGTACTCAACACCATCACCCCTGCGGACGAAAAGACCTGTCATTATTTCTGGGCCTTTGCGCGCAATTACAAGACATCTGAGCAGCGCCGGACCCATGAATTGCGCGAAGGGGTGGCCAAGATATTTGGCGAAGACGAGATCATCCTGGAAGCCCAGCAGATCGCCATCGACAACAATCCGGATCACGTCATCTACAATCTCAATATCGACGCCGGTTCAATGTGGGCGCGCAAGCTGATCGACGCGATGATTGCTGAAGAACAGCAGCAAGCGATAGCGGCGGAATAGGGCAATGGCAGCGAGACCGGCGCATCGCCAGCAATCGCGATCATTGAAGGCCCTGATGGGCGTGCGTGATCTGATATTGGGGGGGCATGCCCGTCCGGGGGAGCGGCTTTCGGAGGTGGCTATCGCCGACAGGCTCGGCATATCACGCACGCCTATTCGGGCGGCACTGGCGCGACTTGAGCAGGAAGGGCTGCTTGAACTCATCCCGTCGGGCGGCTTTGCAGTGCGCAGCTTCGCGCGGGACGAAGTGATCGACGCCATCGAGTTGCGCGGTGTGCTTGAAGGCACGGCAGCGCGACTGGCGGCAGAACGCGGCCCACACCCCGCCCGGCTGGCCGAGATCAAGAAGCTGGTGCAGGCGCTGGACGACACCATCTGCGACGGTCCTGAGGCAATGGACTTTGAGCGTTATGTGGAGCTCAATGCTACCTTCCATGCGGCTCTGGCGGGTCTGTCCGGTAGCGAAACCATCCGACGCGAAATCGCCCGGGTGACAGGACTGCCATTTGCGTCACCGAGCGCCTTTCTGGATAAGCAGGCCGATGTACCCGCCTTTCGGCAATCGCTGGTGATCGGGCAGGCGCAGCACCGCGCCATCATCAATGCCATTGAAATGCGCGAGGGTGGTCGGGCCGAAGCACTGGCGCGCGAGCATGCGCGGCTGGCCCGACAGAATCTGGAATATGTGATGGCCCAGGACCGCAGTTTGCTGCGCAGTGTGCCGGCGTTGGCCCTGGTGGGCGAATAGGAGAAGCGCTATGCGCAACAAACTTGACTGGCGGCAAGCAGTGGTCAGCCATGCCGAGGAGATCGCCGATGAAGTTAAGCTGCTTGAGTTTGCTGTCGAGGGAAACGTGCCGCGCTTTGATCCCGGCTCGCACAGCAATTTCAGGGTTAGCCTCGGGAGCGGAGAAGCGATCCGCACCTATAGCTGCCTGCCAGCGGCGCCTGGTCACATCCGGATCGCAGTCAAGCGCCACGACAATAGCCGGGGCGGCTCGCGTTTCATGTGGACGCTCGAACCAGGCAAGACAATTGCATTGACCATTCCCGAGAACCGGTTCGAGTTGGCGTGGCGAGCACCCTACTATCTGCTGATGGCGGGTGGTATTGGCATTACCCCAATTTATGGCATGGCGCTGGCGCTGCAGCAGCGGGGGATTCCGTTCCGGCTGGTGTATGGCGGCCGGACACGTGGCGTCATGGCCTTCGCTGACGGGTTGGAAAGCCAGCTGCCTGATCAGGTTGTGGTTCACGCTGGCGATGCGGGGCAAAGGATCGATGTGGCCGCCGAGATCGCTAACCTGCCCGCCGACGGGGAGCTTTATGTTTGCGGCCCCATTGCCATGCTCAATTCGGTCAAGGCAGCTTGGCAGGCGGCTGGACGACCGATGGGCCGGTTGCGCTATGAAGTTTTCGGTGACAGCGGTCTCTATGCCGAAGCGCCATTTCAGGTCGCGGTCCAGGGACTGGACCGTACCGTCGACGTTCGAGCGGATCAGACGCTGCTGGAGGCCTTGCTGGGTGCCGGGGTCGAAATGATCTATGATTGCCAGCGCGGCGAATGCGGTCTTTGTGCCGTCGAGGTCATCTCACATGATGCGCCCATTGATCACCGCGATGTATTTTTCAGCGAGGCCGAAAAGGCAGACGGCAAACGGATGTGCGCCTGCGTCTCGCGCCTGGCAGACGGCCAGGCCGTCATCGACGTCGGCTACCGGGCCTAAGCTGGAGATAAAATAAAGGGCGCCATGTGGCGCCCTTCGTATTTGGTGATGACGCGCCGGATTACAGGCTGGATTCGGCCGCAACCAGTGACTGGGCTTCTTCATAGAGCGCCCGGCCATCAATGCCCTGGCCATCCATATCAGCAAACCACTGATCGATAGTGGGCTGGGCCGCAGCCTTCCAGCGGGCAGTTTCGACAGCGTCGAGGGTGATGATGTTGTTGCCCAGGCCTTCAGCGATAGCCAGACCACCAGCATCGCCAGCATCCATGACCTTGCCGAACATGCGGGCTGTCTCAACGCCGGAATTGGCGTCGATGATTGCCTTGAGGTCATCAGGCAGGTTGTTGTAGCTGTCCTGGTTCATCACGAAACCAAAGGTCTGGGTGTACAGGCCATATTCGCCGGTGAAGCCGGTGTGGTTCTTGACCAGTTCAGCAACCTTGAGCGATGGCGTGACCTCCCATGGAATGGTGGTGCCATCGATAACGCCCTTGGAAAGCGCTTCGGTCACGGCCGGCACTGGCATGCCGATCGGCTCGGCACCTAGACGAGACAACATGTCGGAGATGACGCGCGAGCCACCGCGGATCTTCATGCCGGCGAGGTCTTCCAGCTTATTCACCGGGTCCTTGGTGTGGAACAGACCAGGGCCGTGAGTGTGGACGGCAATGACGTGCACGCCGGCAAATTCATCCATGGCGTTGGCTTCCACATATTTCTGGAATGCCACCGACGTCGCCTCACCTGTAGTCACCAGGAAGGGCATTTCGAAGACTTCGGACTTGGGGAAACGACCCGGGGTATAGCCGAGCACAGTCCAGATAATGTCGACCACGCCATCCTTGGCCTGATCGAACAGCGATGGCGGCGCACCGCCCAGCTGCATGGCGGGGTACAGTTCAAACTTGATCCGGCCACCGGACTGCTCTTCGACCGCTGCGGCCCATGGCGTAATGGCGTCGGCCGGAATAGTAGCCTGGGCTGGCAACATCTGGTGGATGCGCAGCGTGACTTCCCGCGCCAGGGCGCTGCCACACAGCAGGGTCGCTGCCAGGGCACCTGCCAGAATTGTGTTGAGCTTTCTCATTCGTCTCACTCCCTATTTTGCGCATATGTGTGCGCGTTGCAGTCGTTGTTGTTGGACCGCCCATCGCCCCCTCCTCAGGACGCGGCGCGCGGTCTTAATAGAGCAATCTGACCAGATACAGCGTCAGGGCCGGGAATGCGGCCAGGATAGCGGTTCGGATAAGATCGCTGGCGACAAAGGGCAGAACGCCCTTGTAGGTCTGGCCAAGCGAGGTGGTCTTGGCCATGGAATTGATCACGAACAGGTTCATACCCACAGGCGGGGTTATCAAACCCACCTCCACCACGATGAGCACCAGAATGCCGAACCAGATGGCGAACTCATCAGGTGGCAGACCGAAATCGAGCGCAGTGACCATGGGAAAGATGATCGGCACGGTGAGCAGGATCATTGACAGCGAGTCCATGACACAGCCCAGCAGCAGGTAGAGAAAGAGGATCGCTATCAGCACGACCCAGGGATTGAAGCCCTGTGCCACAACCCACTCGGCAGAGACCTGCGGCAGCTGCGACATCGCCAGGAAGCCGTTGAGTGCCCCCGCACCCAGCACGATCAGGAAGATCATGGCGGTTGACGACGCGGTCGACAGGATAGCCTCGATGAAGTTCTTGCCCGTCAGGCTGCGGTTGAACAGCGAGATGATGGCCGTGCCCGCGGCGCCAATGGCGGCTGCTTCGGTGGGGGTGAACACACCACCATAGATGCCGCCGATGACTACGATGAAGACGACCAGAACGGGCCAGACGCCAGCCAGCGCCTTCCAGCGTTCGCTATAGGGCGCGCGCTCGACCTGCCCGGCAGATTCGGGATTGATGCGCACATAGATGGCGATGGTGATCATGTAGCCGATGGCGGCCAGAAGGCCAGGAATGAGCGCGGCCATGAACAGCTTGGAAATGTTCTGCTCGGTCAGGATGGCGTAGATCACCAGAATGATCGAGGGCGGAATGAGAATGCCCAGCGTGCCGCCGGCGGCCAGCGTGCCGGTGGCCAGACCACCCGCATAGCCGTATTTGCGCAGCTCGGGCAGCGCCACCTGCCCCATGGTGGCAGCGGTGGCCAGCGACGAGCCACAGATGGCGCCAAAGCCGGCACAGGCGCCGATGGCTGCCATTGCCAGCCCGCCCTTGCGGTGCCCCATCCAGGTAGCAGCAGCCTTGAACAGCGCCGCCGACATGCCGCCCAGCGTGGCGAACTGGCCCATCAGCAGGAACAGCGGCACCACCGACAGGGAATAGCTGGCAAATGTACCCTGGGTCAGGTGCTTGAACTGGGCCATGACCGGGTTGAAGGACCCGGTGATCAGGTAGGAGCCCCCAATGCCCACCGCCAGCATGGCCAGTCCGATGGGGATACGCAAAAAGATAAGAATGAGGATGACCGGGAAGGAAAGCAGCCCGAGTTCGATATTGCTCAATGCACCGCTCCTTGACCGGCCTGTGGCTGACGCCCGGTGGCCGCATCGGAAAGGCTGACCGCCAGCAGATAGGCGGCGACAAGGACGAAGGTGACAGCGCCGATCAGACCGGCGGTATAGGACCACCATAGCGGCATGCGCAGCAGCAGTGTGGTTTCGCCATAGGCGAACTTGTCCATCGCCCCCAATGCCTGACGCCAGGTGATAAAGACCGCCACTGCCAGCATCAGCGCGTCACACACCACCATCAGCCAGGCATTAAAGCGCGGCCCGGCCATGTCGGTGAAGATGGAAACGACGGCGTGGCCACGGGTCAGATGAGCCCAGGGCAGGAATGCAAAGACAGCGAATCCGACGCCGGCTTCGACCAGTTCATAGTCACCCGTAATAGCGCCCAGCCCGAGCGGAATCAGCGCGCGGCCGATAACACTGAGCACAATCAATATGACGGTGGCGACAAGCGCCAGGCCACCGGCGATCGCTACATAGCGCGCCAGACCGGAGACAAACCGCTCCACTGGATTCAAACTCATTTCCAAAGGCTCCTCCCTTCGTCGATGATCGCTGTCCGCCCCTTAAAACAAAAGGGAATTTCTGACCTGAATTAATAACCTCCCGATTATGTTCGAGTCTTGGACGTTTCAGATAAAGTTCGGTTTGCGCTTCTCGAGAAAGGCCTGCAGTCCTTCTTCGGCATCCGCCCCGGTCTGGCTGAGCGCTGCCGCCAGACTTTCGGCATACAGCCCGTCTTCCGCGGACATATTGGCGATGCGCGAAATGGTCTGGACGATCAGATAATTGACAGTCGCCGAATTGGTGGCGATCTGGCGCGCCAGTTCGTCGGCCTTGGTCAGCGCCCCGTTGGCGGGCGCCAGGTAGTGCGCCAGACCAATCCGTTCGCCCTCTTCGGCAGAATAGGTACGGCCAGTCAGCATCATTTCGGTCAGCCGGTCGGCGCCGATGATAGCGGCCAGCCTTACAGTGGCGCCGCCGCCCACGAAAATGCCACGCTGGCCTTCTGGCATGCGAAACATGGCGCCCGGCTCAGCGACGCGAACATGGCAGGCAGATGCGATTTCAAGTCCGCCCCCCATCACCGCGCCACTCATGGCGGCGACGACCGGCACGCCGCTGAACTGGATCAACCCCATCACGGCGTGCCAATTGCGCGAATGACGCATGACTTCCTGGGGTTCGCGCCGGACCTGCTCGCTCAGATCGAGCCCGGCGGAAAAGTGCCCGCCTTCGCCTGAGAGCACCACCGCGCGCACGCCCTTGGGGACCGCCCCAAAGAATGCGCGCAGCGCCTCGATCGTTGCGTCATTGATGGCATTGCGCTTGGCAGGGCGGTTGAATGTCAGGTGGGCAACCGCCCCCTCGACCCGCAGTTGCAAAACCGAACCATCCTGACCCATGCCAATCCCCGCTGCTTTCGACCATTCGACAGACTTTGACGCTGCCAGCTATCTATGAAATGTTCTACTATATAACAATCTGGGATGCCAGCGCGCGATGGACCGAATTTCTGATATTGTTCTGACGCTGGCCGCCACGGGTGGGCTGAGTGCCGCCGCGCACTGGGATGCCGCAGCCACCGAAAGCGTGCTGCTGGCGTATAAGGAATTCATCGATACCGAGGTCGCGCCGGGCAATGGACCAGCAGATCGCGCCGGTTGCCGCATTGTTGATGGGCGCGTGCGCGTACCCTCCCCCCTGCCCCAGACTTATAAAAGCTATGTCGATCTGGGCTGGCATCTGCTGCCGCTTCCGGTCTCGATCGGCGGCATTGGCGCGCCATCCCCGATATGCTGTGCGGGAGCCGAATTGCTGGCCGGGGCCAATCACGCCTTTCAGATGCTGGTGGGCCTGGTGCCCGGTGCCATCGGGGTCATCGAACGCTTTGGCACCCAGGCCCAACAGGACGCTCTTATCCCCGAACTCACCGCGGGCACGACGCTGGCAACGATGTGCCTGACCGAAGCCGATGCCGGCTCCGATCTGGGGGCGATCCGCACCAGCGGCACCCGGAATGAGGCTGGAGAGTGGACGCTGAGCGGCGAAAAAATCTTCATTTCCGGCGGCGATCAGGACCTCAGCGACGCCATTGTGCATCTGGTGCTGGCGCGTACCGGCGCGCCAGCCGAAGGCGTGAAGGGGCTGTCGCTGTTTGCCTGCCATGCGCAGCGCAGCGATGGGTCCCGCAACAGTATCGAAGTGGTGCGGATTGAAGAAAAGCTCGGGCTGCACGCCTCCCCGACCTGCCAGTTGCGCTTTGCGGGTGCCGATGCCCAATTGCTCGGTCAGCCGGGAGACGGGCTCAAGGCGATGTTCGTGATGATGAACCATGCCCGGCTTGATGTGGCCATGCAGGGGGTGGCCCATGCTGCGCAGGCGCATGCTCTGGCAAGCGCCTATGCGGACCAGCGTCGACAGGGCGGCCGGGTGATTGCCCGACATGGTGATGTGGCGCGCATGCTCGCTGAAATGGACGCCCTGACCCTGGGCGCCCGCGCCATGGGCTATCGCGCCGCCGCGCTGCTCGAGGACGCCGATCTGGCGGCCTTTCTGACCCCGGTGTGCAAGGCCTTTTGTACCGATACGGCTTCGCGGGTTGCTGATCTGGGTATTCAGGTTCTGGGTGGCTATGGCTATCTGCCCGAATACGGGATGGAGCAAATCTGGCGTGATGCGCGGGTGACCCGGCTCTATGAGGGCACCAATGGTGTTCTGGCGATGACACTGGTGCGACGTCTGCTGGGGGGCGCCAGCGAAACTGCGTTTCTGGAGGAGATCGATCAGGCGCTGTCGCTGTCCTCATCCACGCAGGCACATACCGGCTTGGCCCAACTGCGCGCGGACTGGATGGCAGCCGCCGCTGCCGTGCGCGCCATTCCCGAGCCCGGCATGGTCGCCGCACCGCTGATGGCGCTTACCGGCCTACTCTATTTTGGCGCGTGCTGGGTGCGGCTGGAGGCAGCGCAGATTTCCGGTGAACAGGCGGAACGAATGGCCCGATTGGGGCAGTTTGTCCGTGACGCCCTCTTGCCGGACGCGGCCGCACTGCGAATAAGGTGTCAGGCGCCCCGACGCACCGAAAACGAGGATGGATGATGGAACAGGCCAGTCCCGCGCTGCGGACCAAGCCGACACGGCAACGCTTTGACGATCGCGCGGTGTCCGAGATTATCGGCTATCAGCTGCGGCGGGCGCAGATCCAGATCTTTCAGGAATTCATGGCGCGCTTTGCCAGCTTTGACATGCGCCCGTCCGAATATTCGGTGATGGCACTGATCGCCAGCAATCCGGGCAGCAAGCAGATCGCCATTGCCGAAGCGCTGGGCATCAAGCGGGCCAATTTTGTGGCCCTGATCAATACGCTGGAGGCACGCGGACTGGTGGAGCGGCGCCAGCCTGCCAATGACCGGCGTTCGCACGCCCTGTTCCTGACCAGCATTGGTATATCGCTGATGGAAAAGCTGGACGCGGCTCAGGCCGAGTTTGAGGCCGACTGCATCGCGCGCCTGGGCGGCACTGCCGAGCGCGACCAACTAATGGAATTGCTGTCCCGGTTGACCGATCAGCGCTGATCCGGTCGCTTTAGCGCGACAGCGCGTCGACGACGTCCTGGGGAATGGGCAGCGATTTGATGCGCCCGGCATTGTCGGGGTCATGGCCGGTCCAGACCCGGACCTCATGGGCTTCGATCGCCAGTTCACCCCCATTGAACAGCTTGTGGCCCACGACAAAGCTGGAGCGCCGCAATTCGGTTATGCTGGTTTCAATTGTCACCACATCGCCAAAGCGCGACGGCTTGGAGAACTTGGCGCCGGTATCGACCATCGCAATACCGACAATGCCGTACTTCTTGACCCAGGCGATTTTCTTGATTCCCAGTGCTGCCTCAAAAAGATAGGCGGTGGAAGCATCGAACATGCGGAAATAGTTGGGATAAAAGACGATGCCGGCGGGATCGCAATCGCCAAATTCGATCTCAACCTGACGGGTATTTATCAGCATGGTGGGCTTCCTATTTGGGCTGCATGCGGAGCGCGCCATCGAGCCGCACGATCTCGCCATTGAGATAGTCGTTTTCGATCATGGCCAGCACCATCTGGGCAAACTCTTCGGGCGCGCCCAGTCGAGCCGGATAGGGGATGGCTGCCCCCAGGGCGTCCTGTGCATCTTGCGGGAGCTCGGACAGAAGCGGCGTCTTGAACAGACCCGGGGCGATGGTGAGCACACGCACCCCGAAGCGCGCCAGTTCGCGCGCCACCGGCAGGGTCAGCGCCGCGATGCCGCCCTTGGACGCGGCATAGGCAGCCTGCCCAATCTGGCCTTCAAAAGCGGCCACCGAAGCGGTCGAGACAATAACGCCCCGCCCACCATTGGCCATTGGTTCGGCCAGCGACATTTCGGCAGCTGCCAGCCGCACCATGTTGAAGGTGCCGATCAGATTGACGCGGATGATCTTTTCGAAGGCGGCCAGCGGCAACGGGCCGTCGCGGCCCACCACCCGGCCAGCGCCCCCAATGCCGGCGCAATTGACCAGAATTTGCGGGCAGCCAAAGGCGAGACGACTGGCAGCGAGCGCCGCTGTGGCGCTGCCTTCATCTGCCACATCGCAGGCAGCGAAAAGACCATCGATTTCCTTGGCGACAGCGGCGCCGGCATCCGCGTTCAGATCAAGAATTGTTACCCGGGCCCCACGGGCGGCCAGCGCGCGCGCCGTCGCGGCCCCCAGGCCCGAGCCGCCGCCTGTCACCAGTGCCGTCGTGCCAGCGATGATCATGGGATTGCCTCGGGGTTCTCGAGCAGCAGGGCAATGCCCTGACCACCGCCGATACAGGCCGAGGCAATGCCATAGCGCAAGCCGGAACGCTGCAGTTCGCGGGCCAGTGTCAGGGTGATACGTACCCCAGTAGCGCCGAGAGGGTGGCCGATGGCGATGGCTCCGCCATTGACGTTGAGCTTGGCTTGATCAAGGCCAAGTTCGGCGACGCATGCCAGGATCTGCGCGCCAAAGGCTTCGTTGATCTCGACGCGATCAATCTGGTCCAGGCTCAGCCCCGCAGCATCGAGCACCGCGCGAATGGCGGGTGCGGGACCGATGCCCATGATATGGGGCGGCACCCCCACCGCAGCGCCAGCGATAATCCGTGCCAGCGGCTTGAGCCCCCTGGCAGCAATATACTGGGCCGAGCCAACCAGCGCCGCGGCCGCGCCGTCAACGATGGCCGAGGAATTGCCACCGGTCTGCACGCCGCCAAAGGCGGGGCGAAGCTTGGCAAGCACCTCATAGGGCGAGGGCCGGATGTGGCTGTCCTGGGTGACGCTGTCGACGCCCCGAGCCAGTTTGATGCCCCGGTTCTCAAAGCCTTCCATGGCAAACTGTTCGGTGCTGACCGGGGTGATTTCGCCAGCGAGGAAGCCCGATTGCTGAGCGGCGATGGCACGCTCAAAGCTCTGGCTGGCAAATCGATCCACGGCTTCGCGGGAGATGTCATACTGCCTGGCGAGATTCTCGGCCGTGTCGCCCATATTGCACAGCACGGCGGGGTCCATCAGGGCCTCCCAAAGAAAGTCGTTGAACTCGACCTGCCCCATTCCAAAGCCATTGCGATGGGTATAGGCAGCGATGGGATTGCGGCTCATCGATTCAGCGCCGACGCCCAGCGCCAGTTCGGTCCGCCCCAGGGAGACCACATCCGACGCCTGCATCAGCACCTCAATGCCGGTGCCACAAATGCGCTGCACCAGATGGGCGGGACGATCCACCGGCACCCCGGCATAGATACCGATATGGCGCGGCGTCATGAAGGCATCAAAGGATGCCTGTGCCATGGAACCGGCAATGGTGGTGCCAATATCGGCGGGATCAATGCCGGCCTTGTCGATGACGGCTCGAGCGGCCTTGATGCCCAGATCGATGGGCGAAATCGCCGATAGCGCACCACGGTAATCGACAAACGGCGTGCGCATGCCATCGATCAGCCAGGCGTCAGCATAGTGGGCCTGCAGGCCATGTGAAGCTGTGCTCATTAATTGGCCTTTCGCGCGAATGTCAGGACATGGTGGGGTGCCGGATCGCGGTAGAGATCGGCAAATAATTGCGGCCGCGCCGCCAGCACGGCACGCTGGTTGATCGAGCCCTTGTCAGTGACCTCGCCCGCATCAAGTGCTGGGGGATCCGCCAGAATGATAGCGCGGGCAATATGGCTGGCACTGCCGGTCGCCTTGGCTGCCAGGGCGTCAAAGCGCTCCTGAAACGCGGCACGGACGGTGGGGTGTGCTACGATATCGGCGCCGCTTGCTGCAGCGTCCAGACCCGCCAAGCGTCGACAGGCCTGGAGATCAGGAAACACCAGTGCGGCGATGTAATTGCGATCCAGCCCGGTCAGCACCAGATCGCGCAGCAGCGGCGCTCCGATGGCGATGGCACCGCCACGCACGCCGCCCATGTTGACCCAGGTGCCGGTGGCGAGCTTGAAGTCCTCGGTCACCCGACCGTCAAAGACAAACCCGGCCGACAGATTGTCGGGGTCGGCAAACTTCATGGCGTCGCCGATCTTGTAATAGCCCTCTTCATCGAAGGCCTCGGCAGTCTTGTCGGCCTGCTTCCAATAGCCCGGTGTCACATTGGGGCCGCGCAGGCGCAGTTCGAGCTTTTCGGCTGATGGCACCAGCTTGACCTCCAGACCCGCAGCGGGCAACCCGACCAGCCCGGCGCGATCAACCGTCCAAGTGGTGGTGAAGGCAAAGGGGGCGGTTTCGGTCGAGCCATAGCCGGAAATGATGCGGATACGTTCGCCGGTGGCGGCCAGCGCCGCAGCATCGAGCCCGTCCCAGACATGCTGGGCCAGGCTAGCGCCGGCATATTGCATGACCTGCATCCGGCTGAAGAAGGTTTCGCGCAGCCGCGCATTGTCGGCCAGATGCTCGACCAGCAGCTCATAGCCCTTGGGCACATTGAAATAGAGCGTGGGCGCGATCTCTTCGAGGTTGCGGACGGTGCGCTTGATGCCCTCGGGTGTGGCCACACCATCATCGATATAAAGGCTGCCGCCATTGTAGAGCGCAATGCCCAGATTATGGCTGCCGCCGGCGACATGGTTCCAGGGCATCCAGTCCACCATGACGGGCGGCGCATCGCCCAGAAACGCCAGGGCGGTGCGGATCATTTCCTGATTGCAGGTCAGCATGCGCTGGGTGGTGATCACCGCCTTGGGCATGCCAGTCGAGCCCGAGGTGAACAGCAGCTTGGCCACCGTATCGGGTGTCACGGCGTCATGCGCCTGGGCGACCGCGGGGGTGATCGCTGTTTCAGCCAGTTCGCTCCAGAGGTGCGATGGGCGACCAGCGATGGGGGTGGTGCGCACTACAACGGGCACGTCAGGACCGATCGCTGCTGCGATCGCCGGCGCAAATCGCGCGCCGTCGCTGGCATAGACCATGCCGGGATTGAGAAGGCCAACAATGTGCTTGAGCTTGGCGTGATCCCTGGACACCAGCGAATAGGCGGGCGAGACCGGCGCATGGGGTACGCCCACCAGCATGGCCGCGTAGCCCAGCAAGGCATGTTCGATCTCATTGCCCGACAGAATCAGCAAGGGGCGCTCAGCGCTCAGTTCGGCATCAAGCAGCGCGGCCGCCAGCGCCTGCACCTTTGCCCAGGCCTGACCATAGCTGAGCCGGCGCCATTCACCGTCCGCGCCCCGATCTGCCAGAAACAGCGCCTCGGGCGCCTGCCCCGCCCATTGAGCGAGCACGTCAGTCATGGCGCGCGGATAAGCGCCCAGCGTCTCGCTGGAGCGCACATAGATCACGCCATCGGCGCCCCGGGTCATCCCCGCTCGCATCTGCCCCATGCGCACCGGCCGATACACCACCCCATCCCGCATCACCGCTCCTCCATATTGTTATGATACATAACAATATAGTCGCAGGGAGTTCAAGGGGGTGTGACTGAGGTCAAGACTGGCGCAGGCGCAGCATAGACCTTGGCACACGATTTATCGGCCATCTTGCCCCCCCTGCGGAGCGCCAGCTTCAACTGTGCACGGGCTGACATGGAATTTCCCACCAACACAGTCGCTTGTCGGTTCAACGCCCCCATGGCATGACACTGGCCAATCCCGAACATTTGGCCGGCCCATGCGACACTTTCTTCTCCTCTTGGCAATCATTGCGGCGCTGGTGATGGCCCCCGTTTCCCCCGAAGCCGGCAATATCCTGTTCCTGATTGCCGGCGGCCTGGCCCTTTTCTCATTGCGCGTGGCAGACCTGACGACAATTGGACGTCCCCTTGTCTGGATGCCGCTGCTTGGGCTGGCACTTCTGGGTGTTGCATTTATAGCTGGCGCAGGAACCATCCGGGGGCTTGAGGGGCTATTGCCGTTCGCGCCGGTTCTGGCGATCTGGCCGCTGATCATGCTGACCCGCGATAGCCAGCCGGTTGATCCTGAGCTTATTGCGATATTCAGTCTTATCGGAACCGCGGGGGCGCTAGCGATTGCTTTGAACGACTATCTGATGATGGGTGCAATCCGTGCCGGCGCCTCGGTGGCCAACCCGATCCACTTCGCCGACGTTGCCTTGCTCGCGGGCTATTTGAGTCTGATCGGCCTGATCTATGTGCAGTCTGTTTGGCGCTTTACGTTCCTGAGTGGACCCGTACTGGCCGCCCTGGCGGCAACTCTTTCAGGTACACGTGGCGCCGTTGTCGCTCTTGTCCTGATGGCCATTACCGCCGTGGTGATTGCAGGCGCACTGCGGCTGATCAAGATGCGCGTCTTGATTGCAGCCGGCGTGGTTGCCGCCATTGGACTACTGGCAGGCTTTGCCGCCGGCCTTGGGCAGACTACCGGTGTTCAACGGGTCATGCTCGACATTGCCGATGTGATGCAGACAGGCCTGCCTACCGATGGGTCCACCGCCATCCGTCTGAGCATGTATCAAGGCGGCCTGAATGCCTTTGTGGCTTCGCCAATCTTTGGGCATGGACCTTTCAGCTTTGTTGAGGCAGCTGCCGCCAGCGTGGAGGCGCCGCTATTTGTCGGGGCGCCCCATCTGCACAATGACCTGGTCGATTTCGCGGCCAGCGCGGGCATTCTGGGTCTGATTGCCTATGGCCTTCTAATGCTCGCGCCGCTTGTCGAAGTCCTGCGCGCACCACCTTCTGCGAAGCGCAACGGCATACTTGTGGTAGTCAGCACGCTGGTTGCCGGCCACTTCTCGATGGGCCTGACCAATGCCATGTTTGGCATACTGACGGTCACGGTCTACTTCGCCGCCATCTGCGTGATCGTCGGCGTGCTCGTTGAGCCGTCCTCCAGCAACGCTAAAACATTGCCTGAAGGCGTTCAGGCATAGGCGGCCGATGACATCGCCGGCAGGCAAACATCCCAGCATGTTTCGGATTTTGGCTGGCGCTGGCCACATGGATCATGGCTGCTGGTACTTACAACGGCAATGTTACAGATAATTGGCGCACCCGACACGATTCGAACGTGTGGCCTCTGCCTTCGGAGGGATCGGTCATACCCATTTCCGGCCCTGCCCCAAGTTTTCCCATGATGTAAAAGCCCTGGTTTCCGGGGCTTTGTTGTTTTCCGGCTTGCGCTACGATTGCCCACGGTATTCCTATCGGCTGTGAGGATTTCGTGAGTTTTTTGTGAGGGGGTGATAATGCCGACTGCCAAGCTGACCCGAAAAGCGGTGGAGGAGTTGCAGCCCCAGGCGAAGCCCTACACGGTCTGGGACAGCGAATTGCCCGGCTTCGGGGTGGTGGTCAATCCGGGTGGTCGCATCGCGTTCGTGGTCGACTATGTGGCGGCAGGCCGACGCCGGCGCATGGTCATTGGTCGCTTTCCGATCCTGACTGTTGACCAGGCGCGCGCCCAGGCCAGAACCGAATCCGCCAAAGCCCAGCTTGGCGCCGATCCGCTGCAGGACAAGCGGGAGGCCAAAGCGCGACGGGATGGCCTGACCGTGGCGGACCTATGCGACCAATACCTCGAAGCGGCCGACGCGGGGAAAGTGCTCAAGCGTCGGAGCAAGACCCCGAAGAAGGCCAGCACACTGGCGACCGATCGCGGGCGGGTGGAGCGCCACATCAAACCGCTGCTGGGCAAAGTGCTGGTGGCGGATCTGACCCAGCGGCAGGTGCAGCAATTTGTCGATGACGTCACCGCCGGCAAGACCGCGACCAAAGAAGCATCGGGGAATCTCCGGGGTGTTGCGCGCGTCACTGGCGGCGCTGGAACGGCAGCTCGAACGGTGGGGCTATTGGGTGGCATTCTGTCATGGGGCATTCGCCAGGGCGCCTTGACCAGCAACCCGGCGCTGGGCGTAGAGCGAGCGGCGGACAAAAAGCGAGACCGCCACTTATCGCCCGACGAGTTTCGAGCGCTGGGTAAAGCACTGCAGCAGGCGGAAACAGAAGCCTGGCAGGCGGTGGCAGGAATCCACCTTCTGGCGTTCACCGGCTGCAGGCTTGGCGAGATTGTGCGCCTGAAGTGGTCAGAGATCGACTTGGAGGGGCAAGTGCTTATTCTGGGCGACAGCAAGACCGGAAAGTCAGTCAGGCCGCTTGGCGCCCCCGCGCAACGTGTTCTGGCACGTCTACAGCGGACGGAAGGCTCTGAATACGTGCTGACGGGCGTGAGAGACGCCAAACGGCCTTATGGCTCTCTGGACACCGCTATTGACCGGATTACGAAGGCGGCAGGTTTGACCGGAGTGACCGCGCACGTATTGCGCCATTCGTTTGCGTCGGTTGCCGGGGATCTGAATTATAGCGACGGCACCATCGGCACGATGGTTGGACACCAGGGGCATTCCGTGACCAGCCGATATACGCACCGGCTCGATGCGGTGCTGATCGCGGCGGCGACGAAAGTGGCGAGCGAGATCGAGCGCATGATGACAGGGCGTGAGGCGGTGGTGGTGGCTATGCCGAAGCGCGCCTAGTTACCCCGTCCATTGAACGCTCCCATGAATTTATCCAGTAGCGGCATGATCGGATCTACGCGACATTTTTGGGCAAGAACGAAGAGCCCGACCAGTTGAAGAACCCCTATGACAATCGGAGCGGTCCAGTTTTGTGCGTTTACGAGAAACAACACATTGAACAGGATCGTGATGACCAAGACCCAAACGAAACGCTCTTCGAGCAGCTTGTTCTCCAACGCTTCTTTGCTGGCCTGTAGCGCTGCTACTTGATCACCAGCGGCCTCGGCGCCTGGGGCGCTGTCCAGCGGCGACCCCAGGTTTATGTGAGGAACCGGCGCCGGTCCGACTTCAGCCGGCTTGTTGTTTTTCGGTTCGGTCAAGGTATTCCTGCCGTATAGCGGACTTCGGGATTCGAATGCCGTGAATGCCTGGCTTGTAGAACTTAGCCCAAGCACCCGAAGACCAATGTGTGATGTTTACTAACTGACCAGCGGTGAACCGCTTCGCCTGGGCGGCGATCTCCTTGAGCATAGCGTATTCGCTTGAGCTGGCAGGCACCTCAGAAACCCAGTGGAAGACATTGGGTATTGGTCCGCTACCGAATCCGCGAGCACGAGCGTAGACATCTGGAGACACGGGGCCGTAGTCCCAAGCCTCGAACTCGCCGTCGATCAGTGGTTCGCCATACATGCCGAGATTGTACATCTCGGCAAGATAAAGGAGCTTTTGCAACTCAAGGTTTGAGAGCTTCCAGTCGCGCAGCTCACACAGCGTGCGGGCGGCAGACAGCGAATTAACGGTCATTTTTGCCCTCCCAAGCAATGCGTCAAAAGATGCGCCACACCCAAATCAGTATGGCTTCAGGTGAACATATGGGGAATAGGCGTCAAAATTCACTAAATGTCACGTGAATTTGTACCACCTTGCGGCGGGCGCGGGACTTGCCGCCATCCCACCTAGCCCGCCGCGATTGCGCGAGCAATGTTTACATCGGACGGGCAATCAAAGCTGGGGATGTGGACCAGGTAGGATCGAGCGGAGACAGATCAGCCTGCGTAGTCGTCTAGAAAGCCGTCGTCGTGGTCATCGGCGCCATCTGACGCGTCGTGCCACTTCACGTGCCATTTCCCGCCAGATTCCATAGCTTCAAGTTTCGCGACCCGATCAGATGCGTTCGGGAAGCGTTCGAGCAATAGTTCGTTCGCTGCTGTGAGGCCGCCACGCATATATTCTGCAACAAAATCGTCCATCCTAGTTCTCCGTTTTGAGATGCAGTCTATCCGGCTGGCCAGCGAGCAGTGCTTACATCATGCGACGCCGGCGGTGGACCAGGTGCGCTTGCGGACTGACAATTTAGCTAATTCGGTCGCGACTATGTCGAGCCGTGAGATCGGCGAACTCTTTAATCATCTCGTCCAGTTCGCCGCTTTCATCTACAGCCAGTCTCTTCGCTTCGGTGAAATCGGCCACCTCACGGTACGCAAAAACCGGCCTTAACAAAGAGGTCAGCGAAGTCCCTACTGAAGCAATGCAGTAGAAGAGGTCATCTATGGCCTTCTGAACGTCCTTCTCACCGGATGGATCTTCTGACACCAGCTCTACCTTGGACAACGCCACGCCCATTTCTTCATAGGTACGTAGCAATGCCTGGCAGCGTAGCGCCATGGGGCTTATGGCCTCGTCTAACAGCAAGGCCATATTTGCGAGTCTCCGCAGGGCATCCGCTCGGTTCCGAATGCCATTTTCCATAGCCCAATCGTCGATGGCAATGATATCGCTGGCTGCAGAGTCAAACTGCTCCAGAGCGCTGTTGACTACCTTAGTGTGAAATACCAGCGCATCACTCTCTGGTGTTTTCTTTTCAAAGCTATCCTGCAATCGCGCGACAATCTCAGCATTCATCGACCGGTTGTTTTGCGCGGCCGCAGATTTGAGTTGATCCCTCATCCCCTCTGGCAGTCGCAAAAGGTACTTATCGGCCTGCTCACTTGGGTAGCTAGATCGATCTGCCATTTTTTGCTCCTTGTCCCAAGCACGTCCTATATCAACTCGGAATAAAGTTGTCAGCGCATTGTTGACTATATCGAGTTGATATGCAATCAATCTCTATATCTACTCGATATGGAGCACATTCGATGGCTTTGAAGCCCAAACAAACCCACCAGTATCCCCTCAGGTTACCCCCTGGAATGAGCGAACGAATTCGCCAGCAAGCTGCGTCAAACCGTCGTTCAATGAACTCTGAGATTATCCACTACCTCGACTGGGCCCTTAAGGCTCAGGAAGCAAAAGGCCCGGCCAGTGTTGAAGCACTGCCGAGCCATGGTCACGACCAAACCCCTGCAAGGATTGAAGCCAATGAACTCGAAAGAGAATAGCACCGGCACGCCGGTTTCTGCAAGCCACACAGCCCAAAGCGGGCAAGGCTACGCCTATGACTTGAACAGCTTGCAATGCGAGCTGGGCAGCTTGGCGCATTTGCTGGAGACGGTAGTCGACACCATCAACGAGTGCCACTTCGGCCCGCCAGACAACCGCGTCCCTCATATGGACCGCCTCGACGCGCTTATCCGCATTTCGCAATCGACGCTTGAAGGCATCAACACGGCGGTAGGTAGCAATTTCGACACCATTGGCCGCACCACGGCACCGAAGGCGGTGGCATGATGGGTCAGCACGAAATCATGCAGACCCCAGCCCTCAAATCTGAGGTGTCCGAGCTTGCCCGCATGACCGCCCTGTTGGCCCAGCTGCCAGATTACAAGCGGCGGTGGTTCCATGAACAGGTGATCCTGGCCAGCGAAGGCCAGCCTAGCGCAATTGACGGCACGGGCCCACTCCCCGATTGGTGGCGCAATGAAGTCGACGGGGAGGCTGGCCATGCAGTTTAGCGCCAAGCCCCGACTGCGCCGCGCCGAGGTTCCCGGCTATCTACTCGAACACCACGGCATGACCGTTGCCAAGGCAACCTTGGCGAAGCTGGCCAGCGTCGGCGGTGGCCCGGTCATGCAGTACCACGGTCGGATTCCGCTCTATCCTGTCACGGACCTCGACCAATGGGCGGCCGCGCGGCTATCCGGCCCGGTTCCAAACACCAGTGCGCGGGAGGCCCGGTCATGCGGTTGATGCGTCTGAGTATCGCCCTCGCCCATATCGCAATGGCCCGCGCTCACATCGTTCTGAGCAGGTGGCACGGCCGACGCCGTGAACATCATCTGGCGGCAGTAGATCGGTATCTTGGGAGCCTGCGCAATGAGACATAGCCAAGCTCGTCGCCGGCGGTGGAAGACATTGCTGCCGCCAATTCATGACCGGCGCCCTGACCCGCTTGCAGCCCATCGCAGGGCCAATCTGGCTGTTGCTGTCGCCTTGCGCGATGGAAGGCTTGAGAAACAGCCCTGCGAGGTGTGTGGGGCGGTGGAAGGCGTAGAGGCGCACCACGATGACCTAACCGCGCCTCTCGACGTGCGGTGGCGCTGTGCAGTCCATTTGCAGGAGCATCAATGACCAGCTCTCCGCGGTGGTTTCGGTTCTTCCCGACTGACTGGCTTTCGCGCATCGGCGACCTCTCCCCAGCGGAAAGGGGCGTGATGCTCACGCTGGTATGCCTGATGTTCGATCGAGGCGAGCCGCTTTCGCGTGACGACGCCCGCCTTGCTCGTCAATGCGGGATACCTACAGCAGGATTCCGGACGGCTTTGGCCGCTCTACTGCACCAGGGAAAACTGGCGGAAACAGACGGGATGCTCTGGGCGGACTGGGTCGATATGGAGATCAGAAACACATCTCAAAAATCACGGGCAGCCAGCCGAAGCGCAAAGGCGCGATGGGGCGAAAAAGACAATAAAAACAATGGCGGTGGTGATGCGTTCGCAATGCAAACGCATAGCGACCGCAATGCTACCCAGAACCACAAAGAAACCCCTATAGGCCCTGAGGGCCCGAATGCTTCGATTGATCTGAGTGGAATGTCTCGGGAGATCCAGACCTACACCAGCCTTGGGATCAACCGGGAGGCAGCGCTGGGCGTCGAATGCCATCGGTGCGGTGCAACGCCGAACGCGCCGTGTGTTGGCACTGATGGTGCCCAGCGGGCACGATCCCACATCCAGCGCTATCAGTTGGTTGCGCATCACCGGAACGTCCCCACGGCAAGCACCGGCGGCGAACTTCCCGTGATCCGCGAAGATGACCCGATAGCCCCGTTCCTGGCCAAGGTGCGTGGGAAGCCGATCTATTGGGGCACCAGGTCATGCACAACGGCGACACCTGCCGAGATGGACGCTGCTCGGGCGCTGGCAGGTGCAGCATGACCGGAATTGCGAATTTATCTACCGACGCAGAATCCCGCTACTGCAGTGGGGACTGCGTTTGGAACAGTCTCCTTGAACGTCCGAACGCAAGATTGGTAAGGCGAAAAGTACATAGCGATCGCTGTGCATGCGATGATGCCAACCGCTGCGATCAAAGCCACCTTCACCAAATCAGACATGCGCGCCCCCAAAGTTTGGCAATGCCTAGCACAGATCCGGTGGCCAGCGAACGCATGGCCGGGGGCGCGTCTGCAAGGTCCGCCGAACCAACAGCCCAGACCGGTGCTGGTCTAAAACACACGTTCTTGCAGATTGATGTTCTGAAACGCCCAATCTGCAAGAGCCCCTCTCACCCAACAAAGGACCATGACCATGGCAGCAGCGAACGACGAGCCTTACGACCTTCACCAGCGCATCATGAGCAAACAGCTGGGCGAGCGCCTGGCGACGATGACCGGCAAGCTCAGGACCGAAATGGGAAATCATGCGCTGGCCTCGGCATTCATCGGCACAGGGTTGAACTGCGCAATTCAGGAACACGGAGCGGCAGGTGCAGCGGACTGGCTGCGGAAGGTGGCAGATGCCATCGAGAGCGGCGGCGGTGGAGATCTAGAACATATCATGAACTGAATAATTGCCTGCAGGCCCAAATCATGGCAGTCTACGGTGGTCATGGTGGTTTCCTAGTGCCCTCCTCCAGCCTGCGAGATGCAACTGGAGGGGGCCGGGACACCAAGGACAGCAACCCGCTTATCAAGCCCGCGCGATGCAACTTGATCGGCAATCCGGCCCCTCCGCGAGATGCAAGGCCGGGCTCGATGAAGGCTCAGGCCTATCGAGAAACAGGGACCGGGTGTCGACCGGATTCCCGCGCCGAGCCAGTACGCACAACGCTGCTGGAACCGCCATTGCCTAGCGCTGGCGCTTACCAATCACACACATTCAACGCGAGCGATCGCGCACGCCTTATCGAAAGGGCCTGACTATGAACATGCACACACCCGTGGTGCGCGGAATCCGCACCGTAAAAGCCAATGCCAGCCCAGCAGCCGTCTTGGCGGAACTCACAAATGCCTTCGGTGAATTCAAGCAGAAGAATAACGAGGGGTTGGCTGAAGTCCGCACCCAGATGGCTGACCTCGCAAACCGCTTTGCTGGCAACCAGCTCGGAGGAAATTCGGACACCGTCAGCAATGCCGAACAGCAGACCGTGAGCGCAGCGCTGCGCTCCTACCTCAAGGGTGGCGTTGCCGCCTTCAACGAGGTGATGAGCGCCAATGCCATGCAGGTCGGCAGCGATCCGGAAGGCGGTTACACCGTGCTTCCGCACTTTAGCACGGCCATCACACAGACGCTTTTCGAGTCCTCGCCCATGCGCCAGTACGCGCGGGTGGTCACGATCTCAACCGACACCTTTGAGGAACTGGTCGATCGCGACGAGCCGGATGCCGGCTGGGTTGGCGAGACCGAGGCTCGCACCGGCACCGATGCACCGAACCTGGGCAAGCTGTCCATTCCAGTGCACGAAATCTACGCGATGCCCAAGGTCACGCAGAAGCTTCTGGATGACAGCGCAATCGACATTGGCAACTGGCTGGTGACCAAGGTGAGCGACAAGTTCAGCCGCTCTGAGGAAACCTGTTTCTACAACGGCAATGGCGTCCTGAAGCCCCGCGGCTTCCTGACTTACCCCACGACCGCCCAGGACGATGCCACCCGCCCTTGGGGCACCATCGAACATGTCGTCACCGGCACCGATGGCAGCTTCGGTGCGACCACTAACGGCGCTGACAAGCTGATCGACCTGCAGAGCAGCCTAAAGGTCGGTCACCTGGCCGGCGCAGTTTGGAAAATGAACCGCAAGACTTTGGCGGTGGCTCGCAAGCTCAAGGATGGTCAGGGCAACTTCATCTGGCAGCGTGCCCTCGAGGCAGGCAAGCCCGACACCCTGTTGGGCCATCCAGTGGTGCTGGCCGAGGACATGCCTGACATCGCGACCGACAGCACACCGATCGCCTTCGGCAACTTCAAAGCTGGTTACACCATCGTTGATCGCGCCGGCGTCCGGATCTTGCGGGATGCCCTGACCCAGAAGCCCTACACGCTGTTCTACACCTGGAAGCGCGTGGGCGGCGACGTCGCCGATTTCGAGGCGATCAAGCTGCTGAAGTTCAGCGCAGCGTAATCCACCACCCGGGGCGCCTCCCAAGTGTGGCGCCCCTCATATGGACACCGGTGACCAAGTTGCGTTCGCACCGAGAGCAAATTCAGAAACAAAAGTTGAGGCCACCCCCGAAGGGGGTGATGTGTCGCCAAGTCGACGAAAGGCAGAATTGCAGTGAACGACCACGTTTCGCCAGAGATGGAAATAACTCAGTTCAAACCGGCGCCACTCGCCTATCCCGATGGCAATGAGCGACTAGCGTTTTTCGCTTTCGACGCGCGGGGCGTCAAGGTCGGCGGCTGTATCCTCATCAGACTCGCCTCCGGCGAACTTCGTATAGCACTTCCCAGATTCAAGAACGCCGATGGCGAACTGCAGCAAGTCCGCCTTAGCCACCCACTCCGGCGGCTGCTTTTGACAGCTGTCCGTGCTGCGCATTCGGAACACCTCAAAGGAAACTGATCAATGACGCTTCCCACTCCCGAATCTGTGTTCCGCAAGTACGTCACAGCCGGCGTTCCCGATAGCGGCAAACACGAGCCCATCAAGGACGAGATCGTTCAGCTTTTGAACTCGCTGTTTGGCACATCGCGTGGCGGCTGGGTTGTGGCGCGCACGAAGGCCGAGCTGGCCGGGATTACGCCGGTCGCGGAGACGGACGGCGGCGTTGTCCTTGCCGACCCGGACCCAACGCTTAACGGGTATTATGACCGTGATGCTACCGCCTGGGTGCGCGGACGCGGATTCCCCGACACGATGGGCACTCTGACCGGCATCGGCGGGACAGCGAACGCGATCACTGCATCTGTCGAGGTTGGCGTGAACCCATCTGACGTTGACGTGGTATTCTTGCCCGCCCCCCCCGGCACCAATGCCGCCGGGCCCGTCACCATCGCGATCAGTGGAACCGTCTACCCGCTCAAGAGCGCCTCTGGCTCCGACCCGGCAGCGGGCGATATTATTGAAGGCGTAGGGACAATGCTGTTCCGCTCGGGAGGCGAGTGGCGCCAGCTTTTCTCGTCAGCAACCGGAGCAACATTCGACCATCAGGGCGATTATGCCGGAGTCACCACTTACACCGCAGGGCAGGTCGTCACCGGCTCGGATGGCAAGTGGTATCAGCTCAAAGATGCGTCCGCGAGTGGTGACGATCCTGTCGGCAGTGTTACCGGAGCGTGGCTGGAGGTTCTGGCAGCGGCCTCCGTGGCGGATGGGGCAGTAACCACTGTGAAGATTGCAGATGGCGCTGTCACCGAACCGAAGCACGCGACCGGCGGGGTCTCAAGCCGTGCGCTGGCTGCAAGTGCCGCAACGCTGGAGAAGATTGCGGATGATGCGAAGGCCGACTTCCGGCTCGTTGACCCCAATGGGCCTCGCACGCCCATCGGGTACTTTGGCACTTACACTGTTCAGATCCTTGGCCAGTCTTCATTCGCCATGGGGGGGTTTCGGTACAAAGGTCGATACCTAGAGCGGCGCGCACCCGTGTTTTCCTCCCCCGCATTTGATGCGCTCTATGCGCCTGGAGGTCATAGGCACATAGTCAGCTATGGCAACGGCACAACCACACAAGATGATCTGGGCGTCGAGACCTTGCATGTAAAAGAGCAGTGGTACGCTGTGTTTGCCTGCGCGAATGACGGCGATGCCAATGCAGTATTCAAGGTTATGCCATTCTTCCGAGTTCGAGACGTGGGCGTTGGCGGGGCAAATGTCGTAAGGTTTTGCCCCGGTGGTGAAAACACCAACGGTTCTACAGCATCCAAGGTCTATACAATGCCGGTCGATGGGTTGGCTGGTGTGGATTGCCTAATCATTCATGAAACGCTTAATGGTCGTCCAAACGGCTTTTCGGGGCGCGTAACGACTATCACCGATAACACGACCAGTTCAGCCACGCTTGCGAATGTGGGGGGGCTGGCAAACAGCGACTACATCCTCCCCGCCCCCCCGGGCTATCAACATTATCGGTACATTGGGGCGCTTTATAACGACACCGCAGAGCTGCGGAATATCGCAGACACTGGCACCATCGTTCACAGTCGGGGTTCTACAAACACCCGCAATACGAACGGCGTGGTCAATGGCGTTGCCGGAACGGGCCTGGATATCCCATGCGGCGGCTATATTTCGCCGCTATCAACCGGCGTTTTGGTTCACATGACCGAGACCCTATCCACCTCGGAGGTTGGGTGGGTCTATGACACGTGGGGTATGGACGCCAACCACGATAGCATCAACTTGTCATGGTATAAGCCCACTGCGGCCGCCGCCAGCATGGAGCTGCATGGGGGCATTCTCCCGTTTAGTTTTAGTCCTTGGGCCAACTTGCGGGTGAATGGGACGCTTAACGTGGCCGCTATGACAAGGTCCATGCGCATGTATGGGTGGCTAGAGCCTTAACGGCGCAGCCGGGCCTAGCGTCGGAAAATCAGGAGGTCAAAAGTAGCTATGAAAGTCCTGCCTCTCCTCATTTTTGCAGTCGTCGCCACCACCGCTCCGAGCGCCTGCGGAGGCGCCTTCCACCCTCACATCACCAGGAGACTATCATGAGCAAGATGTACCGCACTGGCGCGGGTGGCAAAACTTCAAAAAGTGCCCGCTCTCTGGACCCGCCATTCCCTCACGCGCAGGTTTTTTTCCTGCTGGAAGTTCGCAGGTGCAAACCT
This sequence comes from Devosia litorisediminis, assembly GCF_018334155.1. Classification (NCBI taxonomy): domain Bacteria; kingdom Pseudomonadati; phylum Pseudomonadota; class Alphaproteobacteria; order Hyphomicrobiales; family Devosiaceae; genus Devosia; species Devosia litorisediminis. The sequence goes on along the minus strand of NZ_JAGXTP010000002.1, from coordinate 129,579 downwards.
AGTGCGAACCTTGGCAAGAACCTGCAGTAAGTCTCTGATTACATTGCCCAACCCCCAATGGGGGATGAACCCGAAATGGTTCGCAGTTCGCAGCTAGGTTTGCAGCGTGCGAACCAGTGCGAACCTGACCTATTTGCCGAGCCTTACACCGGCAACCCGGGCGGCAGCTTTCTCCCGCGCCAGGCGCCCCTTGCGATTGCGGGTCGACGCTGAGCGGGCCAGCTTGTAAAGCGCTCTGTCAGGCGGGTCCGCCACGATCGGTTTGACTATGATCCACCAGCAGTTGTCTCCGTCGAACTCGCCAACGTAGTGTCGAGAAATCACCTCGAACAGGTCAGCATCGTCTGGATCATCGCGCTGCCAGAGCGTGGTGAATCGATCGCCAGGCACCGGTATCGTTCCGCCTAGCATCTCGGGCGAATATTCACTGCCGGCGGTGAGCTTGCCGTTTGCCCCCAGAATTGCAAACCTAACGCCAAGGCGCGTGAACTCGATAGTTTCGGAGCCTTCAGGTCCATTGGGACCGTAGACAATGTCGCGCATCACACCACCTGTTTGCCCAAGCTGTGAGGATTTGGTGAGTTTTCGATGCCCTCAGCCCTGAGGAAAACTGCTAAACCGTTGAAATAATTGGCGCACCCGACACGATTCGAACGTGTGGCCTCTGCCTTCGGAGGGCAGCGCTCTATCCAGCTGAGCTACGGGTGCATCCGTGAGGCGGGGCAGTGCCCCGGCTGAACGCGCGCAAACTATCCAAAGCTGGCGATCCGCGCAACGGGGTTGGTCGGTTTTGTTTTGCAGGCTTGCGGGAGCATCCGGTCGCTCAAGCGCTGCGCTCCTTGGCAACGAGCTAGCTGTTGACTGAACAAGTAGACCAGTTTCCGGGTCAGGAACGGATTCCCCTTGGCGCTCACAACTAGTTCTCATCCACCAGCCCCAGCTCTGCCCCTCAGCCACCGGCTCTCTACCCACGGGGCACCCGCACAACTACAACCCAAGAGCGTGCCTCACCTGCCAGATTCGGAGCCATCAGACCCAATGCGTTGACCGGGAATTGGGCAGAGCTCGGTGCTCAGTCAGCCCTCCACCCGATAGTGGATGGGCTTGAAGCTGCCGCCATTGCTGGCGGGGGCCGAGCAGGCGGTCAGGGCGATGATCAGGTCGGTGGCGGCGCGGAAGCGGATGAAGTCGCCTGCCTTGCTGAGCGGGGGCAGCACTTTGAAGCGCCCGGTGGCGCCATCCACCGGCACATTCATGAAGCAGTTGAAGGCGACCGGAATGGCGTCCTCGGCAATGCCCCATGGAGCCAGCGCTGCATGCAGATTGCCATGGCAGCCGCGATGGGGCGGCTCGTTGTCGTAGCAGAGACGGAAGGTGGCTTCGCTGCACGGGGTGAGCAGGAAATCGTGCCGCCCCACTGTATCCTCGATGATCTCGAGCAGGACATTGGAGCGGTTGGAGTAGAGCTTGTGGGCGGTGCTGAGATAGATGGTCTCGGCATAATCGAGTGTGCGCCCCGAAGAGAGCATTTCGCGCGTATCGGCCCTGGCGATCGCCAGCAGATCAGCGACCTGGCCACCCTCGGGGTCGATCACCGTCAGGGTCTGGCCCGCATTGAGCGTAAAGGCGGCGCCCGAGCGGGGCGGGATGATCTGGGTGGTGTCAGGGCGTGTTGCGGTCTCGGTGAACATTACTTGGCGCCCTCGCGATCGGTTGCCGGCCGGGCCAACGGATCGGTCGCGCCGGCGCGGTGATAGGGGCAGGACCAATTATCGGCGACCGCACGGCCGCTATATTGGCGCGCCTCGGAAACGCTGCCATGGCGGGCCAGCATCGGGTTGGGTGTACCCGCCAGGGCCACGTCGCGATCGATAATGGCGCTGCGCAGCTTTTCGTAGCGTCCCAGGGCGCGCAGTGTTTCAAACTGGTCATGCAGATTGAACACCATCACCGGATGGGCAAAGCGGCGGGCGGGGCGGCTGGCACGCGGGTGGAGGCCGACCACAAAGAACGCCTCGCCCCCAAAGCTGAGCGAGAAATGGGGATCATCGGGATCGGCACTGACGCGAGCGTCATGGGGCTGGCCGCGCCAGCTATCCTTGGCGGTCAATGACTGGATGCGCGCCCACATATGGCGCTCAAACGCGTCTTCGCCCAGCCCGTCAGGACCCTCGAAAATCACAGCGAAGCTGGTAAACAGGGTGGGCTGATCATGATAGTCCCACGCGAACTGCATCAGCCGATCCTGAATTTCGACATCGTTCCAGGCACTGTCGATCGAACGCGCCACATAGGTGGTCAACCGCCCCTGCTTGAGCGCCGATTTGGCTCCGACGCAGGGGAATTGCCGGTTATTGATGAAGTGCTGCAGCTGCTGCTCGGGACTGGTTGGTTCGGTGACGACGGTGTCGATTACGGACATGGCACGGCCCTTACTGTTGGGTCAGGACAACCGCGGCAGACGCTGAAGGGTTCCGCCGGCGCGCCTTCCGGCGCGATCACATCGCACCCCGACACGTTTACTGATCCGGGCCGGGGGCGGATGCGTAAAGACATAGCAAGCCCGGCAATGGAGACTGATCATGCAGCAAATTCTACTCAGTGCGGGCGCGGTTCTGGCGCTGACCGGCATGGCACAGGCCGTGTCGGTGGGTGAGCTGATTGGCAAATGCGGCGATGACGGCAAGGCGTGGTGCGCCGGGGTCGGCTATGGCGATCCGATGCAGGCATGCCTTGAGGACAATTACGCCCAGCTCAGCGCCGATTGCCAGGCAGTGATGGACCGGCTGCGCGGTGGCGAGGGCGTTTATCTGTTCTGAGCGCCCGCGGCTGCCACGGCTTTGCCGTTAACTGCCTTCAAGCTGCCCTGATTGGGCCCTATCGCCGCAAAAGGTGAAATGGGCTAAGGGTGGCCACATGACAAATTCAACCACATGGCGTCGCAGCGCTGGCCTGATGGGCGCGAGTATCGCGCTGGGCCTGCTGGTGGCGGGCTGCTCGATGAGCGGGTTCAAGCCGGCCAGCGGCAGCGTGCGCGCTCCGGCCACCGCGGCGCTTGAAGTCTTTGCTGCCCCCAGCACGCCCGCGGGGCATGTGCCCAAGGCGGCTGACGTGCCGATGGCCACATCCGCACTGGGTTATACCGAGGGCTCGCTGGACGGGCTGATCGGCCATTACGCGGCCCAGTATGCGGTGCCCGAGGATCTGGTGCGCCGGGTGATCGTGCGCGAGAGCAATTACAATGCGGGGGCGCGCAACGGGCCCTATTACGGGCTGATGCAGATCAGTCACGCCACCGCGAGTGGCCAGGGCTATCGCGGGGCACCGGCGGGCCTGCTCGATGCCGAGACCAATCTGCGCTTCGCCGTGCGCTATCTGGCCGGCGCCTATGTTACCGCGCAGGGCAATTACGACCGCGCGGTGCAGTTCTATGCGCGTGGCTATTATTACGATGCCAAGAGGCTTGGCCTGTTGCAGAAATCAGGCCTGCGCTGATCCGGCATTGGCCGGCGCACGCTCATTGAGCAGCACCATCAGGTGATTGGCCAGATCGGATTGCTGGTACGGCTTGGGCAGCCTCGGCAGGTCGATCTCGATGCCTTCGGGCAGTTCTGAATAGCCGGTGGCGAGCACGATGGGCAGGTCAGGGCGCAGCTGGCGCGCCTGATTGGCCAGTTCCACCCCGTTCATGCCGGGCATGGCATAGTCGGTGATCAACAGATCCACGGTCTGCTGGCTGCCCAGAATGGTCAGGGCCTCGGCGCCCGAATAGGCTTCGAGCGCTGTGTGACCAAGCTGCTCGACCATGTCGACCGCGTTCATATTGATCAGCGCATCATCGTCCACCACCAGGATGACGGCAGCCTTGCTGGCCTGATTGTGCATATTCGAACCCTCTGATGTGCCGGAAATATCGGCCACATTGCCCTCCACGCGTCGCGCGCGCTGCCCATAGCGCGCAAAAACGGCTCAAATGCGTTGTCGCAACATGCCATTTGTCGCCGACAACGGCAATTGTCGCTAACGCGCAAGGTTGTGCCCCGGTTCCCGCCGCGCGACCCTTTTGGCGGGCGGCGATCTGGCCTAAAGTCAGCGCGATCTCACCTTCGGAATCGCTTGATATGCATCTGCTGCTCGTCGACGGCTCGGCTTATATTTTTCGCGCCTTCCATGCCCTGCCCCAGCTCAACCGCAAGTCGGACGGGCTCCCCGTGGGCTGTGTGCAGGGGTTCTGCAGCATGCTCTACAAGCTCACCGAGGATCTCAAGGGCGAGGACGCGCCCACCCATATGGCGGTGATCTTTGATCATTCGGGCAAGACGTTTCGCGACGATATCTATACCGAATACAAGGCGCAGCGTCCCCCCGCCCCGGTTGAACTGGTGCCACAGTTTCCGCTGACCCGGGCGGCCACCCGCGCGTTTTCGATCCCCTCGATCGAGATGGAGGGCTGGGAGGCCGACGACATCATCGCAACCTATGCGCGTCTGGCGCGCGAGGCGGGCGGCAAGGCCACCATCGTTTCGTCCGACAAGGACATGATGCAACTGATCGAACCCGATGGCTCGATCCGCATGCTGGACACCATTGCCCGCCCCGGCCAGCCGCCGCTGCGCTGGATCGGCATGGATGAGGTGTTCAAGAAATTCGGCGTCACCCCGGACAAGGTGATCGAGGTGCAGGCGCTGTGCGGCGATAGCGTGGACAATGTGCCCGGCGTGCCCGGCATTGGCGTGAAAACCGCTGCCGAGCTGATCAATACCTATGGCACGGTGGAAAACCTGCTCGAGCATGCCGACGAGATCAAGCAGAACGCGCGCCGCGAAAAGCTCAAGGCCAATGCCGATCTGGCGCTGGTCTCCAAGCGTCTGGTGACGCTGAGCCAGGACGTGCCGGTCGAACTCGATATCGACGCGCTGATCCGCCAACCGATGGAGCCATCCAATCTGTTCCCGTTCCTCAAGGCGATGGAATTTGCCACCATCACCAAGCGGCTGTCGGGCAAGCTTGAGGCCAATCCCGATGATTTCGAGGCCGATCCCGAATATGCCGCGACCGCGGTGCCGGGCGCGGTGGGGTTTGACAATGCGGCTCGGGCGGAAAGCCGGGCAGCACGGCATGAGGCGACCGGGCGCAGCAATGCAGCCACCGTCGCCCATGCGGCGGCCGAGCATGCGCGCGTGCGCGCCATCCCGTTCAAGCCCGAAGACTATGAGATCATCCGCGATGCCGCCGCGCTGCAGCGCTGGATCGACGCCATTGAAATGACGGGCCATGTCGCCACCGATACCGAGACCACCGGGCTCGACAACCAGACCGCCGATCTGGTGGGGCTGTCGTTTTCCATCGCCCCGGGCACGAGCGCCTATCTGCCGCTGGGCCATACCGATGGCGAGGCCGATATTTTTGGCGGCGGCGGGCTGGTCGAGGGGCAGATGGATATCCGGCTCGCGCTGGACATGGTCAAGCCGCTGTTTGCCGACCCCTCGATCCTCAAGATCTTCCACAATGCCAAATACGATATCGGCATTCTGGCGCGCTATGATGTGGCGGTGAAATCGGTCGATGACACGCTGCTGCTCAGCTATGCGCTCGATGGCCCGCAGTTCAACACCATGGGCGAATTGGGCGAACACTGGCTGGGCTTTGCCGGCCAGTCGATCAAGGACCTGATCGGCTCGGGCAAAAAGCAGATCACCTTCGCCCAGGTCAAAATCGAAGACGGCGCGCGCTATGCCGCCGAAGATGCCGATATGACCATGCGGCTGTGGCAGGTGCTCAAGCCACGCCTGGTCGCTGAAAACATGACCACGCTGTACGAAACCATCGACCGCCCGCTCGCCCCGGTGCTGGCGCGCATGGAGGGGCGTGGCGTCAATATCGACCGCGCCATTCTCTCGCGCCTGTCAGGCGAGTTCGCCCAGCGCGCCGCCGCCTTTGAGGCGCAGGCCTATGAGCTGGCCGAGCAGACGTTCAATCTGGGCTCGCCCAAGCAGCTGGGCGAAATCCTGTTCGACAAGATGGGGCTTGAGGGCGGCACCAAGACCAAGACCGGCGCCTGGTCGACCGGGGCCGATGTGCTCGAGGATCTGGCGCTCAAGGGCGTGCCGCTGGCGCGCACCATTGTCGACTGGCGCCAGCTCAACAAGCTGCGCAGCACCTATACCGACGCCCTGCCCGCCTACATCAATGAGCGCACCGGGCGCGTCCACACCACCTATTCCCAGCATTCCGTGCTGACCGGACGGCTGAGCTCAAACGATCCGAACCTGCAGAACATTCCGGTGCGCACCGAGGATGGCCGCAAGATCCGGTCCGCCTTCGTCGCGGCGCCGGGCAAAATCCTGGTCAGCGCCGATTACAGCCAGATCGAATTGCGCGTGCTGGCCCATATCGCCGATATCCAGGCGCTCAAGGATGCGTTTGAAGAGGGTCTCGATATTCACGCCATGACCGCCAGCGAGATGTTCGGCGTGCCCGTCGAGGGCATGCCCAGCGACATTCGCCGGCGCGCCAAGGCGATCAATTTCGGCATTATTTACGGCATTTCGGCCTTTGGCCTGGCCAATCAGCTGGGCATTGGGCGCGGCGAGGCCGGGGACTACATCAAGACCTATTTCGAGCGCTTCCCGGGCATCAAGGATTATATGGAAGAGCAGCGCCGCAAGGTAAAGGAAGATGGCCACGTCAGCACCATCTTTGGCCGCCGCATCAACTTCCCCAATGCCAAGTCGCACAATCCAAGCGAACGCGCCTTTGTCGAACGCGCCTCGATCAACGCCCCGATCCAGGGCTCAGCCGCCGACATCATCCGCCGCGCCATGATCCGCATGGAGCCCGAGCTGAACAAGGCCAGGATCGACGCCGACATGCTGCTGCAGGTGCATGACGAGTTGATCTTCGAAGTGCCGCTGGGCACCGAGAGTGCCGCGATCCCGGTGATCAAGCGCGTGATGGAAGGCGCGGCGGAGCCCGCCGTACGGCTGACCGTGCCGATCCAGGTTGATGCGAATGCGGCAGGGAACTGGGACGAGGCGCATTAGCAGCCGGCCGTCACCCTCGGGCTTGACCCGAGGGGTCTTCACTTGATGATCTCGTCCCAAAGATCGCGCCAGTCGGGATTGCCCTGTTCGATCAGCGCGTCCTGGCAGCGGCATTCTCGCGGTCCGTCCGGCGCCAGGGCAAAGCTTGAAAGTGCAACGCCCTCGGGTCGAGCCCGAGGGTGACGATCGGGGGTGGGGAGACGCTTGCGCGCATTGCTGGCGTCCGCGTCGCTGCCGCACTTCCACACCCGGCAGTGGCGGCCACACCCGGGCAAGTTCTGCGCCTGCGCAAAACCAGCCACCCCACCGCGCGTCACCCTCGGGCTTGACCCGAAGGGCTTCACTTGATGATCTCGTCCCAAAGATCGCGCCAGTCGGGATTGTGCTCTTCGATCAGGGCGTCCTTCCAGTGCCGATACCAGCGCTTGAGCGTTTTTTCGCGGGCGATGGCGTCGGTAATGTCGTCGTGGCTCTCGAAATAGACCAGCCGCTTGATGTTGCGCTTTTTGGTATAGCCCTCCACCAGCCCCTCGCGGTGCTCATAGACCCGGCGCACCAAGTCATTGGTGACGCCGATATAGGTCCGCCCCCGGCGCATGTCTGCGAGAATGTAGGTGTAGCCGCCCATGGGCAAAGCTTGAAAGTGCAACGCCCTGGGGTCAAGCCCGAGGGTGACGCGCGGTGGACGTGGGGGCCTCTGACAAGACCCTGAGGCTAGCGCTGCTTCGGGCGCGCAGCCTGAGTCTCCCTCCCCCTTGTGGGGAGGGAAATGAGATAGGCGTTGGCCAAGGCTAACGCCGTTATCGAGCGAGGTGGGGTTTGCTGCCGCATTTCTGCGTGTGCGGCCTACCCCCACCCTTGATCCCTCCCCACAAGGGGGAGGGAGACGACTGCGGTGAACGCAACGCCCCCAAACTTGCGCTCAATCAAAGCCCGCCCCCGCAATCCCCGTTACACTCCCCCAACAATCCGGGAGACCCACACCATGCGCACCTACACCATCACCGCCCGCCGCGATGACGAGCACGGCAGTCATGCCGGGGTGCGTGAGGGGTTGGTGGTGCTCGATACTTCGCTGGCGGGGCGGGACGATGCGCTCAATCCGGTGGAGCTGCTGCTGGCCTCTCTGGCCGCCTGCATGATCAAGGGCGTGGAACGCTCGGCGCCGACGCTGAAATTCGGGTTTTCCAGCGTAACGGTATCGCTGAGCGCCGAGCGCCAGGATGCCCCGCCCAAGCTGACCGCCATCACCTATGAGCTGGTAGTGGACACCGATGAGAGCGATCATCGGCTTGAATTGCTGCACACCAATGTGCGCAAATATGGCACCATCTCCAACACGCTGGCCGAAAGCGTCGTCCTGAGTGGCGTGGTGCGTCGGGGCTGAAATCTTTCCGCGCGCGCCGGACCAGGGCGATCACCGCGACATGCGCCCTGTTGCGCGCGCCAGTGCCGCTCGATGTGCACAGTCTGTCAGCCGATAGCCCTGTCGCGGTGCCTCAAGACAGCCAATCAGCCAGCGCAAATCCGTTCATCAACGTCCACATCCGTTCATACAGCCCCCAAAAGGCCGTCAGAAATGGCGGCGCGGCGTTCATCGGCTTGAACGGATTTGCCCCGATTTATCCCCGCCCTCGCCCGCGCGCCCATAATGGCGCCATCCCGCTGGCAGGACGCGATCATGACGAGTGATGCCAGTGGGGGCCGGGTGGCAGAACGGGTCGCCGTCTGCCGGACCGTGCCGGATGGGGTCTGCTGTTCCAAGGGTGGGCAGCGGGCTGAAATGACCGCCATGCGGTGCTGTTGCGCTGCGTGATCTTGACGGGCCCGACTTCCCCTCTCGCCAGGCGCGGTGGGGAGCGTCAGCAAACAGGGGCCTTTGCGGCGATGGGCGATCCTTGATGATAAGCCCGCCCCATGCGTGCGCGGTGCGCCACACCCGGCGTGTGGGCGAGGCGTGACCTCACCTTTTGTGCTGCGGACGACCCGCGCGAGGAAGCCCTCGCCCACGCAGCGTCGCCTCGGGAAAACCGGACGCCAGCGCGGCGGGCCGGGGCTTTGTCGCGGGCTTTGCACCGGCTGGCGGGAACGCAGGCGCGTCCTGTCTCGTTGCTGTGCACACAGGAGCGTCACCATGGATAATTCATTCGAGACCCTTGCCCGCGCCGGCTACATCGCGCGCGGCGTCGTTTACCTGCTGCTGGGCGGGCTGGCGCTGAGCTCGGCCATCTGGGGTGGCGAGGATGCCGAGGGCTCCTCGGATGCGCTCTCAAGCCTGTTGGGTCTGCCCTTCGGACGGGTACTGCTGGCGCTGGTGGCGGTGGGGCTGCTGGGCTATGTGCTGTGGAAGCTGGCGCAGAGCCTGCTCAATGCCGATGATCGCGATCATGACCTCAATGACTGGGCGACACGTGCGGGGCAGTTGATCAGCGCAGTGGCCAATCTGTTCCTGATGTTCACCGCAGCCCGCATGGCCTTGGCCATGGGGGGCGGCGAGGGTGGCGGCAATGGCGAGGAGACCGCCTCGGCCTGGTTGCTGCAGCAGCCCTTCGGGCCCTATCTGCTGGGCGCCGTGGGCGCCGGGGTGATCGGCTTTGCCGGTGCGCAGTTCTGGTATGGCGCCACGGGCGGTTATCGCAAGCATCTGAGCCTGCCCTCCGGGCATGGGCCGTGGCTGGATCGCATCTGCGCCTTCGGGCTGATGGCGCGCGGCGCGGTGTTTGCCATTATTGGCGGCTTTGTGCTCTACGCCGCCTTCACCGTTTCGGCTGAACAGGCAGGCGGCACGGCCGACGCGCTCGATTATGTGCGCCGCCTGCCCTTCGGCGCCTGGCTCTATGGCCTTGGCGCGCTGGGGCTGGCGGCTTTTGGCGCCTATGGCGTCATTCAGGGGCTGTATCGGCATGTCGATGCGCCCGATATGGGCGATGTGCGCGCGGCCTCGCCGCTCTAGCGGTGGGTCAGCGTGGCGCTGCGACCATCGCCGCCGGGCGGGATGGCAAGGCTGACCACCAGCGTGGCAGCGTCGGTGATTTCAGGGCTGCGCTCGGCCCATTCCACCAGCACGATGGCGGCCGGATTGTCGCTCAGCCCCAGTTCGTCGACCTCGCGCGGATCGCCCAGCCGATAGAGATCGGCATGCAATACGGGCGCCTTGGGCGTGTCATAGGGCTGCACCAGCGCAAAGGTGGGTGAAGGTACATCAAGCGCCGGATCGCCTGCCAGCGCGCGGATAATGGCGCGCGCCAGCGCGGTCTTGCCGGCGCCGAGATCGCCCTCAAGCAATACGACATCGCCGGGCTGGAGTTCCTCGGCCAGGGCTGCGCCCAGCGCAGCGGTGGCGTCGTCATCGGGCAGGAACAGCCCGGGCATTATTCAGCAACAGCGGCCATGGCGCTGTCCCGCGGCAGGTTGACGATGATCTTGGAGCCGCGCGGTTCGCGGCGCTCGGCGCTGATGGTGCCGCCATGCAGGTTGACGAAGGTCTTGACGATGGCCAGCCCCAACCCTGCCCCACGCTGGCGTCCGCCGCCGGGGTTGTCGAGCCGGGTCAGGATGGCCGATTTCATCTCGTCGGTCAGGCCGGGGCCTTCATCCTCGATGACAAACAGCATGCGCTCGCCACGATGGGCGATGGTCAGCTTGATCTCGCCGCCGGGCGGGGAGAAGCGTGCCGCGTTGGAGAGCAGGTTATAAAGCACCTGCACGATGCGGGTGCCATCGGCAATGAAGGGGGGCAGTGCGGGGTCGATGTCGACCACCAGATTGATCGGCTTTTCGCCCGAGATTTCGGGGAAGCTGGCCGACAGACCGGCGCGGGCCTTCTCGACCAGCTTGTGCACGTCGAGCTGTTCGGGCCGTAGTTCGGCAATGCCGGCATCGACCGAGGCGAGGTCCAGAATATTGTCGATCAGCACACCCAGCGTCACCGAAGAGGCGCGGATGTAATCGATATAGGATTTCTGACGTTCATTGAGCGGGCCGGCATCGCTGGCCAGCATTTCGGCAAAGCCGATAATGTTGGTCAGGGGTGAGCGCAGTTCGTAGGAGACGTTTTCGACAAAGGCATCCTTGAGCACGTCGGCGGCGACTAGGGCGTCATTGCGCTCCTTGAGCACTTTTGAGTAGCTGGCGCTTTCGGTGACATCGAGAAAGGTCATCATGGTTTGCCCGTCGGGCAGCCGCGTGATGGCATAGTCGAGCAGGCGGCCATCGGAGCGATTGATGCGCCCGGTCTGGTCCGAGCGGGTCGGATTGAGATCGATAATCCCCCGCTTGAGATCACGCCATATACTGGCACCATCTTCGGGAATGGCCCGGCCACTGGCCTCGGCGATCTGGTCGATATGGGGGTTCTGGCCCAGCTCATTGGTGGGCAGTTTCCACAGCGCGGACAAGCGCGGATTGGACAGTGTCAGCCGGCCATTGGTGCCGAACACGGCCACGGCCTCCGAGAGCGAGTTGATGGTCTCGCGCTGCACATTGGAGAAGGCCTTGTTGGTCGATTCCAGCTTGAGGCGCTCGGTGATGTCGTCAAAGACGTAGATCACGCCACCGGTGGCGCCCGCGGGGGCCGAGATCACCTTGATGGTGCGGCCATCGGGCAGGTGCCAGGGCTCGTCTTCAAACGGTTCGGTGCGGCTATAGGCCTTGAGATGCTCGTCGCGCCATTTGTGGTAGTTCACCTGCGCGGGCAGCATGCCTTCGGTGCGCAGCTTGTCGAGAATGGCGCGCTCATCGAGGCCCAGCGTCAGGAACTTTTCGGACAGGCCCCACAGCCCGGCATAGGCCTGATTGAACTGGATCAGCTCGCGCTTGGCATTGAAGATGGCAATCGGGGTGGCCAGCGTATCGATGATACCGGTGATGTGCGCGACGGCGTCATCGCCGGTATTAACGTCTTGATCCTCGATGGGACGCAGCATGCCGGCGCGCCCGCCCGAAACGGGGAATTCGACCAGCTCGAAGGCGCCCTGGCCGCGCCAGGCGACCGAGAGCTTAGCGGGTTCTTCGTCCGCCTCGCAGGCCTGCAGGTGCTGGCGCAACTGATCGGGATCGAGCAGTTCAGGTGGCGCGGTTTCGCTGCCGGTCTTGCCCAGTGCGCGGGCCAGTTCGAGATAAGGCCGGTTGGCATAGATCAGGCGATCATGGCCATCGCGGGCAAAAGCCGGCTTGGTGAGCGTTGCGAGAATGGCGCGCACGCTGGTCAGATCGGCGCTGGTGGCGACAGCCGCGGCGGTCAGATTGGGATCAGTGTCGGGCTGCATGAAGGCGGGGCGTAGCCGCATGGCGGTACCGCCACCGAGCACCCAGCCATTGGCACGTACCAGCCGCCCGTCCAGCGCGTTCAGACTGACGGCAAAGGCGTGTCCGTGCACGCGCAGGTCTTCGAGCAGGCGCGCCAGCCGATCGGCATCGGCATCATGCAGCCAGCTCTGGAAATTGAGTACGCTTTCGGGCTGACGCCCGACGGGCAGCACCGCGGCGGCCTGTCCGAGCAGTTTGGGCGCGCCATCATCTGTCCACAGGACCGTGACTTCGCGGGTGCCGGAGAGCAGGGCTTCATATTCGTCGACCAGGGCGCGCAGCCCGGCGATCTGTTCGGCGGCCTTTTGACGGGCGGCCTTGCCGTCGGCCAGCATGGTGCGGATGACGGCCATGGACAGCAGGGCAAAAGCCCCTGCGCCAGCGGCGATCGCGATTGGAGCTGCACCGGCGAAGCTTGCCACCTGGGTTCCCTGTGCGAGAGCGGGGACCGCCGTCAACAGAGTAAGAGGGGCTGCCGCGATTACCGCGAATCCCCAATGCTTCCGGAAGTGATCCGGCGCCATGCGCTGCCCTCTAGGTCAAAGATGTTGGTTGCCAGGCCGGCGCCGCAAAGAGCCGGTACGCAGTCACTCAAACAGAACGGCATACGCGACCCAAAAAGATCTTTGCCAGCTCCGAACCGGCTGCGTGTCCCCCAGCAGCCGAATCACCCTGACCATAGCGGTCCGTCGAATCGCCTAAAAGAGTCTTAATGGCCAAGCATGGCAGGCAAACTGTCGATATCGGGGCTTGACCTGAAACGAAACAGGAACATCCAAAAGCACAAAAAATGCCCGCAGCGCAACGCTGCGGGCATCATGTTGGATCGCTCGAGCGGAACGCTTAGTAGCGGTATTCGCCCGACTTGAAGGGGCCTTCGGTGCTCACGCCGATATAGTCGGCCTGGGTCTTGGTCAGCTTGGTCAGCGTCGCGCCCAGCTTTGCCAGGTGCAACTCGGCAACCTTCTCATCAAGATGCTTGGGCAGGACGTGCACTTTCTTCTCGAGGTTCTCGCCATTGGTCCACAGTTCGATCTGGGCCAGGGTCTGGTTGGCGAAGGAAGCGCTCATCACAAAGCTCGGATGACCGGTGGCATTGCCCAAATTGACCAGACGGCCTTCCGAGAGCAGCAGCAGGCGCTTGCCATCGGGCTTTTCAATCAGGTCGACCTGTGGCTTCACATTGGTCCACTTGAAGTTGCGCAGGCCGAGCACGTCGATCTCGTTGTCGAAGTGGCCGATATTGCAGACGATGGCCATGTCCTTGAGCTTGCGCATGTCATCGACCATGAGCACGTCGCGGTTGCCAGTGGCCGTGACAACGACGTCGGCGCGATGAGCGGCATCGGCCAGGGTCACGACCTCAAAGCCTTCCATGGCAGCCTGCAGGGCGCAGATCGGGTCGACTTCGGTGACCAGCACGCGGGCGCCAGCGCCACGCAGCGATTCTGCCGAGCCCTTACCCACATCGCCAAAGCCGCAAACAATGGCGACCTTGCCGGCCAGCATGACATCGGTGCCGCGACGGATGGCATCGACCAGGGATTCACGGGTGCCGTACTTATTGTCGAACTTGGACTTGGTTACCGAGTCATTGACGTTGATGGCAGGGAACGGCAGCTCGCCCTTGGCGTGCAGCTGATACAGACGCATCACGCCCGTGGTGGTCTCTTCGGAGACGCCGCGGATGGCGTCGCGGATGCGCGAGAAGAAGCCAGGGCTCGAGGCCAGACGACGCTTGATGGTGGCAAAGAAGATTTCTTCTTCTTCATTGGTGGGCTTTTCAAGGAAGGAGGGGTCGATCTCGGCCTTGGCACCATTGAGGATGTACATGGTGGCGTCGCCACCATCATCGAGGATCATGTTGGGGGTCTGGCCATCGGACCAGTCCATCATGCGATCGGTGAAAGCCCAATATTCTTCGAGCGTTTCACCCTTGTGAGCGAACACGGGAATGCCGGCGGCGGCGATGGCTGCAGCAGCATGATCCTGGGTCGAGAAGATGTTGCAGCTGACCCAGCGCACTTCGGCGCCCAGCGCGACCAGCGTCTCGATGAGAACGGCGGTCTGGATGGTCATGTGCAGCGAGCCGGCAATGCGCGCGCCCTTGAGAGGCTGGGCCGCAGCATATTCCTCGCGGATAGCCATCAGGCCGGGCATTTCGACTTCAGCGATGTCGAGTTCCTTGCGGCCGTAATCGGCCAGCGAAATGTCTCTAACCGCGTAATCGGTGAATTTTGTCATGGGTGGACTCCGGGAGGTGTAGCGTTGGCAAAGCTATACGCAAGGCGGCTCACAGGATCAACCGGAGATATAAAGATAAGTTTATATCCCCTTTCAGCGCTGGACGCGATAGACGGGCCGCCGGCGCCGGAAGGGCATGGTGACGAAGCGCCAAAGCCCTGAAAGCACCATATAACCCAGCATGAAGCCGCCGCCCGCATAGAGCACGCCTTCAATGGTAACGGGCACGGCGGGTTGATAATTTTCCAGCGTGCGGCGACCGATATCGCTGTCGAGATAAGCTGGAAGCGTCTGAAAACGGGTTATCGGGTCGGCGTTTTCAATGCGCTGCAACGTGGCGCTGAGCTGTTCATAGCGGGCGAATGTTGCGGCCATGGCGGTGCCGCGCTCGGCCAGAAACCCATCAGCCGAAGCGCCATAGCGTTGCAGGGCCTGGGTACGATCTAGCCCACCGAGCTCAGCAGCGCGATCGAAGTCCTGCGTGATGACGCGGAGTTCATCGACGGCACCGCCAAGACGCTGCGTATATTGCTGGGCATATTCAGGAAACTGGCTCAGCGTGAGCGCCAGACCCATACCGCCGATACCGGCAATGATGCGCCGCATGACCTGACCACCCCTCCTGCTGGTGCAGCGGACGGTGTCCGCTCATGGTCAACGTGCGGCGCGGCAGTGTCGTTGCACTATTCCGGGGCGCCGTCGCTGTCTTCGTCGAAGCCATTATTGACCAGTTCAACAATCGCTTCGAGTGCTTCGCGCGCCTGCTTGCCGCTGGCCTGCACCAGAATAGTGCTGCCGGGACCGGCGCCGAGCATCATCAGCCCCATGATGGAGTTGCCAGCAACCGAATTGCCGTCCTTGATGACAGCGATGGTGGCATCGAAACACTCGGCAGTGCGTACGAAACGAGCCGAGGCGCGTGCATGAAGGCCCTTGCGATTGACGATGGTAAGCTGCTGGGCCACGGCACGGCTGGCATCCATCAGATGGTTCTCCCCGACATGCCCCGATCCAGCACCGCAGCAACCATGATCAGTCGGCTCCCAGAATGGAGTTGGCGACCGTGATGTATTTGCGCCCGGCTTCCTGCGCCATGTTCACAGCATCCTTGATGCTCATGTCGTTGCGTACGCGGCCCAGCTTGACCAACATGGGCAGATTGACCCCGGCGATGACTTCAACTTCGCGGTTCTGCATGACGGAAATAGCGAGGTTGGATGGGGTGCCGCCGAACATGTCGGTCAGAATGATCACGCCCTGGCCATCATCGGCGCTGTCCACAGCGGCAAGAATGTCGTTGCGGCGGTCTTCCATATTGTCTTCGGGACCAATGGCGATGGTCTCGCAATGCTCTTGCGGACCGACGACATGTTCTAGCGCCGCCTTGAATTCATTGGCGAGCGCACCGTGCGTCACCAGAACCAGACCAATCATGCAAAGTCCCCAGCATGTCGAGATACGCCTGCGACGTGGCGCCGACAGCTATCCAATGTAATTTGTCTCATGCCGACGCGGTCACCCCAGGGCAGCGCGCACATGTCTGAGCTCGCACCAATCGGCCGAGCGAGCGCCAGTCTTGTCCGGTAGCGGACACGATTCAAGTGGTATTTTGTCACGGCCCGTCGAGCGCAGAAATCGCTTCGATCACCAGCAACATCTGATGACCAAGGCTGATTACGCTGCCAAAGGGCACCGGCGCGCGCGGCACTGTCGTGCCGGCGATGTCGGTAACGAATTCGTCCTCTTCAAGCATGCGCACCATATCGGGCACCATGTCGATCACCAGATCGAGCGAGACCAGGGCCTGATGGGGCCGACTGACAATGCCGCGACCGCGCAGTTCGATCAGGCCGGCCAGGTTCTCAGGTGCCTGCATATCGACCTGACCATCGGCCTGGATCAGATCAACACGGTCATCGGAGACCAGAAAGGCGGGAAGGCCGCGCAATGCCCAGCGGTCAAGCAGCGTCAAGGCCAGCACCGACTTGCCGGCGCCGGATGGACCGCGCAGCAGCACCCCGGTGGAACCCAGCAACAGTCCGGTGCCATGCACATTTTGCGGCGCGTTCTTTGGCTTGCTCATCGCGCCAATCTATTTGCGTGCGCGCGGCAACACAACCGAGAAGACAGCACCGGAATGATCGGAACGATTATGGGCCTTGATAGTGCCCTTGTGCGCATCGACGATCTGCTTGCTGATCGAGAGACCCAGCCCGGAATGGTCGCCAAAGCTCTCGGTGTCGGGGCGGTCAGTATAGAAACGCTGGAAGATCTTGTTGAAATCGCCGGTAATGCCGCGCCCCTGATCGGTCACCGTGATGGTGACATCCTCAGCGTCGGTGCTGAGGGCGACATGCACAACGCCACCTTCGGGCGAGAAGGAAACGGCGTTGTCGATGAGGTTGGCAAAGACCTGTGCCAGGCGGCTTTCATGGCCGTTGACGATAGCCGCGCCCTTGCCGCTGCGCTTGTCCATCTCGACGGTTACACCGCGCCCCAAGGCCATGTCTTTCTGGATCGAGACAATGGCCTCGGCCAGTTTTTCGACATCAACCCGTTCCGAGCTTTCGCGCGCCAGTTCGGCATCGAGCCGGCTGGCGCTGGAAATGTCGGTGATAAGCCGGTCGAGGCGTTTGACGTCATGCTGGATAATGGCGTTGAGGCGCTCCCGATCTTCGGGCCGCTTGGCCAGTGGCAGGGTTTCGACGGCGCTGCGCAGCGAGGTCAGTGGGTTCTTGAGTTCGTGCGCCACATCGGCGGCAAAGCGTTCAATCGCTTCGATGCGATTGTAGAGTCCGTCAGTCATGCGACGGAAAGCGTCGCTGAGATGGCCGATCTCGTCAGGGCGGTCGGTAAAGTCGGGGATTTCAGCACGGGCATTGCCAGCGGTCTGCACGCGTTCTGCGGCCGCAGACAGGCGCCGCATTGGCCCGGCAATGGTGCCGGCTAGCGCAAAGGACAGCACGATCTGAACCGCCGCGGCGATCATGGCGATACGCAGAATGCCCCAGCGCTCCTGGGCGACGATGGAATCGATATCGCCCGGCGCCGTGGACAGCAGAATGGCGCCAACGACCGCGCGCAGGCGCTGCACCGGCACCGCAACCGAAACCACCAGCTGGTTCTGACCGTCAACGCGCACGAAATCGGCTGCCGCCCCCTGCAGGGCTGAAGCGACCTCGGGATATCGGCTGCCCTCATCGACGCCGTATTCCTGATATTTCGGGAAATTGTCGCCCGGCACCCAGTTGAGCACCGCATTCCACCAGTCCCACAGGAAAAATTCATCGGCCTGCTTGGTCTCGATGATCTGCCGCATCACCTCGCCGCGCGCATAGATATTGTCGCTATCAAGGATCATCAGCCCGCCCTGATCATAGATGCGGGCACGGGTGCGGGTGGGGGTAATCAGATTGCGCAGCAGCGGCGCAACGCGTTCGGGATTGATGGGAAATTCGAGCGTCGGATCAAAATAGGAGAGCGAGGACACCGCGCCATCACCCTGCAATTGCAGCAAACGATCGGGATTGACCGAGATCACATCGCTATCAACCGTGGCGGAGGCCGCGACCGCCGCGGCGATGATTTCGCCCTGCACGCGCAACGACTGAACACGGGCATCAATCAGCCCGGCCCGCCACTGGTTGAGGTAGAGAATACCAACCACCAGCACCAGCAGCCCCGCCATATTGAGCACGATGATGCGGCGCGTCAGACTGGCGAAAATTGTCAGATCGAGAAAGCGGCTGATGGCCCCCGCCACCTTGTAAAAAGGGGCCAATAGCGGACGCCAGCGCCGCCCCACACGCGGCTTATCCTGGCGGGGGGGTACATTCTCGTCCGCGCCCGGCGCGCGCCATTCGGGCGCGGCGTCGGACTGGTGCTGGTGTTCAGGCTCGAGAATGGCCACAGGCGCTTATTGCTCCTTGAAGCGATAGCCGACGCCATAGAGCGTCTCGATCATTTCGAAGTCGTCATCGGTCGCCTTGAACTTCTTGCGCAAGCGCTTGATGTGGCTGTCGATCGTGCGATCATCGACATATACCTGATCATCATAGGCCGCATCCATCAGCGCATTGCGCGACTTGACCACTCCGGGGCGCAGGGCTAGCGACTGCAGGATCAGAAACTCGGTCACGGTCAGGGTCACACGCTGACCTTTCCAAGTGCAGGTGTGGCGCTCTTCGTCCATCACCAGCGCGCCACGCTCGATCAGCGCCTTGCTTGGATTGGCTTCGCCGCCTGGACCAACGGGCGCAGAAGGGTCGCGCGGCGCTGAGCGGCGCAGGATGGCCTTGACGCGTTCGACCAGCAGACGCTGGCTGAATGGTTTGGTGATGAAATCATCGGCGCCCATCTTGAGCCCGAACAGTTCATCGATCTCCTCATCCTTGGACGTCAGGAAGATAACTGGAATGTCGGATTTCTGGCGCAGGCGGCGGAGCAGTTCCATGCCGTCCATGCGGGGCATCTTGATATCGAGAATGGCCAGGTCGGGCTTGTCAGTGGTCAGACCCTCCAGGCCCGAAGCGCCATCGGTATAGGTGGCGACCTGATAGCCTTCGGCCTCCAGTGTCAGGGACACTGAAGTCAGAATATTGCGGTCGTCATCGACGAGAGCGATCTTGGGCATGAGCTGCCTTTCTGGTTTGGATGCTTTCAAACACACGGCACGATTGGCCGTAGTCATGCTTGCAGGCGACAATTACGCGTTAAATAAGGCGCGGCCAAGGGCACTACAAGCCAAGGAGGCCAGCACGGGCTGTCAGAAGGCGCGATGCAACTTCCGTCTTACGACCGATTTCGGGATGGTTGTACGACAAGTTGAGCCTTTATTTTGACCTCCATAGCGGACGGCTGCACCAGCCTGCGAGCGACGGAGTTTATGATGTTCGACCATGAGAGCCTGAGAACCACAATCGCTGCGCGTGCCGGTTCGGTATCCACTAACGACATCGCCCCCGTGCTGGTTGCACGGGCGCTGCAGGGCGAAGAGTGCGCGCTGACCGCTGATGGTGCGGTTTCAGTTCGTACTGGCGCGTTCACCGGTCGCTCGCCCAAGGACAAGTTCATCGTGCGAGATGCGCTGACGCAGGACAGCGTCTGGTGGGACAATGCGGGCGCCATGACCCCCGAACATTTCGATGTGTTGCTCAACGACGCGATTTCCGCCCTGGGCGGCTTGGGACTGTTCCGGCAGGATCTGCTGGCGGGCGCTGATCCA
The DNA here is from genome assembly GCF_018334155.1 of Devosia litorisediminis. Lineage (NCBI taxonomy): Bacteria > Pseudomonadati > Pseudomonadota > Alphaproteobacteria > Hyphomicrobiales > Devosiaceae > Devosia > Devosia litorisediminis. The sequence continues at coordinate 109,761 of NZ_JAGXTP010000002.1, read as the reverse complement.
GAGCACCAATATGGTGTTACCGTACTGACGCCAAACGCCTGGCATGCGCTGTTCATCCGCAATCTGCTGATCCGTCCCGGCGAGATGGTACCGGCAGGCGCTGCCCCCACAGACGTGACGATTGTGCATGTGCCTCATTTTCAGGCCGACCCCAAGCGTCATGGCAGTCGCACAGACACCGTCATCGCACTCGACATGAGCCGCAACATCGTGGTCATCGCCGGCACGCTCTATGCCGGCGAGATCAAAAAGAGCGTGTTCTCGCTGTTCAACTTCCACGCCCCACAACAGGGCGTTCTGCCGATGCATTGCTCAGCCAATCTGGGCGCTGAGGGCGAAGCGGCGCTGTTCTTCGGGCTTTCGGGGACGGGCAAGACAACGCTGTCCAATGATCCCGACCGCCCGCTGATCGGCGATGACGAGCATGGCTGGAGCGCAGACGGCGTCTTCAATCTTGAGGGGGGCTGCTACGCCAAGACCGTCAAGTTGAGCGCCGACGCCGAACCGGAAATCTTCGCCGCGACCAAACGCTTCGGCACTGTGCTCGAAAATGTGGTGCTCGACGACGCCCATGTGCCCAATTTTGACGATATTTCGCTGACCGAAAACACCCGCGCCGCCTATCCCATCAATGTGCTACCGGCCATTGCCAAGGGCAGCGTTGGGGGCACGCCCAAAACCGTGGTGTTTCTGACAGCAGACGCGTTTGGCGTCTTGCCGCCGATCGCGCGCCTGACGCCAGATCAGGCTGTCTATCATTTCCTTTCGGGGTACACTGCCAAGGTGGCTGGTACCGAGCGCGGCGTCACCGAACCACAGGCAACCTTTTCTGCCTGCTTTGGCGCCCCCTTCATGCCGCTGCACCCCACCGTCTATGGCGACATGCTGGCAGAAAAGCTACGCGCCAGTGGGGCCTCAGCCTGGCTGATCAACACCGGCTGGACCGGTGGCGGCTATGGGGTGGGCAAGCGTATCGACATCGCCTCGACACGACGCCTGCTTAGCGCCGCATTGAACGGTGACCTTGATGATGTCGGCATGCGCACCGATGAGCTGTTCGGCTTTGAGGTCCCCGTGGCCGTAGCGGGCGTAAACAGCAAGCTGCTGACGCCGCGTCTGACATGGGCCGACGCAGCGGCCTATGACCGGCAGGCCATGCATCTGGCCGGGCTGTTCCGCGCGAATTTCGAGAAGTTCGGCGACGCCGCGAATGCGGCACCCGGCCCGCAAATGGCCCAGGCGGCGGAATAGCCGCCCCGCATTGCGCATTGCGCATCACCCCCCCCCATCAAGGGGGAGGGCTGGCCCCGATGTGTGAATCTATCCCCTTTATTCCAACCCCAAAACAGCGCTCATACTCCCCCATCTCTCCCGCACGGGCGGCCTGCAGGCGACAGTGGCGGAGAGCTTGGGCGTGCGGCATTGCCAGTAGTATGGGTCTGAACTGGGTCGCCAGTCTGCGAGCGATCAGTTTGGCCATACGGTCTGGGCAAAAACCGGTGCCCCGAGACGGTCTTCGTCTCACTATTAGATACTCAGAGGCGAAACACCGTCTCAGGGACCAGTTTTGCAGCCGCGCAGCGCAAGCCAGGCAGCGTAGAGTCGCGCGCGTCAGTCAGACAACAATGAGAAGGATTGCCCTAGTTGGGCGAATAGAAGATGTGCGAGCCAATCTGGGCGACGGCATTGTAGGTATTGGCCCAGTTCGGACGGACATTTGTGGTGTGGTAGTACAGGGTCGAGCGAGGCACGGCGCCAAGCGTTTCGCCCTTGGCAAATTCGGCATAGACCGTCTGTGCAAGGGCGGCAGAACGGGCCCAGGCGCGACGTTCACCCGGCGCATCGGTGCGACCATCACAGGCGAAGGTGAACTGGCAGCGATAGCGGCCCTTGTCGGCGTTCTGGTAGATCACGCCACACAGGGTGGACGGGAATTTGGAAGAGCGGGCCCGGTTGACGATGACGTTGGCCACCGCGAGCTGGCCGGCGGCACTCTCGCCACGGGCCTCATGGTAGATAGCCTGCGCCAGACAATCGCGCTCGGCATTGGCCTGCTCGATACGGCGACCGGTAGGCTGATAGCCCGCGTCGATATAGGCGGCCAGCGATGTGGTGTTCAGGGCTGGCTGCGGCGTGACCGGCGCAGAGGTGAAGCTGGCAATGGCTGACACGGCGCTATTGCCACCCATTGGGCCGCGAGCGATGTAGCCCATCAGCACATCGGTGTTCAGCGCACCCTGAGGGCCAATACCCAGCACGTCGACGGCGCGCAGTTCCTTCTGGCGCTGCACGTAATTGGCAAGCAATGCTGGCGTAAGCGCCTGCTCGCCTGGTGCGAGGGGCACCAAAGTAGGGCCGATTGCCGGCTGTGCGCGCACAGCAGCAAGATCTTCGGGAACGGGGAGCGGTGTTACCAGAGCGAGCTGGAGCGTCTGGGCGTGTGCGGGGGCGAGAGTCACAAACAGCACGAGCGCAACTGCGCCCAATGTCAGCACGTGCGATACTGCACGTACAGCCTTTTGCTGCCAGGATTTCGTCATGCCCCGTCCTTACCCCTGAGTGCATCCGGTCGTATCCGGTGCACCTTCGTCCGGACCCGCAAGCAGGCCCTTGGTCACTTCCGGGCGCACACTAGCCAAGCTTGGCCGCCCTGGGAAGTCGAAATTTACAGCTGGTTAACCATAGCCGTTAGCTTCTTAAGTTACGGTTAATCGACCAGCCATGAGATGAAAACCCTTGAAATGCAAGGCTTTGACGCGTGGTGAAGGGGGCATGCGCGAGAAAGCTAAAAGTTTACAGATGTCGGAAAGGCGGCCAAGCCGCTCCGGCTCGTTAATCAATGCTAACGCGCAGGTCGCTGCATCCGGCCTGCCAGACGCATCAAAAGCAGCTAAGATCGAGCGCTCAGGAAGGCTCGAAAGCGGCGCGACGGACGTGGTTGAGACTGTCCATGACGGCGATGCCCAAGGCGCGGATCTCTTCACTGGGGTGGACCAGATCGGGCACCATGACGGTCTGCATGCCTGCTGCGTGCGCGGCGCGCACTCCGGCATGACTATCCTCAAGGGCAAGACAATGCTGCGGCTCAACACGCAACCGGGTAGCAGCGGTGAGGTATGGCTCTGGATGCGGCTTGGGGTTGGTGACGTCATCGCGGGTGACGATGGTGTCGAACAACTCCAGCAGTCCTGCGGCACCAAGGTGGTGCTGGGCATGAGGATTGCGCGAGGATGTGGCAACGCCGGTGGGAATGCCCCGCTCGCGCAGTTCGCCGACCAGCTCGCGCGCCCCCGGCTTGACGGGTACGCCAGCCTGACTGCGTTCGTTCATAATGATGCGGCAGCGATGATCGAACTGGGTGTAGGGAAAGGCGACGCCGTAGGCCTCAACCAGCAATTGGTTGGTGCGTTCGTGGCTGCCGCCGATCATGGATTGATGCACGTCATCGGTCATTTCAAAACCGAGTTCGTCACAGACTTCAAACACGATCGTGCGGAAAACGCTCTCGGTGTCGAGCAGCGTGCCGTCCATATCAAAGATTACCGCCTGGAACGGGGTGAGGCGCAAAAGATCATTCTGGAGTGTCATCATGAGCCGATATAGGGCGATTTGCCTTTGGGTGCTAGGCAAATGGACGAAAGGCAGGGTTGCGCGCTGGCGAACGCAAATGGCTGTGATAGCGTTGTGCAACCATGACTGATTTCAAACCTGCCCGTCACCACGAAACCCTGGGCGATGCGTTCTATGATCGCGTTGCTGCAGCCGATTTTCCCCAAACAATATTGCGGCATCGCGATCAGCGCTGGGCCACGCGCATGGGGCTTGATGGGCTGAGTGAGGTGGACTGGCTAAGCCATTTTGGTCGTTTCACCCCCCTGCCCGGTTCACTGCCCGAGCCGCTGGCGCTGCGCTATCACGGACACCAGTTCCGCAGCTACAATCCCGATCTGGGTGATGGGCGCGGTTTCCTGTTCGCCCAGGGCTTTGATCTGCAAGACGGGCGGTTGCTCGATTTCGGCACCAAGGGAACCGGGCGTACACCATGGTCACGGGGTGGCGATGGGCGGCTAACCCTGAAGGGCGGGATGCGCGAGGTCCTGGCCACAGAGATGCTCGAGGCCATGGGTGTCTATACCTCAAAGAGTTTTTCGCTGGTAGAAACTGGTGAAGAACTGCAACGGGGCGACGAGCCTTCGCCGACGCGATCGGCGGCGCTAGTCCGACTTAGTCACAGTCATATCCGCATTGGCAGCTTTCAGCGTCTGGCTTATCTGCACGATACGGACGGTCTGCGCCAACTGCTCGATTATTGCATCGACACCTACTATCCCGAGTTCGCCGAGACCGAGGATCGTGCGGCGGCGTTCCTGAGCGCTGTTGCGGGCAATGTCGCGCAACTGGGCGCACAGTGGATTGCGGCAGGCTTTGTGCACGGCGTGCTCAATACCGACAATATCAACATTACCGGCGAGAGCTTTGACTACGGCCCCTGGCGCTTTATCGAGCGCTATGACCCGAGCTTTACCGCCGCCTATTTTGATGAGACCGGGCTCTACAGCTTTGGCCGGCAACCCGATGCGCTGGCGTGGAACCTGACCCGGTTGGCTGAAAGCCTTGTGCCGCTCTCGAGTATTGAAGCGCTGGAGCCAGCCCTCAATACGGTGTGGCCGGCATTTCGCGCAGCCCTACCCCGGAGCATGCTGCGCCGCCTGGGACTGAAGCCAACCGACATTGAAAGCGATGGGGCCTTCATCACCACCCTGTTTGAGTTTCTCGGTGCCTCACAGGCACCCTATGAACAGTTCCTGTTTGACTGGCGCGGCGGCAGCCTGAGTGCCGAACGCGCTGCAGCCAGCCCAGCGGCGGAGCACTATACCAGCGCGTCCTTTGTGCCCATTGCTGATGCCCTGGAGGCCTATGCGCCGAGCGCCGACGTGAACCTGGACCACGCCTACTTTGCTCGATCCCGCCCGCGCACCATGTTGATCGACGAGGTTGAAGCCATCTGGACGCCGATTGCGCAGGATGACGACTGGACGTTATTTGAAAAGACACTGGAAGAGATTGCCCAGATGCGCCAAGCATATGGCGTTGGCTGAGGAGACACGAGATGACGCTTTACGCGCTGGACGGCATCGCCCCCGAGATCGACCCGGATGTGGGCTGGATCGCGCCGACGGCCGTTCTGGTCGGGCGCGTCGTTGTGGGGGCTGAGGCAGGCATCTGGTTCGGCGTGGTCGCGCGTGGCGACAATGAAGCCATCATCATCGGCGCGCGCACCAATGTGCAGGAAAACACTGTGCTGCACACCGATATGGGCTTTCCACTGACCATCGGAGAAGGCTGCACGATTGGCCACAAGGCCATGCTGCATGGCTGCACCATTGGCGACAATACGCTGATCGGCATGGGCGCCACGGTGCTCAACGGCGCAAAGATCGGCAAGAACTGCCTGATCGGGGCCGGCGCGCTGATTACCGAAGGCAAGGCAATCCCCGATGGCTCACTCGTTGTCGGTGCGCCGGGCAAAGTCATTCGCGATCTGGACGAAGCTGCCATTGCCGGGCTGCGCAAGTCAGCTGATGCCTATGTGCGCAATGCGCGGCGCTTTGCATCCGGACTTGTCGAGGTGACAGCGCGTCCCAACGAATTCGAGCCTGCCTGATGGCCAGTGAAACCAGTGAACGCCATCGTGAGATTCTCGAACTCGCCCGGCTGCATAACCGGGTGACAGTAGATGCATTGGCGGCGCATTTCGCTGTGTCAGTGCAGACCATCCGCAAGGATCTCAACCAGCTCTGTGATCAGCGCCAGCTCAGCCGCATTCATGGCGGGGCAACCCTGCCGTCAGGGGTTGAGAATCTGGAATATGAGGCACGCCGGCGCATCTCAGCCGAGGCCAAGGATGCCATCGGCAAGGCTGTGGCCGCACTCATACCCAATGATGCCTCGCTGTTCATCAATATCGGCACCACCACCGAAGCTGTGAGCCAGGCCCTGCTTGATCACTCCGGGCTGATGGTGGTCACCAACAATATCAATGTGGCCAATCGAATGCGGGTCTATCCGCGCTTTGAGGTGGTTATCGCGGGGGGTGTTGTGCGGCCTTCCGATGGCGGCGTCGTGGGTGAAGCCGCCGCGGGCTTCTTCTCGCAGTTCAAGGTGGACTATGCGGTCATTGGCGCCTCGGCACTGGACGAAGAAGGCGCCCTGCTCGATTTCGATTATCGCGAGGTCAAGGTCGCGCAGGCCATCATTGCCAATGCCCGGCACGTGATCCTGGTGTCGGATCAGGGCAAGTTCAATCGAACAGCGCCGGTGCGGATCGCACGCATCGACCAGATCGGCAGCTTCGTGACTGATCACTGTCCCTCAGAGCGCTTTCGGCAACTGTGCACCGATGCCGGGGTAGAACTGATCGAAACCAGCCGCGAACCACGTTAACCGCGCGCTAACCATGACCCCACCTTCCCCGCGATAATTAGCGAAAATCAAGGTCCAGGCCCCACACTCAGTACAGGCCAGAATGGCCATTGGGACTAGCGTTGCCGTGACCAAGACCGGGAAAATTGTGGGCGAGTATCGACATAGCTGGTTGCGGCCGACCCTGCTGCCCGCCTTGCTGGCTCTTGTGGTCTTGATAATCGGCGGTGTTTATCTCGACGCGCAGAGCACAACCATTAATCGAGAGCGAGCGCGCGCGGCAGTTTTGACCGAACTGGCGTTGATCCGCGCCAAGCTCGAAGGCAATATCAACGCCAATATCCAGTTGGTACGCGGGCTGGTTTCGACGATCTCCACCGAGCCTGACGCGATGACGCCGGAGCGCTTCGAGAAGTTGGCGCAGCACCTGTTTGCCGAGCAGAGCCAATTGCGTTCTGTAGCCATCGCTCCGGACATGATCATCACTATGACCTATCCGCTTGCCGGCAATGAGCGGGCCATCGGTTTGAACTATCGCGAGGTACCAGCGCAACGGGGCGCGGCTTTTCTTGCCCGGGCCACAGGCCGCCTCGTTCTGGCCGGTCCGGTTGACCTGGTGCAGGGTGGGCGCGGATTCGTCAGCCGCTTTCCCGTCTATGTCGACAGCGTCAATGGCCGCCGGTTCTGGGGTCTGGTCGCCGCGGTGGTTGATGTCGATGAACTCTATGCCGACAGCGGGCTGACCGATGCCGGCCTCGATATCCAAATTTCGCTGACTGGCGAAGATGCTGCCGAGCAGAGGCTGCCGCCGTTCTTTGGACCAGATTTGCGAACAGCGACCCCGGTGACAGCTGAAATCGCCCTGCCCTATGGCTTCTGGACGATATCTGCAGTGCCCAAAGGCGGCTGGGATGCCGCGACCGGCGACAACTGGCTGCTGCGATTGGCCATTATTGGCGCGGGCCTTCTGATCCTGGTGCCCATTGTCGTCACCGGCCATCTGGTGGGCGAGCGTAAACTGCATTTCTTCGCGCTCAAGGGGCGCGAAGCCGAGCTGAGCCGCATGTCGCGCCGACTGGAACTGGCGCTGGACGTCTCCAAGGTGGGCGTGTGGGAACTGGATATGGCCAGCGGGCAGGAAACCTGGGACGACCGCACAAACGAGCTTTATGGCCGATTGTCAGATGGCGGTCCGCGTACCCACGAAGACTGGAAAGCGGTGGTGCATCCGGATGATCAGCAACGTGCGGAAGACGAATTCCGCCGCATGATCGATGAAGATGGCCGCTATGAATCCGACTATCGCGTGATGCTTGCCGATGGCAGCGTGCGCCATGTGCGCTCAGTTGCCAAGCTATACTGCGCGCCTGGCGCACCCAAGAAGGTGCTGGGTGTGAATTGGGACGTGACAGCCGATGTCGAGTTGAACCTCGAGCTCAAGCGCGCGACGGCAATGACCCAGGCGCGCAATGCGGAGCTGGAATCGGCACGCGTGCGTATCGAGCACAACGCGCTGCACGATAGCCTGACCGGCCTGCCCAATCGCCGCTATCTCGACGAGATGCTGAATGGGCTGACCAATAAGGGGTTCGCCAAAGATCAATCGGTGGCGCTGCTGCACATCGATCTGGATCGCTTCAAGCAGATCAACGACACGCTGGGGCATGCGGCAGGCGACGCCATGTTGATTCATGCCAGCGCCGTACTGCGCGCCAAGTGTCGTGACAATGATTTCGTGGCCCGTATCGGCGGCGATGAGTTCGTGGTGCTGACTACGGTTGATGACAGCCATGACGAGTTGGCGGCGCTGGCGGATCGCATTGTGCGCCAGATGCGTCAGCCCGTCACCTATGAGGGTCACGAGTGCCGCTTCGGCGTCAGTATCGGCATTGCCAAGGCGTCTGGAAGCGACCTCAAAGGCAAGCAATTGCTGATCAACGCGGATATTGCGCTGTATCGGGCCAAGGCGCGCGGACGCAATTGCTTCGAGTTCTTCTCGGATGCTCTTCAGGCCGAAGTGGTCAACACCAAGCGCGTTGCCGACGAAATCCTGACCGGGCTGGAGCGCAACGAGTTCATCGCCTTCTACCAACCGCAATTTGATGCCCGCACGCTCGACGTCGTCGGCGTGGAAGCGCTGGCCCGGTGGCAGCATCCGACCGAAGGCATCAAAGCCCCCGACAGTTTCATTCCGGTGGCTGAAGAGCTCAATGTCATGGCGACGATTGATCGGTTGATCCTGGAACAATCGCTGGCCGCACTTGATGCCTGGGAAGCCAAGGGGCTGATCGTGCCGCGTGCCTCGGTCAACGTCTCGTTGCGCCGGCTGCATGATGAAGAACTGATCACCAGTCTGCGCAAACTCGACATCACGCCCGGTCGGATTTCGTTTGAACTGGTGGAGTCGATCTACCTCGATGACAATGACGCTGTAGTCAGTTGGAACATCGACCAGATCAAGGATCTGGGCATTGATGTCGAGATCGACGACTTCGGCACCGGCTATGCCTCAATCGTGTCCCTGCAGAAGCTGCGCCCGACCCGGCTCAAGATTGACCGCCAACTGGTCATGCCGATTCTCAAGGACCTGCCGCAGCGCCAATTGCTGACCTCGATCATCGACATCGGTAAATCCATGGGCATCGAGGTTGTCGCCGAAGGCGTTGAAACCATGGAGCATGCCGCGATCCTGCGTGATCTGGGCTGCGATATCCTGCAGGGCTATGCCTTTGCTCCTGCGCTCAGCGCGAAGGATCTCGAAGCGTTCCTGACCAAACAATCCTGGCGTCAGGCGTCCTAGACCCTTCTCAAAACGGCTCCCATGGTCCATTGATCGCCCCAAACAGGCGTAGTGGAGGAGAGCCGGATGAGTGATGAACAGGGACGTTTCGCGATTGGTGTGATCGGCGCAGGCATGGGCGCAAAGCCACATGCGCTGGCGCTGCAATCACTTTCCGATACCATCAATGTGCTCGGTGTGTACCGCCGCAATCGGGCGGAGCTGGACAGTTTCTGCTCGACCTATGGCTTCCCTGCCGCCGAGAGCTATGAGGCGTTGCTGGCCGATCCACGACTCGATGCCGTTCTGGTGCTGACCACACCCAATGCGCGTGAAGAGATCGTTGCCGCAGCGGCCGCAGCGGGCAAGCACGTGCTGCTAGAAAAACCTGTCGAACGGAGCGTGGCAGCTGCTGAGCGGATCGTGGCAATGTGCGACGCTGCCGATGTCAAACTGGGCGTGATCTTCCAGCACCGGTTCCGCCGGGCGTCACGCATACTGGCAGAGGCCATTGCCGAAAATCGCTACGGCCGACTTGAGGCCGTACACCTTGTGGTGCCTTGGTGGCGACCGCAGGAGGGTTATTATGACCAACCCGGCCGCGGGACGCTGGCGCAGGATGGCGGTGGGGTGTTGATCACCCAGGCGATCCACTCGCTCGACCTGATGCTGAGGCTGTGTGGTGAAGTCAAAGCCGTTACAGCCATGGCTGCGACAACGCGGCTGCACCAGATGGAAACCGAGGACTTCGTGTCAGCGGGGCTGGAGTTCGACAATGGCGCGGTGGGGGCGATGATGGCGACCACGGCCAATTTCCCGGGCGGTCCGGAAAGCCTGACGCTGAACTTTGCCGACGCCTCGGCGACGCTGACAGCGGGTAATCTGACGGTGCAGACCCGAAACGGTGAAACCATCACCGAAGGCGAGGCCAGTCAGGGTGGTGGCGGGGCCGATCCGATGGCGTTCCCCTTCGACTGGCATGCCGCACAGATCGCTGACTTTGCCGACGCGGTAGACCATGATCGTAACCCAGTCTCAACGGGCCACACCGCAATGCATGTGCACCGGCTGATTGATGCGCTTATGCGCTCTTCAAAGGAAGGCAAGCGCGTCACCGTCTAAAGGCAGATCAATTGCGGGGCGGACGCTCGTCGTCGGGAACATCCCCGCCGGCATTGCCGCCCCGCGCCGGCCAGCGTTCACCTACTGTATCGGCAACAAATGCACCGCGCTCGCCGATCGGCCTGACGGCGCCGGTGGTTGAATCCGTGGTTGTCTGGTGCTCGATCTCGGAATTGAGCGAGCCGCCCAGAATGACGATCGTGACCGAAAGCCAGATCCAAGTGAGCATACCCATAACAGCGCCGAGCGAGCCGTAGGTGGCGCTGTAATTGGAGAAATTGGCGGCGTACCAAGAGAACAGCAGCGAGGCCGCCATGATGCCCAGCGCGGCGAAGGCACTACCTGGCGTCACCCAGCGCCAGCGCGCCTCCTGTCGGCTCGGTCCCCAGCGGTAGATGGCGGACAAGGCCAACAGCAGGAAGACCAGCAGCACAAAATAGGCGCCCATCTGCACAAGGCCGTCGAAGCGGGAAAGCGAGAGCAGGCTAAGCACCACGGGCAGGACCAGCACGACGCTGACCATAACGCTGGTCAGCACCAAGCCCCCCAGAATGAAGATCAGCGCCAGCAGATTGACGGCAAAGAAATTGCGCTTCTCCTGCTCGCCATAGACCACGTTCATGGCTTCGAACAACGCCTTGATACCCGCCCCGGCGCCCCAGAGCGCGACGCTGAGTGACACCAGCAACGTAATACCAAGAGAGCGATCATCCTGGCTGGTCAGACGCACCAATTGGTCACGGATGATATCGAGTGCGCCGTCCGGCACCACGCCAGTGAGCAGGTTGAGTTGCTCGACTACGCCCGTGGCGTCGTTGAGCAGTCCATAAAGGGTGACAAACAGGCTCAGAGACGGCGCCAGAGCCAGCAGCAGGAAATAGGTGACACCTGCCGCCGTCAGCAGAATGCGGTTCTCGTTGAAGCCGACAACCAGCCGATAGACGATATCCTTCCACCCTCGCCAAGGCATGGACGCGGGCGTCAGGGCGTCCCGCCCGCGATTGGGCTGTCGGGCGCGATCGTGCTGGCTGGTCTGGGTCATCACAACCCAACGCATGAAACCGGGTTAGGGCTCCATGACGCGGGGTTAGACTATCACGCCGGGATGGCGGCCTTGGCGGCGAGACGGCGACGAATGCTGTCGACATCGGAACGCGGCGTCGCAGCAAACAGGGTCTGGGTGTATTCGTGCTGCGGGTTCTGGAAGACCGCGTCGCGGCTGCCGTGTTCCACCACATCACCGAAATACATCACCATCACCTCGTCAGCGATATAACGAACGACGCTGAGATCATGGCTGATGAAAACATAGGTCAAACCAAACTCGTCCTGGAGATCCTTGAGCAGGTTGAGAATCTGGGCCTGAACCGACAGGTCGAGTGCAGAGACGGGCTCATCCAGCACCAGAAAGCTCGGATTGAGCATCAACGCCCGGGCGATGGCAACGCGCTGGCGCTGCCCGCCCGAGAACATGTGCGGATAGCGATTGAAGTGCTCTGGCCCCAGACCAACCTTGACCAGCATGGCCATCGCCTTGTCCCGACGATCAGCAGCCGACATTTTGGTGTTGAGCATGAGCGGCTCGGCCAGCACGTCGCCGATTTTCTGACGCGGATTGAGCGACCCATAGGGGTTCTGAAAAACGATCTGCACCTTCTGGCGCATCTGGTGGGTGACGTGGCGGGCATCAACGGCTTCACCATCGATCAGGATTTCGCCCGAGGTCGGAGGATCGATCAATGTGATCATGCGGGCCAATGTGGACTTGCCACAACCGCTTTCACCGACCACGGCCAGCGTCTTGCCCTTTTCGAGCGTGAAGTTCACGCCCTTGACGGCATGAACGACCTTGGCGGGCCGCAGGAAGCCACCGGAGCTAACATAGTCGCGCTTGAGATTGCGGACTTCGAGAACGGGGGCAGCCATCAGTTCACTCCCGGAGCGGGTTCAAAGACGAAATCGGATACCGTCGGCAAACGATCGCCGACGGCGTTTTCCGGCAGCGCCGAGAGCAGCGCCCGCGTGTAGTTCGATTGCGGGTTTTCGAACAGCGAAAGCACGTCGGCTTCCTCCATCTTGTGGCCCTTGTATTGCACGATGACACGGTCGGCCGTTTCTGCAACCACGCCCATATCGTGGGTGATCATGATCAGCCCCATGCCGTGCTCAACCTGCAGGCTGACCAGAAGATCAAGGATCTGTTTCTGAATGGTCACGTCCAGCGCCGTTGTGGGTTCATCGGCGATCAGCAGCTTTGGATTGCAGGCGATGGCCATGGCGATCATGACGCGCTGGCACTGGCCACCGCTCATCTGGTGGGGAAAAGCGCCCAAGCGTTCAGCCCCATCGGAGATGCCCACAAGCTGCAGCAATTCAACAGCGCGATCACGCGCAGCCTTGCCATTGAGCCCCATGTGCATGCCGAGAACTTCTTCGATCTGGAAGCCGACGGTGAAGCAGGGGTTCAGACTGGCCACAGGCTCCTGGAAGATCATCGCAATGTCCTTGCCAATGATCTTGCGCTTGTCCGCGGCATTCATGGAGAGCAGGTCGAGGCCTTCAAATTCCATTTTGTCAGCAGTTACTGTGGCTGTTGAGGGCAAAAGACCCATCACCGCCAGCATGGCCACGGACTTACCCGAACCCGACTCGCCAACGATGGCCAGCACTTCGCGCGCATCGACAGACACATCGATGCCATCGACGGCCTTGAACAGGCCAGCGGAGGTATCGAAGGAGACCGAGAGATTCTTGATTTCAAGCAGGGCCATGGATCAGCTCCTCTTGAGCTTGGGATCAAGCGCGTCCCGAAGGCCGTCGCCGATCAGATTGATTGCCAGAACGGTCACCAGAATGGCCAGACCGGGGAACGTCACCACCCAGGGTGCGCGCAGGATGAACTCGCGGGCCGATGCCAGCATCGTGCCCCACTCAGGCGTTGGTGGCTGCGCCCCCATGCCCAGAAAGCCCAGGGCGGCCGCTTCCAGAATGGCGTTGGAGAAGCTCAGCGTGGCCTGCACGATCAACGGCGCCAGGCAATTGGGCAGGATAGTGATCAGCATCAGGCGAATGTGGCTGGCGCCAGAAAGCTTGGCTGCCGTCACATATTCTCGGTTCTTTTCAGCCATGACTGCCGCGCGGACCAGTCGGGCAAAGTGCGGTTGCAGCACCAGAGCGATGGCGACCATGGCATTGAACAGGCCCGGCCCGAGAATAGCCACAAGCACCAGTGCCAGCAGCAATGAGGGGAAGGCCAGGATCACGTCCATGACGCGCATGATGGCAGCATCCACCCAGCCACCGAAATAGCCGGCCAGCACGCCCAGGATGACACCGACAAACAGCGCGCCGGTGACAACGAACAGACCGATGAACAGGGAATAGCGCGCGCCATAGATTAGGCGGCTCAGCATGTCGCGCCCCACAGGGTCGGTACCGAGCAGGAAGCGGGGATCGCCCATGGCATCCCAGACCGGTGGGGTCAGGATAGCATCGCGATATTGTTGATCGGGCGAATAGGGCGCCAGCAAGGGAGCGAAGATGGCCACCAGGACGAGCAGTACAAAGACGACCAAGCCAATGACGGCACCGCGATTGACGGCGAAATAGTGCCAGAACTCGCGGAACGCAGCGGCATTGCTGACCTTGGTCGGGGTGGGAGTGGAAGTTGCCTCGGTCATGTTATTTCACCCTGATGCGCGGATTGATGACCGCATAGAGCAGGTCGACCAGAAGGTTCACCGCCATGACGATCAGGGCGATGAGCAGCAGTCCGGACTGCACCACCACATAGTCGCGCTTGGCGATGGAATCGATCATCCACTTGCCGATGCCCGGCCAGGAGAAGATGGTTTCTGTGAGGATGGCGCCGCCCAGCAGCAGACCAACCTGCAGACCTATGGTGGTGACCACCGGGATCAGTGCATTACGCAGGGCGTGCACATTGACCACCCGACGGGGTGACAGGCCCTTGGCGCGAGCGGTGCGGACATAGTCCTCGCCGAGCACTTCAAGCATGGCCGAACGGGTCTGGCGGGCGATCACTGCCAGCGGGATGGTGCCCAACACCACCGCGGGCAGGATGAGATGGCGCAGCGCCGAAACAAAGGCTGGCCAGTTTCCGTACAGCAGGGTGTCGATCAGCATGAAGCCGGTGATCGGGCGCAGGAAGAACATCAGGTCGAGACGGCCTGAAACCGGGGTCCAGCCGAGATAACCCGAAAAGAAGATGATGAGCAGCAGGCCCCACCAGAAAATGGGCATGGAGTAGCCCGTCAGGGCGACACCCATGGTGAGCTGATCAAACCAGGAGCCGCGATTGACGGCAGCGAAAATGCCGGCCGGGATGCCAATGCTGACCGCCAGAATCATTGCGACCGAAGCCAGCTCGATCGTGGCGGGGAACAGGGTCAGGAATTCGGTGATTACGGGTCGCTTGGTGGACAGCGAGATGCCGAAATCGCCCTGCAGCACGCCCCAGACATAATTGAAGTATTGCTGCCAGATGGGCAGGTTGTAGCCGAACTGTTCTTTGAGAATTTCGTAGCGCTCAGGCGTCACGCCGTGCTGACCAGCCATGGCCAGAATGGGGTCGCCGGGCAGCACACGCACAAAGGCGAAGGCGCAGATTGAGATGCCAATAATAGTCGGCAGGATCAGCGCAAGTCTGCGCAGAATGTAAGTGAACATGAACGGGTTTTGCCCTGGTGCAGCGATCAGCGGATGCTGTTTCGCCTGCGTTTCCTGATGTGGCGGGGGCTTTGTCGGGGGCCGTTGATCGGCGCCTCCTGCCCTGCACTTAATTCAAAGGGGAGCCCCGTTCCGGTGACCGGATCGAGGCTCCTGATTGTGACCGTGAGGCCTTGGCTTATTCGGCGATATCGACGCCGACGAAGCTATGGGTACCCAGCGGGCTCATCTTGTAGTTCTGCACCTTGTTGCTCATGGGCATGAACACACGGCTGTGGGCCAGGGTCATTGCAGGCTCATCAGCCTTGAAGATTTCCTGAGCCTTCTTGTAGAGCTCGGTGCGCTTGGCCGGATCAGAAGTGGTCTTGGCTTCCTGAATGACAGCCTCGAACTCTTCATTGCACCAGGACGAGTAGTTCGACACGCCGATGGCCGAGCACGAGAACAGGGTGGCGAAGAAGTTGTCTGGATCACCATTGTCACCAGTCCAACCGATCTGGAATGGACCCTTGCGGTCTTCCAGCTTGCCGCGTGTGCGGTACTCGGTCCACTCGTAGGAGACGATGTTGGCGGTGACGCCGACAGCAGCCCAGTCAGCCTGAATCAGCTCAGCAATACGCTGGGCATTGGGGTTGTATGGGCGCGACACGGGCATGGCCCACAGATCGGTGGTCAGCTCGGTGACGCCGGCATCAGCCAGCATCTGCTTGGCCTTTTCCGGATCATAAACGTCAGCCGGGATCGAGTCGTCATAGGACCACATGGTGGGTGGGATCAGGTTCTTGGCGTCCTGGCCAGCACCCTGATACACGGCTTCGATGATCGCAGCCTTGTCGATCGCCATGGTCAACGCCTTGCGGACATTGACGTCGTCGAATGGTGCTTCGGTCACATTGTAGGACATGTAGCCGATGTTAAGGCCTTCCTGCTCCATGACGGTCAGGTTGTCATCACCCTGCAACATGGCGATATCGGCTGGTGCCGGGTACGGCATGATATCGCATTCGCCGGCCAGCAGACGCTGGGCACGGACCGATGGATCGGTGGTGATCGCGAAGATCAGATCATCGATTGGCTGCTTGCCATCCCAGTAGTCAGGGAAAGCGGCATAGCGGATGACGGTGTCGAGCTGGTAATCAACGAACTGGAACGGACCAGTGCCGATTGGCTGGGTAGACAGCGCTGCCATGTTGCCGTCAGCTTCGAGCTTGTCAGCGTATTCCTTCGACATGATCGAAGCAAAGTCCATGGCCAGGTTGGCGACCATTGGTGCATTTGGTTCGTTCAGCACAAAGGTGACCGTGAGGTCGTCATCCTTGCGGATTTCCTTGATGAAGCTGGGCATGTCCATGCCCTGGAAGTAGTCCCAGCTCATGCCGTCGAGGTAAGCGAACCAGGCGTTGTCTTCCTTCCACTGACGCTCAAACGAGAAGATCACGTCATCGGCGTTCAGATCACGCGTTGGCGTGAAATATTCAGTGGTGTGGAACTTGGCGCCAGCACGCAGGTGGAAGGTGATTTCCGTGCCGTCTTCCGAAACGTCCCAGCTCTCAGCGAGACCGGGAATGACGTCCGTGCTGCCGGGAGCGAACTCGACCAGGCGGTTGTAGATGGTGCGCGAAGACGCGTCAAAATCGTTGCCACCAGTGGTTGGACCTGGATCGAAATGGGCAGGCGATGCTTCGGAGCAGTAGACCAACTGCTTGGCCTGCGCTGCGCCGGCAGCGAGCGCCAAAACGGCGGTTGCTGCGAGCAGCGTTTTCATCAATTTCATGATTGTTGTCTCCCGATTAGTTTATGCACCCGGCTTCCCGACCGGGGCTTGGGCGTCAACAAAGCCTAGAATCTAAGGGAGTGCAATGGGGGAGTTTGACCATTTGGTCAATTTGATGACGGGTAGAACACGATTCCATGACACTGGACGGTTCTTGGATGATCCGTTCGGCAAGCGATCAACGGCCTTGACCCTCCACAGGCGCTGGTGATCCATAGCGATATGACACAATCCATCGCCACCATGACCCTCGTCGTTGCAGATTATGATGCAGCGATCACTTTTTACCGTGAGCAACTCAGCTTTGTCCTGATTACCGATACCGATATGGGCGACGGCAAGCGCTGGGTGCTCGTTGCGCCCGAGGGTGGACGCGGCACGCGACTGCTATTGGCCAAGGCGGACGGCGCCGAGCAATCGAACGCTGTCGGCAACCAGACCGGTGGTCGCGTGATGGGCTTTCTCGAAACCGATGACTTTGCCACGGACCATGCGGCCATGGTCGCCCGCGGCGTCAAGTTTCTCGAAGCCCCCCGATATGAAGCGTATGGTTCGGTGGCGGTGTTTGAAGACCTCTATGGGAACAGATGGGACCTTATCGAACCCAAGCTCTGATATCGGGCATTGTCGCTATGGGCCTGCTGATGGCGGCGTCCCTACGGGCTCAGGAAGCGGGCTGGCACTATTCTGCGCTGCCCGGGGAAGGCGACCGCGCCACCATGGGGTGCGATCGCGATGCGTCGCCAGCGGCATTTTCATGTCTGGTCGTGCGCTGCGAGGACGATTTCAGCACCGGTGTTTACGTTCACACCAGTCGGGTTGAGGACAGCGGGCGCTGGGAGATGACGCTAGACCGCGAAAACCGCAGTCCCGTCGCCGAAGCCACCGCAGCCCCTTATGGGGCACGGTTTGGTTCGGATGCCGGCTGGCTGCTGGAACGCCTTGAGCAAGGCAGCTTTGTCTATCTGCGCCACAGTGACGATACGAATGAGCCGTTCCGATATATCAGCCTGTCGGGTTCGCTATACGCCATCAACCGCGCCCTGGCCTGGTGCGCGCCGCGCGCGCCAGCAGCCGAACAAATACCCGCGCCAGACGTTACCCCCGTCGAACCATAACGGAGAATCATCATGGACCGCCGACCTCTTGGACGCAGCGAACTCGTTATCGAACCTCTAGTTCTGGGCGGCAACGTCTTTGGCTGGACCGTTGATGAAGAGAAGGGCTTTGAAATACTGGACGCCTATGTCGAGGCAGGCTTTACCGCCATTGATACCGCCGAGGGTTATCCCAATTGGGTGCCAGGCAATCCTCCGGGCATGAGCGAAACGATCATCGGAAAGTGGATGAAGGCCCGCGGCAATCGCGACGCAGTGCAGATCTTCACCAAGGTCAATTCGGGGCGTTCGGCAGGTGGACTGAGCGCACAGGCGATCCACGATGGCATCGAGGCGTCGCTCAAACGGCTGCAGACCGACTATATCGACCTCTATTTCAGCCACTGGCCCGATGCAGAAACCAGCCATGAGGAAACGCTGGGCGCCTATGATCCGCTAGTGCGGTCTGGTCGTGTGCGGGTGCTAGGCGCCTCCAACTACACGGCTGAAATGGTGCGCGCCGCCGAAGAGACATCGGTCATCAAGACCCTGCCGCGCTACGAAGTGCTGCAGCCGCGCTATAATCTCTATGACCGTGAAGAGTTTGATGCCCTGCGCGAAGTGGTGCTCGAAGAAGAACTGGGTACCATCGTCTATTTCAGCCTCGCCTCGGGCTTCCTGACAGGAAAATATCGCAGCAAATCCGACTTCAGCAAATCGCAGCGTGGCGGCGGGATGGAGCAATATCTCGACGCCAAAGGCGAGGCCATTCTAGCGGCGCTGGACACAGTGGCAGCGGCCAATAACGCCACACCAGCCGAGGTTTCGCTGGCATGGCTGGTGGCGCAAAAGGGCGTCACAGCCCCAATTGCCTCGGCCACTTCGGTCGAGCAGGTAAAGAGCCTGGCCAAGGGCGTCCGGCTCAAACTCAGCGATGCCGACCTCAAGACCCTGACTAACGCAGGCCACTAACGCGGCCGGAACGAGACCTTTCTGTCATGGAGGGTCTCGTTGTTCGGGCTACCAATGGAAATCGGGACCGTTGACGCGCGCGCCCATCAGGAACACGTCCGACATCAGACGGAATGGCGTGGCGTCGACATCGCTGTTGTGAGCGTCGAGCAAGTCAGCGAAGCGGTCATACATGGCTGCGTATTCACCATCGCCATGTTCAAGCACGACCGTATCGTTGATCTTGAGCGTGCGTCCGCCACCCTCAAGCTTGACGATGTCGCCGGTGCCAGTTTCGAAGCGGATGGTCCAGATCTCGCCACTCTCTTCGAGCCAGTTGAAGCCGGCTGAAAGTTCTGGTTTGTGCGCCTGGCCGGATTTGAAGGTAATGTCCACATCGATAGGCGTCTGCCGATTGGCCGGAAAGGTGAGCGTGCTGGACTGCACAAAGACCGGATAGGGCATGACCTTTGTAAAAATCGAAAAGGCATTGATGCCGGGATCGCAGACACCAAAGCCACCGGGCTCCCAGACCCAATCCTGACCTGGATGCCATTTGCGCACGCTTTCGCGCCAATCGATGCGGGCGGCCGTTACACCCTGCTCGGCCAGAATCGCCTTGGCGCGATCCACTGCCGGATTATATTGGCTGTGCCAAGTCTGATACAGAACCCGGTCGAGCCGCTTGGCATGGGCGACCAGATCATCGAGTTCAGAGACTGTCGTGGTCGGCGGCTTTTCCATCATCACATCCTTGCCAGCGTCGAGCGCCTCGCGGACATATTGATGGCGAATGCCGGGCGGCGTGCAGATCGAGACGATCGCAATTTCGGGCATGGCGGCATAAAGCTCGGCAGGCGTCTTGAACACGGGCAGGCCGTTATGGGCTAGACCACGAGTCGAAACGGTCGCGGCCAGTTCGAAGTCCTCGGAATTGTCGATCACCGGCAGGTGCTGGTCCTGGGCGATCTTGCCGACACCGATAACGGCGATCTTGCGTTTGGCCATGATCTGGCTCCTCCGGAAAAGTCGCGGCTATAGAACAGAGCAGCCCCGGTTCTGCCAAGAGGAATTGTATGATTATTTTGGCGGCTGCCAGAGTTCGATGGGATTGCCTTCCGGGTCTTGAATGCGGGCAAATCGGCCCGTCTCGGGAGCATCCCATTCCTCGGGCCGGGTTTCGACCGCAATATCCGCGGCTTTCAGGCTCGCCATCAACGCGTCCAGATCATCGACACGCAGGTTGATCATCCATTGCCGGTCGGCTGGGAAATAATCGGTATCGGCTTTGAATGGCGCGAACACGGTAGGGCCCGCCGCCTGCGTCCAGAAACCGGGAATACCCAAGTGTTCCTGATACCACTGGGTTAGCGCCTCGGTGTCCTGCGCGCGAAAAAATACTCCACCTATGCCTACTGCCTTAGCCATCGCCGCCTCTCTCCGATTTAGAAATTCGGTACTGCTATCGCACCAGGATGGCGCGGAAGTCGTTGACATTTGTGCCTGTGGGCCCGGTGACCAAAAGGTCGCCTATCGCCTTGAAGGCCGAATAGGCGTCATTATTGGCCAGAGCTGCAAGAGGGTCGATACCGGCGTGACGCAATCGCGTTGCCGTGGTGCCGTCGACAAAGGCGCCGGCATTGTCCTCGGAGCCATCAATACCGTCGGTATCAGCGGCCAGCGCCGTGACCCTTTCGCTGCCATCAATGGCTATGGCAAGGGCCAGCAGAAACTCCGCATTGCGACCGCCGCGACCTTTGCCGCGCAGCGAGACGGTGGTCTCGCCGCCCGACAGCAGCACCACCGGCTTGGAAAAGGGTCGGTTGCGCGTGGCAACCTCTTTGGCAATGGCGGCATGGACCTGCGCCACGTCGCGCGCCTCGCCTTCAATTGAATCAGATAGAATGGCCGCTTCAATGCCCTGCTCACGGGCCTGGGCGGCAGCGGCTTCAAGCGAGAGGGCCGCCGAGGCAATGGTGCGCACGCTATTGCGGGCCAATGCCGGATCCGTGGCAAGCGGGGCCAGATTATCGTCACCGGCCAGCAGGGCTTGAGCGTGCGGCGGCAAATCGATGCCGTAAAGGGATACATATTTGCGTGCCAGCGAACGCGTGCCCGCCAGCGGAATGGTTGGGCCGGACGCGACCACCGACGGATCATCCCCCGGCACGTCGGAGACCACCAGTGTGGCGACGCGTGCTGGCGCGCAGCGTGCCGCCAGGCGCCCACCCTTGATGGCCGAGAACTGGTTGCGGATCAGGTTCATCACCGAAATGGGCGCGCCGGAGGCCAGCAATGATCGATTGATCGCCTGTTCATCGTCCAGCGTCAGACCAGGAGCGGGAGCCGGCAGCAGAGATGAGCCACCGCCGGAAATCAGCGCAACAACGAGGTCATCGGGCCCTAGCCCCGAAACCGTTTCCATAATGCGCCGTGCGGCGAGGAAGCCCGCTTCATCGGGTACCGGATGCGCCGCTTCGACAATCTCGATGCGCTCACAGGCCTGGGCATAACCATAGCGCGTCACGACCAATCCGGTGATCGGACCATCCCATGCCTGCTCGAATGCGTGCGCCATTTGGGCCGAGGCCTTGCCGGCGCCAATCACGACCGTGCGGCCCTTGGGGCGCTCGGGCAGGTTCTGGGCGACAGCCAATGCCGGCTGCGCCTGGGCAACGGCAGTGCGAAACATCTGCTCAAGCAGCATAGTGTCCATGGATTCTCTCGGCTTGCGATTCGGCGCGGGCACAGGTAGCCAGCATCAAGAACGTGGCCACTGTCAAACGACCGACACATACTATGACTAGCGGCAGGTCAAGGAGTTCCGATGACAGAACGATTCGCGATATATTACGCCCCGTCCGCCACCAGTAATCTGTGGGAGCGGGCAGCCACCTGGCTGGGCCGCGATTCCAATGATGGCGATCTGTTTGATGGGCCAGTCGCGGGTATCGATCGAGACCGCCTGCTCAACATGACCCAGTCCGCCAATCGCTATGGCTTTCACGCTACATTAAAAGCCCCAATGGCGCTGGTGGATGGTGCAAGCGAAGCCGATCTGCGCGCCGCCATCACCAGTTTTGCCGGCGAGCATCAACCTATTGATCTCGGCAAGCCAATGCTGGCATCGCTGGACGGGTTTCTGGCGCTGATGGTTGAGCAGAACGACGCCTTGCAGGATTTCGCGGCGCATGTGGTGGAGCGCTTCGACGTGTTTCGCGCACCCATGACCAACAAGGACCGGGCGGCCCGTGCCAATCGCAATCTGAGTGAACGGCAGATCGAACTGCTGGATGCGTATGGTTATCCCTATGTGTTCGACGAGTTCCGCTTCCACATGACGCTGAGTGATCGGCTGCCCGAAGCCGATCAGGCCGAAGTCAGCAAAGCGGCCTCGACATGGTTCAATCCGGTGCTTGATGAGCCGCTGGTGCTGGACCGGCTATCGCTCTACCGCGAGCCTGATGCAGGCAAGCCGTTTGTACGTTTGGCAGATTTCAAGCTGGGCCTGACCGCATGAACCAGAATGCCTTCCGCAATGCGCGCATTGTCCTGCCGGACAGCATAGTCGAGGGCAGTCTGAGCTTTGACGATGGCATGATTGCTGGGATCTCTGATGGCCCTGCCAACACCGGGCTGGATCTGGAAGGCGACTATCTGATTGCCGGTCTGGTCGAACTGCATACCGACCATCTGGAAAATCATTATCGCCCCCGCCCCGGCGTGTTTTGGGATCCACTGGCTTCGCTGCACGCCCATGATGTGCAGATCGCCGGCTCGGGTATCACCACGGTCTTTGATGCTGTTCGCATTGGCTCGGACGCTGACGTCAAGGATATGGCGCCCCATATCGCAGCGCTGACGGGCGCCATTGCCTCCGCTCGAAAGGATGGATGGCTGCGCGCCGAACATTTTGTGCACCTGCGTTGCGAACTCCCCAGCCATGACGTGCTGGAGCATTTTGAAGCCTATGCGACGCACCCGGAGACCCGCCTGGCCTCGATGATGGACCACACGCCGGGGCAGAGACAATTTCAGTCGCTCGATGCCTATAAACAGTTCTACCAGGCCGGGCGAACCCCGGCCGAACTTGAGAGCTTCATAACAGACCGGCTGGACGATCACGCCCGCTACTCGGGGGCGCACCGCGCCCATATCGTGCGCCGCGCACATGAATTGGGGCTTGCGCTTGCCAGCCATGACGACGCTAGTCTGGCCCATGTCCAAGAGGGCATTGCCGATGGCGTTGCGATTGCCGAGTTCCCCACGACGCTGGAAGCAGCCGCGGCAGCCCATGATGCTGGCCTGGCGATCCTGATGGGTGCACCGAATGTGGTGCGCGGCAAATCGCATTCTGGCAATGTCTCGGCAACTGATCTGGTGCGCGCTGGCCTGTTGGATATTCTAAGCTCGGATTACGTGCCATTTGCCATGCTGCAGGCCGCCTTTGTGCTGCCACAGCGGGTGGCGGGCCTGACCCTGCCTCAGGCGTTGGCTATGGTCACCAGCAACCCCGCCAAGGCTGCGGGCCTGACAGACCGCGGCGAACTTGCCGTGGGCAAGCGCGCCGATCTGGTCAGGGTCGCCATGGTCGGCGGACTGCCCGTGGTGCGCGGCGTCTGGCGTCAGGGCAGCAGGGTTAGCTAGTTCATGGCACGATCGCTTGGCTCACTGGTTCTTGTGGTTGGCCCCTCCGGGGTGGGCAAGGATACGCTGATCGGTGGGGCCAAGCAGGCGCTGGAGAATGACAGGCGCTTCACCTTTGTTCGACGCGTGGTGACACGTCCCGCCGAGGTTGAGGTGGAAGAGCACGACACCATGGAGCCCCAAGCCTTTGCCAGAGCCGAAGCCATGGGCCGGTTCTGCCTGAGCTGGGACGCCCACAATCTGCGCTATGGCCTGCCGATCAGCGTCGAGACAGATCTGGCGCTGGGCAAGGTGGTGGTTGCCAATGTCTCGCGCCACGTCGTGAGCGAGGCCAGACGCCGCTATCCGGGCTGCGCCGTGGTGCTGATTACCGCAGAAATTTCCCGGCGCGCCGAAAGGCTGACCAATAGAGGGCGCGAAAGCGGGGATCAGATCACGGCACGACTGGCGCGCGAAAGCGCGCCGGTGCCCACTGGCATTAATCCGATCATCATCGACAATTCAGGCGGGATCGCCATCGGCGTAACCGCTTTTGTGATGGCGCTGCGAACAATAGCGGCGCAGGAATGACAGCGAAGTGAACCAGAGAGCCTGCTGTGCGTTGTTCCATTTCGAACAAGCGTCAGGAGGGCTCAATGAGCCGCAATGGTCTATATGCCGTAATCGCGATCTTGCTGATCGCCGTGGTCGGTTTTGGTATCTACAGTTATCAGCAGCAGCAGGCCCGCCCGGGTATCGAAGTGCGCATGGATGACCAGGGGATTTCAATCGATGGCAATGGGTAATCAGAACGCGTTGCGGCACCGGGCGATAGCGACCGCGCTTGCCGCTGAATTGCAACGACAGGCCGATAACGGCTCATCGCGTATTGACGTTGAAGCGCTGGCCAGCGCCGTCGATGACGCACTGGATCCGGGAGCGCCGATTGCCGAAGGCAAACGCCCCGCCGAGCTCAACTCGACCAATGACGACTAAAAAACGCCGGTGACCTAGATCACCGGCGTCATCATTTTGGCCTCCAAGAGGGGCTATTCCAGGCTTTGCCGCACTAGGCAGCGTCGGCGCCGCCATTGCGGACGGCCTGGGCAACGGCGAAATGTGCCTTCTCGACCGTTTCGAACTGCTGGCCATCAATCGCGAAGGCGGGCAGTTTTACGGCCAGAAACCGGTAACCATTGGCATGTGGCACGACGACACCGAGCGGCTCTCCACCGACCTCAATCACCACGGGCTTGTGGGCCTTGGCCCGATCTAAACTGTTTTCCTGCATGGTAGAATCTCTACTTGCGCGTCGATGCGACAAGGCGGAAGGGCAAAATTGCCCCATCCGGGCCGGCGACGCTTAGGGTCTATCGAAGTTGTGAGACGAACGCGTGACGGATCACATTCGTTTCGAGCGACAGGCCTCTGGCCAGCGTTTTACGCTTTGCAGGTTGATGCGTACGAGGCGCGAACCGGCAATCGTCAAGGTATTTGATGGGGTCATCTTCATTCCTTTCCTGCGGGTTGGCGACGACACAACATCGGCGTTTACCGATGCAACGGCTCGAACATAGGGCCGTTTGCTGCTTAAAGCCAGCGCGGCAGGCACCATAAAGTGCAAAAAATCGGAAAAAACCTGCTCTACTTTCGTCGCACGACAGAAATATGAGGCCAAAAGTCCGGATTGACTGGGGTTGCCGTGCGACTTTAGCAAGGCGCTCAAAAGCTTGTGCTTTGGCCGACAATCTGGTGATGTCGCGCCCCTATAACATGTCACGCCAGTCCATGGCGGGACCGAGAGGTATCGAAAGTGTCCGAAGACGAGCTGCCCAGCGCAAAGGGTAAGCGTGGCGTCAAGCCATCCGGCAAGCCAACGCTCAAGACCATTGCGCAAATGACCGGCTTTGCCGTTACCACGATTTCGCGGGCACTCAACAACGCGCCCGAGTTGTCACAGGAAACGCGCGACCGAGTGCAGAAAGTCGCTGCCGAAGTTGGCTATTTGCCGGATCGCGCGGCGCTTCGTCTGAAGACCGGTCGCACCAATGTAATTGCGCTGGTTCTGGAGCCGGACGAACAGATTTACGGGTTTGGCTCGTCAATTGTGGGGGGGCTGACCGAAGCCATGCGCGGCACCGCGTACCATCTGGTCATCACACCACTGTTCCGCAATGTGGCGCCTATCGAGCCCATCAAGCACATCGTGCGCAACCGCATGGCGGACGGGGTGGTGTTCTCAAAGTCCGAAGCGTTTGACGAGCGGACGCGGTTTCTGATCGACAATGACTTCCCCTTCATCAGCCACGGCCGCAGCAACTGGCCGGAATCCCATCCCTGGGTCGATTTCAACAATGAGGCCTATGCCTATGGCGCTGTGCAGCGGCTGGCTGCCAAGGGCTGCCGCCGCGTGACCACCGTGCTGCCTGAAAGCACGCTGACCTATACCGACCACATCAAGACCGGTGTGGCCCGCGCGGCTTCAGAGGCGGGCATCGCGCATGAGTTCGCGGCCGACGTCAACCTGGGCAGCGCCGCCGATGCCATCCGCAGCTATGTGATCAAGCGTTCCAAGCGTCCTGACAGCCCTGATGGCTGGGTCTGTTCGTCAGAGGTCTCGGCCCTGGCCGTGATTAGTGGCCTCAACGAAGCTGGTCTGAAAGCAGGCCAGGACGTTCACGTGATCACCAAGCAATCCACGCCAATGTTTGCCCAGTTCCAGCCGGGAGCCGAGACAGTGGCTGAGGATTTTGCCAGTGCCGGGCGCGCATTGGGCAGCCTGCTGCTGCGCCGCATAAGCGGCGAAACAGAAGGCCTGCAGTCCCTGACAGAGCCCGTGTTTGGCTGGAAGGACGAGGGCTAGCCCTCGATTTCCTCGCGTAACAACTCCAACTCCATCCACTGCTCTTCCGCCTTGGCGCGCTTGGCTTCAGCGGCAATGAGATCCTTGGACTTCTTGGCGAAACCGTCCGGATCCCTGGTGTAGAAATCGGGCGCTACAAGCGCGGCATTGATCGCGGCAATCTCGATCTCGAGCTTTTCAATCTGTCCTGGCAGGGTTTCGAGAGCGTGCTTTTGCTTGAATGACATCTTGCGTTTGGGCGCATCAGCGGTTGGCGCAGCAATGGGCGCCATGGACGTCTTGCCGGGGCGGTGCGCCTTGGCGGCAGCGCGGGCCTGCACGCCCTCACCACGCTGAATGACCATGTCAGAATAGCCACCGGCATATTCTGTCCAGTCGCCATTGCCTTCGGCGATGATCACCGAGGTGGCGACACGATCAAGGAAATCGCGGTCATGGCTGACGACGACAACGGTGCCCGCATATTCGGAGACCATTTCCTCAAGCAGGTCGAGGGTTTCGAGATCGAGATCGTTGGTCGGCTCGTCGAGCACCAGGAAGTTAGATGGTAGCGAAAGAGCGCGGGCCAATGCCACGCGGGCGCGTTCGCCACCCGACAGCTTGCCGATGGGTGTGTTGGCCTGTTCGGGGGTAAACAGGAAGTCCTTCATGTAGCCCACCACGTGCTTGGGCTGACCATTGATCTGCAGCGTGTCAGAGCCACCACCTGTCAGGGCATCACGCAGACGCGTATCGGGATCGAGCTTGGCCCGCCCCTGATCAAGCATGGCCAGTTCGAGCGCGGAGCCGAGCTTGATGGTGCCGCTATCAGGTTTGAGCGTGCCGGTGAGCATTTTGATCAACGTGGTCTTGCCGGCACCATTGGGACCAACAATACCGATCCTGTCGCCCCGCAGAACGCGGGTCGAAAAATCGCCGACAATGGTACGATCGCCATAGACCTTGGAAATGTTTTCCGCTTCCACCACCAGCGCGCCGGAGGTGCGGCCTTCGGAAACCTGCATATTGACCGATCCGGTAACGCTGCGCTGTTCGCGCCGGTCCTGGCGCAGGCCTGCCAGACGCTCCATGCGTCCAACATTGCGCTTGCGGCGCGCGGTTACCCCATAGCGCACCCAATGTTCCTCGCGCACGATCTGGCGGTCGAGCTTGTGGCGGTCGCGTTCTTCTTCTTCAAGCACCTGATCGCGCCAAGCCTCGAAACTGCCGAACCCCTTGTCGAGTCGTCGTGTCACACCGCGATCAAGCCAGACGGTGGAACGGGTCAGATCGCTGAGGAAACGACGGTCATGGCTGATCAGAACCATGGCCGAGCGCAGTGAATCCAGTTCGGACTGCAGCCATTCAATGACGGGAAGATCGAGATGGTTGGTGGGCTCATCGAGCAGGAGAATGTCAGGCTTTGGTGCCAGAACGCGGGCCAGGGCTGCGCGGCGCCCCTCACCACCAGAGAGTTTTCTGGGATCTTCTGCGCCGGTCAGGCCAAGCGAGCTGAGCAGATATTGCGCGCGGTACTCGTCATCGCCCGGCCCAAGGCCCGCTTCGACATATTCCAGCGTTGTTGCAAACTCTGACAAATCGGGTTCCTGCGGCAGATAGCGCAGCGTGGCCTTGGGTTCGACAAAGCGGACCCCGGCATCATGGGTGACTTCACCCGATGCAATCTTGAGCAGAGTGGACTTGCCTGAACCATTGCGACCGACCAGCGCAATGCGCTGTCCGGGCGATACAATGAGTTCGGCGCCTTCGAGCAGGCGCGTGCCGCCGAAGGTCAATTGAATGTTTTGAAGCGAGAGAAGGGGTGCTGCAGCCATGAGGCGGATAGAGCATAGGCCGCGAATAAAGGAAAGGCTGTCGATTGCTCTGCCAGCCCTGCAATGAAAAGGCTGGTCAGGGCGTTGAGGACCCTGACCAGCCCGGGGAGACGGTAGCAGCAAGCACCGTCATCTCAGCGCAGTTGTGATTGGCCAGACCCCTCTTGCCAACCGCAGCCCTGCATGCGGCGACAAAACCATATTATAACATGAGTGTCAAACTCATATTAAAGATACTTACTAGTGAAGCGGCTCAGCCACGGCTTCGGCTGCAGTCAGGCCAAGGCGATCGCGAATCGAGCGCTTCTTGCTGGCGAGATCAGCGATGGTGTAGCCCGCCAGCACTTCAAAGAATGCGCCGAGCGCCTCGCGCAACGCGCCATTGAGGTCGCACTCACCGATCAGCGGACAATCAGCGCCATCTTCAAAGCACTCGGCCAGGGCGAAGTTCTCTTCGGTTAGCCGAATGGTGTCGAGCAGCGTAATGTCTTCGGCCTTCTTGCCCAGCTTGATGCCGCCGTGACGCCCGCGAACCGTAGCCAGCAGGCCATTTTCGACCAGTGGCTTGATTAGCTTGAACAGGAAGAGTTCAGAAATATTATAAGCGCGCGCGATGTCGGCAACTCGGCTCAGCCCCGGCTCGTTGACCGCGCAATAGACCAAGGTGCGAATGGCATAATTTGATTGGCGAGTCAGGCGCACAGCGGGACCTTTCTGGTGACGCCGCGCATTGCTGCATACGCTGGCAGTCGAGAAATCGAACATGGGCCGAATGATCAAACCCGACCGTAACTTATAACCATTCTAAAATAAGTCAACTAAACATGAGCACATCATTCATGTTTGAACGCAGCACTCAAACTCTGGACAGCGCTTTAAATTCTCCCTATGAACTTAAGAATATGGGGAGCAGCAATTGTGACTAAAACCATCACCCGCGCCATGCTCGCCGAAGCGGCGGCACGGAAAACTGAACTGAACAAGGCCGATGTTACGGCCGTTGGCGAGCAGATGTTCGCCCTGATGAGCACAGCTTTGATGGCCGGCGAAAACGTCAAGCTGACCGCATTCGGATCATTGCAGGTCCGCGAACGGGCTGAACGGCTGGGGCGCAATCCACGCACCGGTACAGAGCATCGCATTTCGCCGCGTAAGACCGTGGTGTTCACGCCCAGCGCACAACTGCGCACCGCTCTTGACGAAAAAGCTAACGGGCGGAAACAGCAATCAGCTAGCGATGTCCACGAGCGCGCGTGAGAAATATCGTCGGTAAAGTGGCAATTCGGCGGCCCCAATAGCGGGTGCAAGCACGCCAAGATGGCCGGCGACCACTTCAGGCTGTTGATAGGATGCCACTGGCAATTGGCTCAACGCGAAGCTCAGACGGTCGATCAAGCGCCCGGTGATAGCGTCGGGGATTATGCTGTCGATCACGACCAGACCGCTTTCAATGACTGCTGTGGTGTTGAACACCACGCGCGCCAGCACGACGGCGCAGTCCTCAATCCACTGATCAAGCACCGACCCAAAGCTGGACCAGTCCCAGTCCTCGAGTGTGTCTGGTGTTGCTGTGATGCCCGCTTCGGCCAGCCGGTTGATCAGGGAGGTGATCGAGGCCACGAAGTGCGCGGCCTGCAGGCGACCGGCACTGTCCATTACCAGCATTGAACCCAGATTGGCCGAGTTGCCTGTTGGCCCCTCCCACAGCGAGCCCTCAGAGACAATGCCAGCGGCGATATGGTGGGAAATCAGAAAATACACAAAGGTCGCCGGCCGGGGCCTTGGGAAGGCAATCAATTCAGCCCAACACGCCGCATTGCCGTCATTGAACAGGCTGATTTCGAGCCCGGTGCGCTGCGCCAGTTCGGCCGCAATGTCGATCTCCTGCCAGAGCGAACGCTGCTCTTCAGGGGCCTGAACAAGCTGCAGATTGCCAGGCAGGTTGGAGGGCATCGAAACGCCCATATCGACAAGCCGCACGCGGTCCTCAGGCTCCATCTCGGCCACCAGCGCGTATGTCATCTCCCCAATGTCATCGATGAGGGTGCGGGCATCGGGGTAGTCATAGGCGCGGCGCTGCTGACCAACGACTTCGGCGTGCATATTGAGCCGGACTACGCTGACGTGGCGCCAGCCAATTTCAACGCCAATTGAGAAGGCTCCGTCTGCCCTGAGATAAATGGGTGTGGCGGGCTGGCCGCGGCGGCCACGCAGTACTTCGCCCCGGGTAATCATGCCAGCACGATCAATGTCTGCAAGGATGGCCGAAACCGTCTGAGGCGCCAGACCCGACAATCGAGCAATATCGGCGTTGGACACACCGGGATTGAAACCAACCACGGTCAGCACAGCGCGCTCATTTGCACGTCGCAGGCCGTGATGTTGCAGTCCCCGCGTCCCGGCATCGAAAATGTCGCGGGGCGGCTCAGTGGTGGACGACATTGCTAAACCTTGCCGGCACGCCGCTGTATCAAAAACTGCCTGCTTGGCGAGATGATCGCCGCGGCCCAAGGGTGGGCGCATGAGCAGGCTGTCCCGTTGGGAGGGAGACCCCAGCCGCGTGATGATTCGAAAAACCCTTATGAGCCATCATGGCAAGCAACGCCCGCCACGCCAAGCTCTATCACCAAGGACCAAGAAACAAGGCATTGTGTCTATTGGGAGATTTGCCAATTGAGGTCATGCAGCATTGGCGTCAGCCCCTGGTGAGTTGAGGTGATTTAGGTCTCCTGCGGCTCAATCAACAGGGTCGCAATCTCAAATGGGCGCAACTTGAGCGTGACGCTATTGGCGGTCAGCGGCAGCGGCTCGCTTGCCCCCTCCTCCATCAGGTTGACTATGCGAACAGACTTGACCGGCAGACCAAAGCTGATGGTGGCGTCAGCGCGGATATTGGCGTGTTCAAACAGACGCAGAACCAGATCGTTGGAGTGCTCGGCCTTCTTGAGAGTTTCCAGAGTGACATTGGCGCAGTCGACACTGGCAAAGCTGAAGCTGGCGAATTCACCTGCCGGTTCTGCGGCGCAGCTACGCGAGCCGATGACAGCAATCGGGTTGTTGAAGCGTTCGGCGGCGCGGTGAACCTGTTCGAGATCACTGACCCCGTCATGAACCATCATGGCGTAGCGCAAGCGATGCTCGCCCAAATCTGCGTGGGGGTCGGGGTAGACCGAGCCCCGCACCAGCGTCAGCCGGATCGACTGCTCGAGGCAGTCATAGCCATATTTGCAGTCATTGATCAGCGCGACGCCGAAATCGGTTTCACTGAGGTCGACCCAACGATGCATCGATGCCTCGTAGCGCGCCTTGTCCCAGCTGGTATTGCGATGGGTAGGCCGTTTGACGTGGCCGAACTGGATCTCGGAGCGAATTTCGGAGGTATTCAGGTCAAAGGGGAACTGCGCCTTGATCACGGTCTGGCGTTCCTGCCAGTTGATGAAGGTGTCAAACTCGACCTGCCGCGCACCCGACGCCAGTGAGATGACCTGCACGATGTCCGATTTTTGATAGCGGCGCGCAATGCGGATAGCAGCGCGATGCGGGCCGGTCTCAACGACAGATATGTCTGCGTCAGCATCGGCCAAGGGCCAGCATTGCTCTTCAAAATATGCGTCGATGTCCCAGGCGTCGTAGTTCATCGGCTTGTCTTCATAGGCGATAAGCCGGTTGGCGCGTTCGCCTGCGGCCAGGGTCTCGCGTTGCCGCGACTTGTCGAATATGGAGGTAATTTCGCCCAAAGCATCGAAGGTGATCCGAAGCTGGTCGTTTTCGAGATGGGTGGTCGACACCGAAAGCGGCGAGTGTTCAGTCGCCGTGCCGGTAACGATCTGGCCACCGGTCCAGCCGAGCGGGCCGATATTGCCCAGATTAGTACCAAAAGCGGCGCTGCCGTCAGCACGGACAATCTTTTGTAGCAGACGCACACCTTCCGCAGTCGCCAGCGCCTGACCTTCCAGTTCGGCCCCGCCGCCGATTTGGACAAATTCAGCACGGGTCTGGCTGGTGAAATTGAGCAGCCGCAACTGATCTGCACCCGGCTTGGCGAATGCCTGTGCAGCGGCGTGCCAAGGACCGTTCTGCGCGGCCAGGTTGGAAAAGATGCGGCCATATTCCGCATCACTATCGACATAGACTTCGGCGATGGAGGTACCCGGCAGGATGTCGTGGAACTGGTTGATCAGCACAAGCTCCCAAAATTCGGCCAGCGCCTGAGCCGGATAGTCCGCACCAGCCTGCGTCAGCGCCATGGCCCCGAGGAACTCAAGCTCGCGCAGCATCCGCTCGGCATTGCGATTGTTGGCCTTGTTCTTGGCCACCGAGGTCAGCGTGCCGCGGTGATATTGCAGGTAGAGTTCGCCATTCCAGGTGGGGAATTTTGCAGCGGGCGCATCCATTGCGGCGCCGAGCCGGTCGAGGAATGGCACAATACCTTCAAGCTTGACCTTGGGCGCGCCGGGAATGCCGCGTTCAAGGCGAATACCGCGCTCGATCATGGCACGGGTCGGCCCACCGCCACCATCGCCATAACCATAGCTCATCACCACCTGGTCGTGGGCTGCCTTGGGCTCGTAGCGCTTCCAGGCCCCCATGGTTTCAGACACCGACAGATCGCCGTTATAGGTGGTGAAAATCTCTTCGCTCTCATAGCGCTGGGCCGTGATCAGCTGGGCCTTGGTGACGGTGCCGTCAATGCCGCGCCAATGAAAACTGTCATAGGGGAAACGATCGGTGTCGTTCCAGCTCAGCTTGGAGGTAACAAAGTACTTCAGGCCCGACTTGTCCATGATCTGCGGCAGGTTGGCCGAATAGCCAAATGTGTCCGGCAGCCAGACAGTCTGGGGATCTACGCCGAAATTCTCGCGGTGAAAGCGACGCCCGCGCATGATCTGGCGAACCAAAGACTCCCCGGAGATGATGTTGACGTCAGGCTCCACCCACATTGCCCCTTCTATCTCGAACTGACCCGCCTTGACGCGCTCCAACAGCCGCGTCCAAAGCTCGGGATAATCCTGTCTGAGGAAATCGAACAGCACCGACTGGTTATACATGAAGGTGAACTCGGGATACTCCTCCATCAGGTTGAGAACCGTGGCGAAGGAACGCGCCGTCTTGTCGCGCGTGTGCGCGACGCGCCAGAGCCAGCCGACGTCAAGATGGGTGGAACCGACTGCAGTAATTTGCGGCTGGTTCTCGGTATCAACGAGATCGTAGACTTCGGCCGCGATCCTTTCAGCCTCATCCAGCGAGGCGACGAAGGCATCGGTGTGACCGTCACGGCGATCCAGAGCGAACAGGGCGCGTTCGACAATGTCCAGAATGGCATGCCGGCGTGCGTCCTGCTGGTGCAGGCGGATGGCGACCTCAAAGGGGGTCTGCAGGTCGAAATAGAGCTTTTCGGCGCGCGCATTGCGCACGAAGAAATCTACCTTGAAACCGACCAGTGGCCGATCGAAAAAGGTGAAGGCGTTGACCAGCAGCGTGTGCGTCTGCCCGCGCTGGGCATTGCGTGCAATCACCAGTTCGGTGTGGTTGCCATCAAGTGCCTGTGAAATCCTGCCATCAATATAGGCCAGACATTGCGGATCTGTCGTACCGGGACGGTCCTGCCACTGGCTGGTAAATTTGAGCACGAGTGTCTCGCCGATCGCGGCTTCGGGCACTTCCACCTCGGCAGCAAACCAAGTGTGTCCCTGCTTTTTGGCCCATACTGAATGGCTGCCAAACTGCTCCCAATTGCGCCAGTCATCAGCCAGTGCGGCGTCGGCGCTGACATCATCCCGCTGCACATGCCACTGGAACCGGGCATCAGCTATCGGGGTCAGTATCTTGCTGGCGAGGTCAGCACATAGCCGCTCCAGCTTACCTTCGCGCTTGATATCATCATCGCGCAGGGCGAGTTTTGACGCGAGAGGATTTGAATAGGGCATTTCGGCTCCGGATGTCGGCTTCACGTGTTGCACAAGGGTCGATTTTCGCACAGGTATGCACAGTATTTGCAACGTTGCAAATGCCATTGAGGCTTGCCGCTGGGCGGGCGCTGTTGGCAAGGGGCTCCGGGCATGCAAAACAGGGAAATCTGGAGTAGCGGGGCGCAGGCACAGGTGAGTTCGCAGAAACCATTAGCAGGCGGTCGCGTCACCTTGCGCACCATTGCGGAACTGACCGGGCTGAGCCTCTCGACAGTTTCGCTCTCGCTGCGCGGTGGCACCACGCTTAAACCCGAGACGCGTGCCAAGGTCGCCGCTGCTGCAGAGCAATTGGGCTATGTTCCTGATCGCGCCGGGGTGCGCCTGCGAACCGGCAAGACCAATGTGATTGCGCTGGTGCTGGATGGTGCCGAGGATTCCATCGACTTCGCGCGTCAAATGATTCAGGGCATTGGTCAGGCCATCAAGGGTACGCGCTACCATCTCACTGTCATTCCCGAGTTTGAACGTGGCGACGCTGTCGACACTGTCAGCTATGTGCTGGAGAACCGCACCGCGGATGGCGTGATCATCACCCACACCAGGCCTCGTGACCCGCGTGTGCAATTGATGATCGATGCCGGTTTCCCTTTCGTCACGCATGGACGCACCGGTTTTGATACGCCGCATCCGTTTCATGACTTTCATGCAGAGGCTTTTGTCGCCACTGCTGTTGAGCGTTTGGCGAGCAAGGGCTGCCATCACGTCATGCTGGTGGTCGGCGATGACAGCACCACCAACCACCACAACCTGATGGGGGCCTTTGAGCGCGCCACCGCCAGTGCCGGGATTGGCGCGCGGGTGATGAAGGGGACGCAGGGGATGCCGCCCGCAGAAATGCGCCGCATGGCGTTTGAGCTGGCGCAGGAAGCCGGCCGTCCAGACGGTATCCTGTGCGACAGCGAAATGCGCACCATCGCGTTGGCAAGTGGCTTGCAGGAAGCCGGATTGCAACTCGGCAAGGACATTGAGCTGATCTACAAACAGACCTCGGGCATCCTGCCGACACTGTTTCCAGCGCTGGACAGCATTCGTGAAGATGTCTTTGCTGCGGGTGGGGAGCTTACCCGCCTCCTGTTGCGGCGCATCGAGGGCGCCGATGCGTCGCACCTACAAACACTGGGCGAACCGCAGCCGCAGTGGCGAAGCGAGCGCAACCGGTGAGCTGACATCGTCGCCCCAGCGAAGTGGCAGTCTATTTGAGTGCGCGAAGCTGTGCCTGCCGGCCATCATGTGCGAGGCTGGATGCACACCCAAATTCTGGCGCAAAAAGAAATCTGCACCATGGGTCCAAAAATGGCGCGCCGAGGCGTCATTGCTGTGTCGGCACCAAGTCGACGCCGTCAACGGAAGGACAAAATAATGGCTCAACAGAACTTTCTCTTCATCCGTCGCAGCGAGCCCGGTCAGGCCGCGCAGGGCCCCAAACCATCGCCAGCCCAGATGGAAGAGATGTACGCCAAGTTCAACGCCTGGAAAGACAAGTTCAGCGACAGCATCGTGGATATGGGCGCGCCACTGGGCGGCGGCAGGGTGGTGACCCCACAAGGCCATAGCGACGGCCCGTTCATTGAGGCCAAGGAAGTCATCGGCGGCTACATGGTGCTCTCAGCGGACAGCTTGGAAGCGGCTGAGGCGATGGTGCGTGAAATGCCCGGCGTTGTAGCGCCCGGTGCCAGCGTCGAGATTCGGGAAATCAAGACGCCTTGAGTCAAACGTCCGGGCTGGTTGAGCATTTCTTCCGGCATGAATATGGGCGTGTGGTGGCCGTCCTCGTCCGCCGTTTTGGCGCCCAGCATATCGAGACGATCGAGGATGCGGTCCAATTGGCGCTGAGCAAGGCGCTCAGCAGCTGGATGGCCGGTGGATTGCCCGACAATCCATCGGCCTGGCTGTTCAGCGTCGCGCGCAATCAATTGCTCAGCGAGTTTCGCCAGAAAGCCGGCAGAGGGCGCCTGCTGGCCGCTTTCCCACATGAATTCGACGTTCCGGAGGCCGAGAGACCGGATGTCTTGATGGCCAACGAGGTGCAGGACGACCTGCTGAGGATGCTGTTTGCCTGCTGCGACGACGCCATCGCAACCGAGGCGCAATTGGTGCTGGCGCTGAAGGTGCTGTGCGGGTTCGACATTGGCGAAATCGCAGCGCGTCTCTTCATCACTGAAGCCACTGCATACAAGCGGCTGACACGCGCCCGTGGGCGACTAAAGCAAGCCGGGTTCAGCACTGCCAGCGTAGCGGCAAACGACTACGAAACGCGATTACCAGCCGTGCACGCGATCATCTATCTGATATTTACCGAGGGCTATCTGTCGTCGCACGCTGAACGCGCTATCCGCAAAGAGTTGTGCGCCGAGGCTATTCGGCTCGCGAGCCTGCTCGTCGCGCACCCGGCGGGTCAGCAGCCTGAAACCTTTGCTTTGCTGGCGCTGATGCACCTGCATGCTGCGCGCATGATCGCGCGTGAGGATGCAGCAGGCGGCTTGCTGCTGCTTGAGGAGCAGGATCGCGCGCTTTGGGATCAGCACCAGATCGGCATTGGTCTGGAATGGCTCGCCAAGGCCGCTCAGGGCTCGCACTTCTCCCGCTACCATGCCGAGGCTGGCGTTGCGGCAGAGCATTGCCTGGCGCCTTCATTTGCCGAAACGCGTTGGGAGCGGGTGGCAGAGTGCTATGGC
The DNA here is from genome assembly GCF_018334155.1 of Devosia litorisediminis. NCBI lineage: Bacteria > Pseudomonadati > Pseudomonadota > Alphaproteobacteria > Hyphomicrobiales > Devosiaceae > Devosia > Devosia litorisediminis. The sequence goes on along the minus strand of NZ_JAGXTP010000002.1, from coordinate 72,979 downwards.
TTGCTCGAACAGATGGCGCCTTCGGCACTGCACCGGCTGAACCGGGCCGTGGCGGTCGGCGAGTGGCGCGGACCGGCCGAAGGTCTCGGGGTGCTTGAAGGGTTTGAGCCGCCGGCCTGGCTGGTCGGCAGTTATATGTGGGCCGCCGTGCTGGCGGACCTGCACGCTGGCTGCAGGCATGTCGATCAGGCCACGCATTACCGCGCGCAGGCGCTGGAATTGGCGCCGAGCGACGCGGTCAGAGCGACGTTGGCGCGACGGCTGGGCGGTTAGCCCAGCAGCCCGGCAAAACGCGGCAGCCAGAGGGAGAGATCGGGGAAATAGGTGATCACCATCAACAGAGCGATCAGCACCCCAACGAACAGCCAGATCTCGCGGATCATCTCACCCAGTGGAATACCGTTGAGCGCCTTGATGATGAACAGCAATATCCCGTAGGGCGGGGTGATCAGCCCGATCATCATGTTGAACACCACGACAATACCAAAATGGTGCAAGTCGATCCCGAGCGCCGCCGCTGTCGGAATGAACAGCGGGGTGATGACCAGCATGATGGTCGACACATCCAGAAAGCACCCCAACACCAGATAGAGGATGTTGATCATCAGGAAGAACATCGCCGCATTCAGCTCGAACTGATCGAAGAAGGCGAAGACGCCCATCGGAATGCGTTCAACGGTAACGACGTAGTTGAAGATGAAGGCGCCACACAGAACCAGCGTGACGACAGCAGTGGTTCTGACAGTGGACACCACGACGTCCCAGAACTCTTTCAGCCCCAGACTGCGATAGGCAAACACCGCCAGCAGCAATGCATAGAACGCTGATACGGCAGCGGCTTCGGTTGGTGTGAAGGCGCCGGTGTAAATACCACCGAGCAGGATAACGGGCATCATCAGGGGCGGGATGGCACTCAGGATGATGGCTGGGAAGGCGCGGAAGGGGATGGCTTCTTCGACCGGAAAACCACGCAGCTTGGCCAGAACGCCGACGACAATCGCCAGTACCACGACAATCATCAGTGCGGGCACGACGCCGCCAAGGAACAGTGCACCCACCGAGGTCGACGATATCAGCGCATAGAATACCATGGGGATCGAAGGCGGAAAGATCGGGCCCACCACCGAGGAGGTGGCGGTGATCGCACCGGCGAAACCACGCGGATAGCGGTTGTCCTTGATCATCATATTGGTCAGCACCTTGCCGACACCGGCCACATCGGACACGGCGCTGCCGCTCATGCCCGAAAAGATCAGACTGGTCAGGATATTGACCTGGGCCAGACCGCCGGGGAGGCGCCCGACCATGGCCAGCGCAAATTTGAGCAGGCGATCGGATATCTGACCGGCGTTCATGACGTTGGCGGCAAAGATGAACAGGGGCACGGCCAGAGCGACAAAATTGCCAAAGACGCCGTTGAGTACCTGCTCAGCTGCCAGCCCCACATCACGACCTGCCATGAGCAGATAGAAGATGGATGAGACGATCATGGCGATGCCCATGGGCATGCCGGCCACGGTGGCGGCAATGAGCAGAACCAGCATGATCGGCAGAGCGAGACCAACTAGCATGAAGAACTCCCAGTCAGATTTGGTCGCGCCAATTTGGTCGCAGCAGATTGTAGATACGGAAGGCGCCCTGGGTGGCAAAGGCGACAATGAACAGCAGGTAGCAGCCGTAGATCCACGTCTTGGGGATGCGCAGAACGTCTGACTTCTTGCGCATCAGAAACTGCAGATAGTCCAGCGTGTACGGCACGAGAATAAGAAAGGCGACGACCACCAGCGCCATGGTGCAGATGGAGAAGAAGCGCCGGACATGCTCTGGCGCGATGTCATAGACGACGTCGAAGGTGACGTGTTCGCGCACCGGCACCATGAAGGCAGCTGCCCAGAATACGGTCCAGATAAAGGCAATCATCGTCGCCTCTTCCGTCCACGCCAACGGCTGGTTAAGCACATAGCGGAAGAATATCTGGACGATGAAGCCCGTGAATGCGGTGAGAAACAGCAGGACGCCGACGGTGTCGGCGCCCCGCTTGAGCCATAACAGTCCAGTGCGGACCCTATGATCAGTCTTGGTGGACATTGGTGCCCTTAGTTTGCCAGTGCGTTGATGCGATCAACCCAGCCTTCAGGCCAAAGCTTGGCGCGCTCGGAGCTGAGATAGAATTCCTGCACGTGGCTGCGGAATGCGTCAACGTCAGGCGTGGTCACCTTGAGGCCTTCGGATTCAAAGAACGCGACGAGGCGATCTTCTTCGGCATAACGCTTTTCGTTGTTCCAGTCGCAGGCGGCCATGGCGGCATCAACCATGTGACCCTTTTGAGCATCATTGAGCTGCTCCCAGGTCTGGTTGTTGACAGCGATTGGCAGACCGTCAACCAGGTGATCTGTCAGCACGATCTGCTCGGTGACTTCGTAGAACTTTGCCGCGTCCACGGTTGGCAGCGGGTTGTCCTGGGCGTCGACGGTACCGGTCTGCAGGCCGAGATAGACTTCGGAGAATGGCAGCGGGGTCGGGTTGGCACCAAGTGCCTCACCCAGGAACAGCCAGGCATCCGAACCAGGCATGCGCAGCTTGACGCCTTCAAGGTCGGCTGGCGTCTGAACGTCGCGATAGCGACGCAGGTTCAGCTCGCGGGTGCCGAGATAGCAGACGTCGAGCAGCTGGATGCCCATTTCGTCGGACACGGTCTGCTTGAACTCGCCACCGAGATCGGAATTCATCACCGAACGATAGTGGTCTGCGTTCTGAAACAGATAGCCTGCCGTAAACAGACCGAACTGGGGGATGGCATCGGCGATCAGCTGGAACGACACATAGGCCATTTCGGCATTGCCGCGCTGCAGGGCGTCCAGATCACCGCTCTGGGAAAACAGGGAACCTGAATCATAGAGCTGAATGTCGAACAGACCCGGCTCAGACTCATTGAGCGTATCGGCGAAAACCTTCATCGCCTGGGTATGCAGATCGGTTGGCACGGAGACCGTGGTGAATTTCAGCTCAATGGGATCCTGAGCCTGAACGGCGCCAATCGCCATGGCAGCAAAGGACACCGCTGAAAGTGCGATAAGTGCACTGCGCTTAAGAGTTTTCATATTCCTCCCTCTCAGAGCTTGTTCGGCTGCCCCTCGGTTTCCAATTGCAGCGTTGCACTGCGATTGGCCCTGACAGCTCAATTTGACAAACAGACTTTGCAACAACCGGCGACTGATGTAAACACTGATATGACACCTGATCGCATAACTGATTGTATCAGTTTTGTAAGTTACTGATTTATTGGAGGAATACGTGTCGAATTCAGATCTGAGCGGGATTATTTCGGCCGTAACCACCCCGGTTACAGAGACCTTTGACATTGATGGTGGCCGCCTGGCTCAGCATTGCGAGCGCCTGCTCAATAGCGGGTGCAGCTTCGTGTCGACCTTCGGTACCACCGGCGAGGGTGCGTCGCTTTCGAGCGCCCAGAAGATTCCGGCGATGCGCGCGCTCAAGGCTGCGGGCGCCGAGATGTCCAGGCATATTCCATCGGTGATGACGCCAACGGCGGACGAGGCCGGGGCGATGATTGCAGCGGCAGCCGAGCTGGGTTGCCGCGGCGTGCTGGTGCTGCCGCCGTTCTACTATGACTTTGCGAGCGACGATGGCATTGTGGCCTTTATCGATGAGGCAATGCGCCGGGCGGGTCGCCCTGACATCGACATCCTGCTCTACAATATCCCGCGATTCAGCCGCTTTACCTATACTCCTGAGCTGATCGACATGCTGGTGGCCAAGTTTGGCAGCGCCATTGTCGGGCTCAAGGACTCCACAGGTGTGGCCGAGAACGGCAAGATGCTGGCGCAGCGCTATCCGGACCTGTCGATCTTTACCGGCGATGACCGGGTAATGCCCTCGCTGGTGCAGGCCGGTGGCGCCGGCATGATCGGCGGCATGCCCAATGTATTCTCGGCCGATTTGCGCAAGATCTTTGAAGCACCCGGCGCCGCCGAGACCGAAGATCTGCGCAAGCGCGCCGGGCAGCGGATTGTAACGGTGGATGGCAATGGCAGCATGCTTGCGCTCAAGGCAACGCTTGCCGCAGTCTATGACGACCCATCCTGGGCCCGCGCCGTACCACCGCTGGTCGGGTTGAACGCGGCACAGACCGCGACCGTCCTCTCGGAATTCGCCGAAACAGGGTTTGTGCCGACCAAAGCTGCCTAGGCAGTCCGCAGAGCAACGCGGCAAAGGAGGAGTTGCCCATGGCGTATGCCCGCGCTCGAGAAACAGACGCCCGTCGTTCGCTACCTTCAGTCAAGAAGGCGGCATACGACACGTTTCAGCAGGCGCTGTTGCAGGGCAAGCTGCGCCCCGGGCAGGTTCTGTCACAGAAGGACCTGGTAGTCCTTCTGGATCTGTCGATCGGTGCCCTGCGCGAATTGCTGCCGCGGCTGGAAGCCGAAGGGCTGCTGCACGTCATGCCCCAGCGCGGCATCCAGATCACGGTAATCGATCTGCCGATGATCAGGGACGCGTTTCAGGTGCGTCTGGCGTTCGAACGCGAAGCGGTGCTGGCGGCGGTCAAGAACATGCCGGAAGCTCCGCTACGCGAGCAGCGCGACCTTCATGCGGGCATTGTTGAACGTCTCAAGGCTGGGCCGAGCGCGGCCCTGCTTGATGAGGGGCAGGATGTGGACACCCACTTCCATGACCTGCTGATCTCGGCGACGGAAAACGAACTGCTGATCCAAGCCTATCACGTCAATTCCATCCGAATCCGGCTGATCAAGCTTGATCGCATCCGCTTGAGCGAGACGACCCTGCCCGCAGCCTTTGGTGACCATCTGGCTGTGATCGATGCCATGCTGGAGCGAGACCGTCAGAAGGCCGCCGACGCCATGGAAGCCCATATTCGCAACGCCCGTGAGCGGGCAATCGCCCTTTAGGCCGTTATGACCAATCTCAAGCCAATCGATCTGCGCTGCGAACTGCTCGCCGCGCCCAAAGGACTGAACACGCCTTACCCCCGTTTTGGCTGGGGACTGAGCGCTGAAGGCAATGGTGCACGACAGAGCGCTTATGAAATCTGCGTTGGCGATGAAAAGGCAGACGTTGCCAGGGGGATCGGCAATTATTGGCAGAGTGGTCAGACCGCTTCGAGCGAAACGCTGTTCATTAGCTATGCCGGCAACCCGCTGCAGTCTGATCTGACACTCTACTGGTCGGTGCGCGTCTGGGATGAAACCAGCGAACCTTCAGCCTGGAGTGCGCCCCTTAGTTTGATGACCGGACTGATGGCCCGCAGCGACTGGGACGCAGAATGGATCGCGCGCTATTTCGTGCTGCCAGCCGGCCGCGAGGCACCTGCAGACGATCTCTATGACAATCCCTGGCAAGCACGGCCCGCGGACTATTTGCGGCGCGAGTTTGACGCCCGGGGACCGGTGGTGCGGGCCACGGCCTATGTCACGGCACTCGGACTCTATGAGCTCTATCTCAATGGTACGCGCGTGGGCGACGAGGTGATGGCACCGGGCTGGACCGATTACCATCAACGCGTCATTTACCAGGCCCATGACGTTACCGATCTAATCGGAGCGGGCCAGAATGCCATTGGCGCCATAATCGGTGAGGGCTGGTATTCAGGCCGGGTCGGGCACAATCAGCGCCGCGCCGGCAATCACTATGGCGGCCGGCCAGCGCTCCTGTGTCAATTGCACCTGACCTATGCCGATGGGAGCGTAGAGCGCGTCGTTACCGATCCATTCTGGCGGACCAGCCGCGGGCCCGTCTGCTATTCCGATTTCCTAATGGGCGAACATTATGACGCCCGACTGGACATGCCCGGCTGGGCCATTGCCGGATTTGACGACACGCGCTGGCAGCCGGTCGAAGCCTTTTCCCCCGAGCCCCGCGAGCCCGTACTGAGCGCCGCCAAGAGCCAGCCCGTCAGGGAAGTGGCGCGTCTGGACGGGCGCTATTTGCACCGCGCCAAGTCTGGCGCTGCAATCTTTGATTTCGGGCAGAATTTTGCCGGCTATGTCGAACTCACGGTTCAGGCCCGACGCAACGATCGCTTCACGCTGCGCCATGCGGAAATCCTTGATGGCGACGGCGAACTCTACACGGCCAATCTGCGCCATGCCGTGTGCGTTGATCACTTTACGGCAGCAGGTACGGGCAGTGAGCGTTTCAAGCCGCGCTTCACCTTTCACGGCTTCCGCTACCTCGAATTGACACTGCCCGAGGGCGTGGTGTTGGACGACGTCACTGTGACGGGTATCGCCATTCAATCCGACACGCCTCAAAGCGGCCAGCTGGAAACGGGCAACGCGCTAGTCAATCAGCTAATCTCCAATATCGAATGGAGCCAACGCGGCAATTTCCTTTCGGTGCCAACCGACTGTCCCCAGCGTGATGAGCGGCTGGGCTGGAGCGCCGATGCGCAGGTATTCTGGCGTACGGCCGGCTACAACATGGACGTGGCGGGGTTTTTAGCCAAGTGGTTCGACGACATCACCGACGCGCAATTGCCCGATGGTGCCTTTACCGACATTGCGCCATCGCGCCCACTCAACCCCTATAAGCAATCGGCACAACCGGGTGCGCCCGGCTGGGGCGACGGGCCGATCATCATGGCGTGGCAGCATTATCTGCGCTATGGCGACGCCGGATTGCTGAGCGCGGTCTATCCGGCGCTGCAACGCTGGATGACCCATATTGGCGGGGCCAATCCCGACTTCATCCGCACCCAGAATGTCTACAATAATTACGGCGACTGGCTTAGCGTCGGCCCGGCTTCAGACCGAACCATGGTGGCCACCGCCTATTGGGTTCTGGTTGCCAATCTGATGGCCAAGATCGCAACGGTGCTGGGCAAAGATAGCGATCACGCTGACTATTCGGGTCTGGCGCAGGATGTGCGGCGCGCCTTTCGTACTGCCTTCGTGGCCGAGGATGGGCGCATCAGCGGCGACACGCAAACAGCCTACCTGCTGGCGCTTGATTTCGATCTGCTGCCGGCAACGCAACGCGCAAGCGCTGCGGCACGCCTGATCGACAAGCTCGACGCAGCCAATGGACATCTGCAAACCGGGTTCCTGGGGGTCAAACATCTGTGCCCGGTTCTGACCGATATCGGGCGGGCTGATTACGCCTATCGACTGCTTTTGAACGAGAGCTACCCCAGTTGGGGCTTCTCGATCCGGCAGGGTGCCACCACGATCTGGGAACGCTGGGATGGCTGGACGCCAGAGCGCGGTTTCCAGAGCGCCAATATGAATTCATTCAATCACTACGCCTATGGCGCAGTGGGCGAATGGCTCTATGCCCGCATGGCCGGTATCGACTGGGAAGCATCGGCGCCCGGTTTCCGTACCATCCGCATGCGCCCGCTATTTGAGCGCGGGATCGGCTGGGTCAAAGCCGCCTATCGTGCCGCTACGGGCGTGGTGGAGAGCGCCTGGCGTTATGATGGCGATACGATCATCTGGAGCATTGCCGTGCCGCCCAATTGCCGGGCCGAAATCGAGCTTGCCGATGGGCCCGACAACATCGCCATCGATGGTGTGCCGCTGGCCATCAGTGCTTCCGAGCACCTTTTCGATCAGCAGACCACACGATTTGCCCTCGATAGCGGGCGCTTCACTATTTCCATTTCCCTACCGCAAGGTATCGCAGCATGACCTCTTCCGCCGATGGCAATCAGCCTCTTCTACACCTGATCGGCAATGCCCATCTGGATCCGGTCTGGTTGTGGCGATGGCAGGAAGGGTGCGCCGAAGCTATCGGCACCTGCTGGGCGGCCATCGACAGGCTGGAAGAGGGTGACGGCTTTGTCTTCACCAAGGGCGAAGCGCATATCTACGCCTGGATCGAGGAACTTGACCCTGCGCTGTTCGCGCGCATTCAGCACTTTGTCGCCGAGAAGCGCTGGGTGGTGGTCAATGGCTGGTGGATCCAGCCGGACTGCAACGTCCCATCGGGTGAATCGGTGATCCGACAGGCTCTGTACGGCAAGCGGTATTTTGCCGAGAAATTCGGTGTCACCGTTCCCACTGGCTACAATGTCGACAGCTTCGGACACCCCAGCACCTTCCCCATGCTGCTCCAACATACCGGCTCGACCAGCTACAGCTTCATGCGCCCGGGCCCCCATGAAATGGACCTGCCTGCCGAGCTGTTCACCTGGGCTTCGCCGGACGGCTCCGAAGTCACCGCCTTTCGCATTCAGGGGGCCTACAACACCTCCAAGCGCGAAATGCCGCTGCCCCAAAAGATCGATCTGCATCAGCAAAAAATCGCCGAGAGCGGCCATGCCTTCATGTGCTTTTATGGCGTGGGCAATCATGGCGGCGCGCCAACAATCGAGAACATTGAAGAGATCGAACGCCGTCTGGTCGCCGGCGAGAACCTCAAGTTCTCCGACCCGGAGACTTTCTTTGACGAAGTCCCCAAGGCCGGCCTGCCGGTAGTCGCGAGCGCGCTGCAGTTTCATGCCATTGGCTGCTACGCGGTGGCATCCTCGCTCAAGACGCTCAATCGCAAGGCTGAAAGCCTGCTCGAGCAGGCCGAGGCAGCTGCGACGCTGGCGAGCCGCGAATGCAACATAGCCTACCCCCGGCAGGATTTCGAAATGCTGTGGCGGCGCCTGCTGTTCAATCAGTTTCACGACACGCTGGGCGGCACGAGCCTTGAAAGCGCGTGCGTGGATTCCGAGCGCGAGCTGAACTGGGTGATTGCCGGCGCCGAGGACCTGCTCAACGGCGCTGTCCGCCGGCTGGGCAACATCATTGCTCGCCCTGTGGATCCGACCGACTCGACTTTTTTGGTGATGAACTTCAACGGCAGCCCGGCTCGCGGTCTGGTCGAAGCCGAGCCGTGGGTGGACAAGGACAATGTTTCGCGCCGTGTGCTGCTGGACGAGACGGGCGCGTCGATCCCGTTCCAGTATAGTGACCCTCATGGCAAGACGACGGCGCTGCAACGCATCACCTTCCCGATCGACCTGCCGGCCTATGGCTATCGGGTGCTCCGTTTCCGCGTTGATGCCGACAAGGGTATCTCAGCGCCGGGCGTCAGCTTCGGCGTACGCAGCCAGACACTGAGCTTCGACACCAATGGCTACGGGCTGACAATTGACCCGGAAAGTGGCGCTATTTCGCGGCTGGTGAACAAGGCCAATGGCGTCGCGCTGCTTTCCGGGGCTGGACATCAGGCGATTATCGTCGAGGACGCGACCGACACCTGGAGCCACGGCACGGACCGCTTTGGTTTTGCTGGCGCGGCGATGCAATTGCAGTCGGTTTCCACCATAGAGGCGGGGCCGGTCCGCACGGTGGTCAAGGTGGTCAGCACCTGCGAGAACAGCACGCTGAGCACGATCATCGTGCTCCCTGAGGATGGCGCCCTGCCCGTGCAATTGCGCGTGCATCTCGATTGGCGCCACAAGCGCCATCTGCTTCGCCTGGCCTATCCACTGGCGGCGACACGCTTTGAATATGAAGTGGCCGCCGGCTGGGAAGACAATGCTGATGACGGGCGCGAAATTGCCGGCCAACGCTGGGTACGCGCCAGCGCCAACGGGCACGACATCGCCATCGTCAACGACGCCAAATACTCCTACGCGGCGCAGGATGGCACGCTCTACATCACAGCGGTGCGGGCGCCGGTCTTTGCCCACCACGACCCGGTCGAACTCGAACCCGACGCCCATTACCGCTTTATGGATCAGGGCGAGCAGGCCTTCACCATTGAACTATTCGGCGCGCCCACGATTAGCCGTCAGCAGGCGGCAACCATGGCTGACCTCCTGAACAAGCCCGTGATCACTACGCCGCACGTTGCGCGCACGGGTACACGGGCGCATGCCGGGCAATGGCTGGCGGTCGACAGCCAATCAAGCGCCGTGGGCACCTTGAAGCTGGCCGAAGACAGCGACGATTTGATTATCCGGGCGGTCGAACTGAATGGTCAGGCCGACACGCTGGCTGTCGCCGGCCAGACAACAGCGATATCCCCACGCGGCATCACCACCGCCCGCCTGAGCGCCACCGGCCTACAGCGCGCAACGGGTCTGGAAGAAATCTAACCCCGACACACTGCGTCGAGCTCACGTGCCTCCCGCCACAACAGGCGGGGGCACGACGTGCTGCGGCGCAGCAGACGGCGACCTAAACTTCTGAATAAACAGGGAAATGGCGGAGAGAAAGGGATTCGAACCCTTGAGACGGTTCCCCGCCTACACACTTTCCAGGCGTGCGCCTTCGACCACTCGGCCACCTCTCCGCATCGCCTTTAACCCCGGTCTGGAAACACCGGAGGAGCCGGCTGGTTGGCCGACGCGAGCGAGGCGCAATATACTTATCAACGGGCTGGGCGCAAGGGATCACGACGCAGCGATGACAATTGTTTTTGTCGCAGGGGCTTCCCATCTTGTGAGATGTCCTGCGGACATGGCACAAAGAGGCCGTGCGCGGGGTGGAAACAGGCAGGCCAGCCTTAACTTGTCCCGCCGGCACAGGGAAAGTGAATGCGGCTTATATTGAGATTTGCGGGCACCTGGCTGATCGCCCTGGCGCTTGTCCTGCTGGTTATCGACGGCACCAAGTCACTGGGAGCAAATGCTCTGATGCTGACCAGTCTGGCTGATCTGTGGACGCAATTGCATCCCGACAGTCTGGTGGGCGTGCAGGCTTTTTTTGATAGTCGGTTCTTTGAAGACCTGCTCGATGCGACGCTGGCGACGCTGCTGGGCTACCCCGCCTTTGCGGTGATTGGCGTTCCGGGAATAATCCTGGCGCTGCTGGGCCGCAAGCCGCGTCGCGAGCGCTTCCTGCGGCAGGACCAGATCTGAGTGACGTAACTGTTTCCGGCAATGGGCCGAATAGTGCCGTGAAAGGAAAAGACATGTTCTTCAAATCCAAGCCGACCAGTATCCCGTCCGCTGCCGAGGCTCTACCCGGCCGCGACACCCAAATGCCTGTTGCCGCTACGCATTTCGTCAATGGCGAAGCGCTCAAGGGCCCCTATCCCGAAGGTGCCGAAACCATCTATGTGGCTTTGGGCTGTTTCTGGGGCGCCGAGCGGTTGTTCTGGGAGATCCCGGGGGTCATCGTGACGGCGGTGGGCTATCAGGGCGGCTCCACGCCCAACCCAAGCTATGATGAGACCTGCTCAGGGAAAACCGGGCATACCGAGGCGGTTAAGGTGGTTTTCGACCCTGCCAAGGTGAGCCTGGACAGCCTGCTCAAGACATTCTGGGAAGAGCACGACCCGACCCAGGGGATGCGGCAGGGCAATGATGTGGGCACGCAGTATCGTTCGGCGATCTATACGACCACCGATGCCCAGGCCGAAATAGTGGACCAGAGCCGCGCTGCCTACCAAAAAGCCCTGAGCGCCAAAGGCTTGGGCGCGATCACCACCGAGATCAGGCCTGCGCCCGAATTCTACTATGCCGAAACCTATCACCAGCAATATCTGGCCAAGAACCCGGCTGGTTATTGCGGGTTGCAGGGGACCGGGGTGAGTTGCCCGATCGGGCTGGGCGTTTCTGCTGCCTAGGCAAGCGGGAACAAATCTGGCTGACCAAGCGCTTGCCAGAGGGCCCTATTGGCTAACAGACTGTGCACCATGACTGTCACCGATAGCGCATTGATGGACCGGACGGGCTTTGAAGCATTTGTGCTGAGCCTGCCCGGCGTAACGCTGGTGCATCAATGGGGCAATGCCAGCGTCGCCAAGGTCGGGGACAAGATATTTGCGCTGCTATCGGGCTGGGCCACCGATGGCGATCTGAGGTTGAGCTTCAAGTGCTCCCCGATGAGCTATGACCTGCTGCCCGAACTCGAACAGGTTCGCCCTGCCCCTTATCTGGCACGTGCCAAATGGGTGCAGGTTTTGCCAGGGGCGCCACTGAGCAGCGATGAACTGCAAGCCTATGTGCGCGAGGCGCATCGGCTGGTCGCCGCAAAGCTGACGCGCAAGCGTCAGGCCGAACTGGGTCTGGAAGCGCTTATTGCGGCAGGACCACAAAAGTCCTGAGCACAGCACCGGTCGGGCTGACATCGACCAGCCATGCCGGCAGGTTGCCGGCAGCGTAGAGCGCGGCGAAGCTGTCATCGGCGCGGTCGGCCAGACCGCGAACCTCCGACATGGCCGGACAGATCACAACCAGGCCAATGCCGCGCTGCTCAATGATGGCGCGCGCGTCGTCAATGGGATCGTTGAAAAAGCGGAAGGCATCGCGCACGCCCAGCTGGTTGCGATGGTAGGGGGCGGCGACGACCTCGTGCGGGGTGTAGAGCATGATGTGGGCGCCCAGATCGATGGGCGACATGATGCGCTCGGGCGGCAAGGCGGCGAGATCGGCAAAGGCCGCGGGCACCAGACAGGGCTCCTTGCTGGCGCGGGCCTGCGCCACGTCCTGCGCGCGACCGGGCGCCAGATTGACCATCAGCGTGACGACCAGCGCCAGCACCACGCCGGAAAAGGCGAGCCAACTGCCGGCGAGCCCCAGGATTGTAACCTGCCTTGGCTGGGCGAGATAGCGATGGCGCGCCGCCACGATGAGCCAGGCCGCGGCCGGCATGGCCGGCATGACAGTCAGTCGGGCGCCGCGTATCTGGGCCAGCATGATCAGCGCGGTGCACAGCACAAAGGCCAGCAAGACGGCCCATTCGGCGCGCCCCTGCTGCACCCGCCAGAGGCGATAGAGCACGACCAGGGTACCGAGCAGCGCGGGAATGCCCACAGCAATGGCATAGGCGGGCAATTCAAAGACGCTGGCGGCCCATGGCTTGGCCTCGACGATGCCGGCGATCCAGTTGGCCTGTAGCCACGGGTCAAGCTCGCCATAGGGCCCATGCAGGCATTGGGGGAAGGCCAGAGCGACCAGCCCCATACCCAGACCACCCAGCACCGCCAGTACGCCGAAACGCTGCCAGCGCCCCTGTACGGGCATCAGGCTGGCCAGCGCGAAGGTGGCCGCTACCGCCAGCGCCACGCTGAGGTAGACCGGCGAAAGCACATCGCAGGCCGCCTCAAACCAGCGATTGGGCAGGCGGAAGATTGCCAGGTGAACGGCGCAACCTGCCGCAAAGGCCAGACCGAAATTGCGCATGGTGGCGGCTTTGGTGACAGCAAAGACCCATAGCAGGCCTGCGGCCAGAATGGCGGCGGCGATGACCGGCAGGGATTCGGTGGCAATGGCCAGCGCCGTGGCGGCAAGCAGGCCACAGACAATGGCAAAGCGGGGCCGCCGCACAGATTCGACCGCAGCCCAGGCGGTGGCCAGAGTCAGAATGATGACGACGTTGTGGTGATCAACCCGCCCCGGCGTGAACTCGGCGGTGATGGCCGGATTGAGCACGGGCAGGACCAAGGCGGGCAGCACGCCTTCTGGCCCCACCAGGCGATTGGCCAGCAGCGCACTGAACCAGAGCAGCACGCCCAGCAAAGCCATGGGCCAGACATAACCGGCGGCGATCATGGCGGTATCAGGCCCCAGAAGTGGGGTGAAGATCATGACCAGAATGGCAATGGGCATATCGACCAGGCGCGACCAGTGCAGTTCGGCGCCGAAGGGGGTATTGAGACGATGTGCCGTCAGATCGTACCAAGGCTGGCCGTGCAGAAAGTCGCGGACCATGACCATGCGCATGGCATCATCGGTATCGGCGAAAAACGGCATGCCAGCGCGGCCAATCACGGCGCGAATGACCAGAATGGCGATGGCAGCCGCCAGCACCAGCAGAACCAGGCGCCAGTCGGGTGTGGCACGATGAGGGGCAGAATTGGTCACGGCAGGGTCCTGGATCGGGGTGCGGCCAATGTGGACCGAGACGCGTTAAGATGAGGTTTGACGACCCCAGCAATTAAACAAGCTATTGCTTTTTTAATTAAGCGGTATATCAAGGCATGGCTTGGAAAATGAATGAGGGTACGCCATGACTGACCAGAGCGAGAGCACGGGACGCTGGGCCGAAGTGTTCGGACCACGCTACGCGACCGTGACGCTGATCCTGTGTCTGGGCGTGGCGCTGCTGGCGTTTAATGTCTTCCTGACCTCGACTGCGCTGCCGACTGCCGTTCAGGAGCTGAATGGGGTGGCGCTGATCAGTTGGGCGCTGACACTGTTTCTGGTGTTTGCCATTATGGGGGGCGCCGGAGCCGCCCTGCTCAAGCAATTGCTGGGCGCCCGAGTTGCGCTGCTGAGCGCGGCAGCAGTTTTCATGGCGGGATCGCTGGTCTGCGCCGGGGCCTCCAATATGGAGACCGTGCTGATCGGACGCATTCTGCAGGGGCTGGGCGAAGGCGTAGTCGCCGCGATCTGCTTTGCGCTGATCCCCGAACTGTTCCCCTCCCGGCTGGTGCCCAAGGTGTTTGGCATGCAGGCCGTGGTCTGGGCAGTTGCCGCTTTTGGCGGGCCGTTGGGCGCGGGCATTCTGACCGAGTTCATTTCATGGCGGGCGGCGTTTTTGGTAAGCGTGCCGCTGGCGATCATTTTTGCCGCCATGGTTTGGCGCGTGGTGCCCAACAGCAAAGGAGCACCACAGGACAACGCGGACTTCCCCGGCGTTCGCCTGTTGATGGTGGGCAGCGGTATCATGCTGGTGGCCCTGGCCAGCCTGAGTCTGCCCTTGCAGGCGGCTGGGCTACTGGTGGGTGCGATGGCCCTGCTCTCAGGCATGGTCGTGCTGGACCGGCGTGCCCGCACCCGATTGATGCCGCCCGATGCGTTCTGGCCGGGCTCAGTAGTGGGGAGCGGGCTGTGGGTGGTATTGCTGATGCCCGTGGCTGGCGCCATGTCGGCGGTTTACCTGGTACTGTTGCTGCAGCAATTGTGGGGCTACGGGCCAACGCTGGCCGGCGCGACAGCGGCCGTGCTGTCGGTGGCATGGAGCCTGTCGGCCATTGCGGTGGCTAATGTGCGCCGGATCGAAACGCGGCGCGCGCTGATCATCAGCGGGCCGATGCTGCTGGGCGTGGGTTTGCTGGCGGTGCTGGCGGGCCTGCTCAACGATCAGGTGGCGCTGGTTGTCGCCGGACAACTGTCCGTCGGGGCCGGGTTTGGGATGGCCAATGGCTATCTCAGCCTCACATTGATGGAAGCCGCGCGCAGCGGCGAACGCGACCGTGTGTCCGCCATGGTACCGACCACCCAGTCGGCGGGTAATGCCATTGGCGCGGCGCTGGCGGGGGTAGCAGCCAATCTGGCTGGCTATGCCCAGGCGGTGAGCGTTACGGCAATCGAGCAGGCGATCATTCCGGTGTTCGTGCTGGCCGCCAGCATGGCAGCGTTGGGCTTTGTGGCCGCGGTGCGCATGACCCGGCTGATGGGCGCTTCACCCCAGTCGGCGGCGGTAACGCCCTAGCGTTTGCCGCGATTCACCGGGAAATGCTGCGGCGACAGGCGCGCCCGTCCAAATACTGTTTTTTTGAATTTTGTGGCGCGCTAGAAAAACGGAAAAGATACCAATTACTTAGTCGCTTCAGCGCAGACAAATGTCGCGACGATTAATGGTAGATGCGGAATTTATTCAATGGTTTCGAAATCATTTCCATCAACAATGGGTTGGCCGGATGAAGCGTGACGCGCGCTTTGTCGACGATGTGAGATGGCGCTAACGAGCAGCGGAAGCGGAGTTTTTGATGAGCACAGCAATGGAATTTGAGGTCGCCGAGGGCGGACAGGACAGCGTTCTCGCCGGTCCCGCCAACCAGTTCGTGACCTTTTCGGCTGGCGACAAGGGCTATGGCGTGGACATTATGGCGGTGCGCGAAATTCGCAGCTGGTCGCCGACCACCGAACTGCCTGATGGATCCTATTCGGCCTGTGGCGTGCTCGACATTCGCGGCACCGTGGTTGAAGTGCACGACCTTTCGGCCATGCTGGGCGGACAGCGCCTGCAGCCAGAACCCGGGCATGTGGTGCTTGTGGTATCGCTGGGCGAAACCAATGTCGGCATTCTGGTGGATTCGGTTTCCGACATTATCTTTGCCAAGGACGATGAATTCCGCGCCGCCCCAAACAGCGGCGGTGATCCCGACAGCGCCAAGGTTTCGCGCCTGGTGCGCCAGGAAGACCGGCTGATCGCGATTTTGAACCTGCAGGCGCTCTTCCCCTACGCCAGCATGCACTGATGAGGTGGGGCGGCTGATGCCGCCCGCCACCATGCACCAGCGGACCGGCTATAGGCCGGGCTGCATCTTGTCGGCGCAGGCCGTGATTGCGGCGGTAAAGTCCGGCCCATTGATCTGCGCCTCGGTGAAGATGCAGGTGTGCTGCGGTGGCAGCCGAGACAAAATCATCATCTCCTCAATCGCCCGGCCCGGCGGGTATTTCGGACTGGTACCCGATGCCGTCACGAACATTGCCAGGCGGGCATAGTGACGTCCATCGCGCTGCAGATAGCTGCGTATGGGTGGCGCAGGCCGCGCCCCCCAGACCGGGGAACCGAGCACGATCATTTCCCAGACCTGATCGGCCATTTCCGGAATCTCGACAGGCGGATTGCGCCCTGCCAGCACATCATAAGCCTTGCGGAACGGGCCCCAGAAGCCTTTTGCATAGGCGCTACAGGTAATCTCGCACAGCTCGGCCCCCAACGCGCCCGCCAATGCCGTGGCAGCCTTACGGGTATTGCCGGTCGCCGAATAGAACAGCACAAGCGTAGCCATGGGCGTCTCCAGAATGCCCCGACAGGCTAGCGCATTGCGGCGCGACCGCGTTGATGCGGATCAAGCCGGTGGCCCGTCTCGACAGGCCTGAAGGCGTCGCTAGACAGCGGCGTGGACGCCCGGCTCGGGCTTGCTGGCGCGCTTGTTCACATAAAGGGCCTGATCGGCCTGGTTGAACAGTTCCTCTGCCGTGCGCGCGCCGGTGGGGAAACGGGCACAACCAATCGAGCACCCGACCGACAGCCGGTCGGCACAGACCTGCACCGGCGTGGTGACAGCGGCGTGGGCGCGTTGCACGCACTGGTCGGTGGAAAGGCCATCAAGCCGGATCAGCATGCCGAACTCGTCGCCGCCCAGGCGCGAGACCACCACATCGGCGCTGCACAACTTGTTGAGGCGATCACCAATGCCGGCCAGCAGGCGATCGCCGGCGGGGTGGCCGTAATTGTCGTTGATGGGTTTGAACTGATCGAAGTCGAGCAGGACCAGGGTGAACCGGGCACCATCATCGGCAATCCAGCGGCGTAGTTCAGCAAAGAAATGGCGGCGATTGGTCAGCCCGGTCAGCGCATCGGTATTGGCAAGACGCTCGTTTTCCGCATTAAGCTTTTCCACCTCATCATGGCGCGCGGTGATCTCGGTGCGCGCGCGGATCATGGTGGTAAAGGTATCAAAGGCGCGGAACAGCACCTTCATCATCACCAGCACCACCAGCACCACATTGAGCGAGATGGCAAAGAACACCTGATCGACCCCGACATAGGCGTAGTAGCCGACATAAACCGGGGTCACCACGAGCACGACCATGGTAGCCGCCTGGGGCAGATGCATCAGGCAGAACATGCTGCAGATGACGGTAGTGGCAATAAAAATTGCGGAATAGGCGTGCTCATGGGCGGTGCCATAGCCGTCGAGCAGCATGGCCCAGCCGATGAACAACACGGCCATTACGCCCGAAAGCCAGATGGTGCGGCGCAGATGGCGCAGCACATCGTTCTCCGATATTTCGAGCGCGCGCAGGCGTATCCAGAAGGGAATGCGCGACAGGCAGACTGCGGCGACGAAGGCCAGCGTGCCCAGAGTCATCCAGAGCGGCGCGAAATCGAAATAGGTCCAGGCCAGCAGCGCGGCACTTGAGATCAGCAGGCTATAGAGCAGGGGCAGATGGTTCTGCAGCTCCTGCAATTGTGCCCGGGCAATGGTCATATCTGCGTCGGCAAATGTGAGCCAAGTGATCAGTCTGCGCATGCCATGTCTTCTCCCAAGCCCGATTGTGCGCGGCAGCGATTAAGACGAGCTTACAGCGGGGCTGCAAAACCATGGCAAGGCCGGTTTGCGCACAAAAAAAGGGCGGTAGCCAATGCCACCGCCCAGTATCGTCAGGGAGAAAACTGTGCGCCGTCGCGATCAATCGCGGGGCTGGGGAACAATGCGCAGATAGGGCTTGAGTTCCTTCCAGCCCTCGGGGAATTTCGCCTTGGCCGCATCATTGCTGACGGCAGGGACGATGATGACGTCGTCGCCGTTCTCCCAGTTCACCGGGGTGGCGACCTGATGCTTGGCGGTCAACTGCAGGCTGTCGATGACGCGCAGGACTTCATTGAAGTTGCGGCCCGTCGATGCCGGATACTCGATCTTGAGCTTGACCTTCTTGTCGGGCCCGATGACGAAGACCGAGCGCACGGTCAGCGAGTTGTCGGCATTGGGGTGGATCATGTCGTACTTGCGCGCCACTGATCCATCGGTGTCAGCCAGAAGCGGGAAATTGAGCGCGGTGCCCTGGGTTTCCTCGATGTCCTTGGCCCAGCCGGCATGATCTTCGAGCTTGTCGACCGAAAGGCCGAGAACCTTGACGCCACGCTTGTCGAATTCAGGCTTGAGCTTGGCGGTGAAGCCCAGTTCCGTGGTGCAAACCGGGGTGAAATTCTTGGGATGGCTGAACAGCACAGCCCAGGAGCCTTCAATGTAATCGTGGAAATGGATCGGGCCTTCGCTGGAATCAGCGGTGAAATCGGGGGCGGTGTCGCCAATCAAAATGGACATGTTGCTCTTCCTTGCGGGGCCGTTGCCGACCCAGGTTTGCGTGACTAAAAGATAGGATTTCGCCGCGCCGCTTAGAAGCGGCACGAAGCGGAATGTTTTTATGTTGTAGCGCGCTTAAACGCCAAGCCGTTCCAAGGGCTTGGCTCAAGGCAGCATAAGGGCGATCAGCACGCTACTGGGCGGCCGGACGGGCGGGTGCGCCATTGGTCCAGACGACCTGCTCGGTGGCGAGTGGAATGACCGACAGGCTCATCTTGCCACTGCCCTGCTGGATTTCGCGGGCATGGGCGAGATAGATCAGCGAATTGTTGGCCGCATCATAGACGCGGGTTACGCGCAGCGACTTCCAGACCAGCGAACGGCCTTCCTTGAAGATCTCCTCGCCTCCGCTCTTGGTGGCAATATCGCCGATGGTGATGGGGCCGGTAACCGAGCAATCGAGCGCGGAATAGGAGGGATCCTCGAACCAGTTACCCTGGCTGACGCGATCGATGAAAGAGCGGTTGAAATAGGCCAGATGGCAGACAACGCCCTCGACCTCGGGATCGGCCAGCGCGTCGATGGCAATGTCATTGCCGGTCCAGTCGACCCCGACGCTGCCAACCTCGCGGCTATCGCCACAGGCGGCAAGTGTAACGGCAAGCGTGGCGGTCAGGGCGATGGCGGCAAGACGGTTCATGAGCAGGCTCCCCAGTAGGTGGTGCACAGATGGTCCGCGGAAACGGTCCGCGCAAGGGTCAGTTCCGCTTTTGGCGCAGATGGCGCTCGAGAAGGCGGACGAGTAGCGACAGCGAAATGGTCAGCGTGAGATAGAGCAGTGCCACCACGTTATAGGTCTCGAAGAACTTGAAGGTTCCCGATGAGTAAACCTTGCCCAGCTGGGTGATGTCCTGCACGCCCAGGGCCGAGACCAGCGCGCTGTCCTTGATCATGGAGACGAAGTCATTGGCCAGCGGCGGCAGAATAGTGCGCAGGGCCTGGGGCGCGGTGATCAGGCGAAAGCACTTCCAGCGGCTCAGACCGAGCGAACGGGCCGCCTCAAGCTGGCCGCGATCAACGGATTCGATGCCGGCGCGAAATATCTCGGCGATGAAGGCGGAATAGCAGACACTCAGCGCCACAATGGCGCGCCAGGCGAAGTCGAACTGGCGGATGGTGATGGCGGCATCGAAGGGCTGCAGCAGCCAGTTGAGCGCGGCGACCATGCCGGGGGCGCCGACAAAGGCGACATAAAACAGGAAGACCAGCACGGGAATGCCGCGAATGATCTCGACATAGAAGCTGGCCAGTTCGCGCAGGATGCGATTGTCAGAGGTGCGGCCCAGCGCCACCAGCAGACCAAGCAGTGTGGCCGCGGTAAAGGCAACGCCGGTGACCCAGAGTGTGGTCACCAGACCACCCGAGATGGCGTTGAAGATCTGGGCATAGCCGGCATCGTTGGCGATGCCCCAATAACCCAGCACGAAGAGCAACAGGATGGCCATGAGCCACCATGGCGTGCGGGCAAAGATCGACGGCTTGCGCGGGATATAGGTCATGAACGCCGTTGGTTCGGGTAGAAATTGCGTCTGGCCATCACCCGTTGCCAACCTCCCCCATCAAGGGGGAGGTACCGTTTGGGGGGCTGAATCGGTCAGGCGAGGCGAGCGCAGGCCCCCTTGCTCTGCCCAGGGCGCCGCCCTCTCCCGAGGGCGAGGCGAGAGAGCTATTGCGCAGAATTATATTCGAAGAACCATTTCTGCTTCAGGGCGTCGATGGTGCCATCAGCCTTGATCTGGGCCAGAGCGGCATTGATGGGCTCAACCAGATCGGAACCCGGTGTCAGGATAAAGCCGAAATCCTCGGTGCCCAGCGGGGTGCCGACGACTTTGAAGGCCCCGGGATTGGCGCCGATATAACCATTGGCCGAGGTCTGATCCATCAGCACGGTGTCAACATCGCCCGCCTGCAGCGCCTGCACGGATGCCCCGAAAGTCTCGAACAGCTTGATGCGCGGATTGGCTTCGTCGCCATCAAGGACATTATACACCGCGACATAGAAATTGGTGGTGCCTGCCTGGGCGCCAACCAGGAAATCGGCATTTGCGGCAAAGCTCTCGGCGCCCTCAAAGCGGGTTTCGTCAGCACGCACCAGCATGAGCTGCTGGCTGGTCAGATAGCTGTCGGAGAAATCGATCTGTTCCTTGCGCTCGTCATTGATGGTGATGCCATCCATGCCCACTTCGAACTGGCCATCGCGCACGGCCTGGATCATCACGTCCCAGCTGGCGAGTTCCCAGGTCACCTTGGCATTGAGGCGGCTGGCAATCTCGTTGAACAGGTCATATTCAAAGCCAATACCTTCGCCCGTTGCCGGATCAGCGAAATTGAGCGGCACATAGGCGTTTTCGGTGACGGCGACGATCTCGCGACCGTCCAGATCGGGCAGGTCCTGGGCTGCGGCAGCGCTCAGGCCCAATGTGAGGGTCGCCGCGGCGGCGGCAAGAAGCTTGGTGAAGGATGGCATGAGGCGGCAGTCTCCCGAAATTGGCTTTGCCGGGAGACTAAACCAGCCCATCACGGATTGGAAATGGGCTTTATGCCTCGTCGAGAACTTCGGCGCCCGGGCCGTTCTTCTTGACTGACTCAATGGCGTTCACGGCACTGGCCCTGGCCTTGTAGGTTTCCGAACGGACCATGGTTTCGCCATTGGAGGCGACGAAACGGACAAAAAACTGGCCATCCTTGGAGCCAGCGATCTCGAAGCGATAGCCCGAACCGGTTTCGTCCTTGGTCAGATCGACCGTGGCGGCGTCGGGGGCGTTTTTCTTGAGCGATTCAATAGCGGACTTGGCGCTGGCCTTGGCCTTGTAGTTCTCGGACCACACAATGGACTCGGCATTGTAGACAAAGGCGAACTTGAACTGTTCGTTGGCAGCTGCGGTGATCTTGAATTTGTGCGCCATGACGCTGGGCCTCCACTCTAGCAACGACCGGCAGTGGCCGCTTTGTTCGCCAAGACTAGCCAGACTCCGAAGAATTGGAAGTGCTTAGTTTGGTGCCGTCGATATGGCCGAGATCACGATCGGGGTCGATGCGGTCGCGCACCATCTGCTTGAGCGTCTTGACGTCGGGGAAGCCACCATCGCGCTTGCGCTCCCAGAGCAGCTCACCATCAAGCCTGATCTCGAAGACGCCGCCCGTGCCGGGGACCAGGGTAACCGCGCCCATTTCGAGGCTGAAGGTGGACAGCACTTCCTGGGCCATCCAGGCCGAGCGCAGCAACCAGCTGCACTGGGTGCAGTAGGTAATGGACAGATGCGGGCTGACGGGCGTACCGGGAGCGACCGGTGCTGGGGAGGCTGACATGACCATCCTGAGTAAAACGGCGCAGCGCTAGAGGCGGCGCTCAATGGCGTGGATCAGAACATCTGGCGTGGTATCGGGCACGGCCCGCTGAGCCACAAGGCCATCGCGCCCAATCAGGAACTTGGCGAAGTTCCATTCGATATCGCCGGGATGATCTGCCTTTAGCCAGGTATAGAACGGGCTTTCATTCGGGCCGTTGACATCAATCTTGGCGAACATGGGAAAGGTCACCGCGTAATTGATGGCGCAGAAGGCAGCTATCTCGGTAGCGCTGCCCGGTTCCTGACCGCCGAACTGATTGGATGGAAAGCCCAGAATGACCAGACCGCGCGCGCCATAGGTGCGATAGAGCGCCTCGAGCCCCTCAAACTGGGGGGTGAGGCCGCAGCGCGAGGCGGTATTGACCACCAGTACCAGCTTGCCGGCATAGGCCGACAGGGGCTGGGGCGAGCCATCAAGCCTGGGCAGGGTGAAATCAGACAGCGTCGTGGCGGAAGTGTTGCTCATGACACCGATGATAGCTGATCACCAGCGGCGTGGTGGTAACATTTTTCAGCAGGCGCCCAGAGGGTTGGGGCCTACTGCTCGGAAACCGCGTCGGCAGGGACGCGCAGGTCGGCTTCGCTGACAATGCGCTGAAAGGCTTCAAGCTGGGACTGCACCTTGTACTGCACCATATGCCCCTCATAGGGGAGCAGGGCAACGATCTCGCAGGCGGCGGCCTTACGGGCGCTGCTGCCGTGCAGGGGAAGCAATTCAAGGGTCTGGCCGACGGAGTATTTGTGCATGAAATCAGTTCCGCAAAGAGATTACGGGCCGCCGTATCAGAACGGCGACCCGCAAGACTGGTTTAGAGAACGGCGATATTGGTTGCGCTAGCGCGACCGTCGCGGCCCTTTTCGATCTCGAACGAGACCTTCTGGCCTTCATTGAGGCTGGACAGGCCAGCGCGTTCAACTGCCGAGATGTGAACGAAGGTGTCTTCGCCGCCTTCGTCAGGCTGGATGAAACCAAAACCCTTGGTGGCGTTGAAGAATTTGACTGTGCCGTTGGTGGCCATGAGCGTGAGATCCGAATTCGCCCGTGCTTCAGAGAACGGGCATTTCCCCGTAGCAACATGCATGCGGGGGCAGAAACGTTGACAAGGTTCTGGGGATCACCAGCGCCCCGGGAACACCGGTAGCTTGGGCAAGCCTTGAAAGGCTGAAAACGTGGGATGTGCTTTAGCACTGCGGGGGTGGAGAGGCAAGGAAAGCCGGGGCATGGGGGCGACAGACGCCGGGCGATGAGCGCGATGGGTAATTGAGTGCCCGCCAGGCCTGGATTGTATCAAATTGATTCAGCCCGTGTTCACCCTTGGCGCAGTCAATCCGCCAGAATTGATGCGTTGTAAGGAGTTGGCAAGGCCGGACACCCATGTTTGCGGCACTAACTCCGGGGGAACCGCCATGCGTTTTGTTGTTGTACTGCTCGCCTTGCTGTTGAGTACGCCCGTCTGGGCGGCAGACTGGACCGTACAGCGTGTGCGCGGCGAGGTGACCCAGAAGATCGGGATGAGCTGGGTGGCGGTGTCGCGCGGCGATGTGATTGCCGATAACCGCTATCTCAAAACCGGCAGCGACGGCCGGGCCGGACTGGCCCGTGGCCGCGAAACCATCGAGCTTGAGGGCAATACCCAGATCCGCATCAAGGATGCGGGGGCCGAACTGATGACCACGGTGCTGCAGGATTTCGGCACGGTGTCGATCGAGGCCGAGCGGCGCAATGTGCAGCACTTCTCGGTGCAGACGAAATATCTGGCCGCGGTGGTCAAGGGCACGCGCTTTACTGTGCGCGCCGATGCCCAAAGCGCCAGCGTGACCGTGTCGCGCGGCGTGGTGCAGGTGCAGGATTCCAAGCGCGATCTGGTCACCGATATCCTCCCCGGCCAGAGCGCCAGTGTGACCAGTTCGGTGCCGCTGATCGTTGAGGGCCCCGGCGCCAGCAATGTGTTCACCTTCAAGGGTGTTGAAGTCGAGCCGGGCACAACAACCCCCAAGGCCCAGGCCGCTGCCGCCCAGAGCAAACAGAGCGGCCGCGCCTTTGGTGAAGCCGTTTCGGCTGCCGCCAAGAGCGGCTCAGCTGCCGCATCCTCGGCGGCCAATAGCGCCGCTAGCAGTGCCGGCAGTGTCGGCGCCGCCACCAGTTCCGCTGCCCAGGGCGCGGCAGACGCGGCCAAGGCCAGTGGCGCCAATGTGGGTCAGGCCGTCTCAAGCGCGGTCAAGCAGACTGTGTCGAACACCCGCGAGACCGCCAAGGGCGTCAGCGAAACCGTGACCGAAACGGTCAAGGATACCGTATCGGCAACCTCTGGCGCAGTGGGCAAGACGCTGGGTGGCCTGTTGCGCTAGGCAAAAACACGCGGACAGTCCATTCCCATTTGGCCCGATGGGATGCTGCAGGATGCGTTGTCGCGCGCGGTAGGTCTACGTCTGATGAAGCTGGATCGGCCGCATCCGGCGTTTTTGAGCTGGCACCGCGAGCACTGTTTTAAGGCGTAGGCGCCCCTCACCCGGCGCTGTGCGCCGACCTCTCCCCGGAGGGGCGAGGTTGTGGCCTTTCCGCGATCCTATGTGTGAAACATCTCAGGATGGATCCCGGCTCTAAGCCGGGATGACATCGGGGGTTGGGCGAGATTAGGGGGCAGCCCCGCCGGAGGCCCCACCTAGCCTCCCCCTGAAGGGGGAGGGATGGCCATGTGGGTGGGACACGGTAGTGCCAGAATTGCCGGACTGCGCCTCCCCCTGAAGGGGGAGGTTGGAAGGGGGTATTTTGGACGTAGTAAATCCGTATCGCCACCCTCGGGTTTAACCCGAGGGGTCTTTACCTAATGGCAGTTTCGGCCAGTACAGTGCCCTCGGCTCAAGGCCGAGGGTGACGAGCGGTGTGTGTGGCAGCGCGGTGCACCGCTCTGAGCCGATTGCCGAAGCCTATTCGTCGCCCATCTTGAGGGCCTTGATGAAGGCTTCCTGCGGGATTTCGACATTGCCGTATTGGCGCATCTTGGCTTTGCCCTTTTTCTGCTTTTCGAGCAGCTTGCGCTTGCGCGTGGCGTCGCCGCCATAGCATTTCGCCGTCACGTCCTTGCGCATGGCGCGGACGGTTTCGCGGGCGATGATCTTGCCGCCAATGGCCGCCTGGATCGGAATGACGAACAGATGCGGCGGGATCAGTTCCTTGAGCTTTTCGCACATGATGCGACCGCGGGTTTCGGCCACCGAACGGTGCACCAGCATGCTGAGCGCATCGACCGGCTCGGCATTGACCAGCACGGATAGCTTGACCAGATCGCCGGCGCGATGATCGGCCAGGGTGTAATCGAAGCTGGCATAGCCCTTGGAAATCGACTTCAACCGATCATAGAAATCGAACACGACTTCGTTGAGCGGAAGATCATATTCGACCAGCGCGCGGCTGCCGACATAGCTGAGATTGCGCTGAATGCCGCGGCGATCCTGGCACAGCTTGAGGATGGAGCCGAGATATTCGTCCGGGGTCAGAATCGTCGCCTTGATCCAGGGCTCGCGGATCTCCTCGATCTTCATCACATCGGGCAGATCGGCCGGATTGTGCAGATGGATGGTTGAGCCATCTGTCATGGCGATCTCGTAGACCACCGACGGGGCGGTGGCGATCAGATCGAGATTGAACTCGCGGCTGAGGCGCTCCTGGATGATTTCGAGATGCAGCAGGCCCAAAAAGCCGCAGCGGAAGCCAAAGCCCAGCGCGGCTGAGGTTTCCATTTCATAGGAGAAGCTGGCGTCGTTGAGCCGCAGCTTGCCCATGGCGGCGCGCAGCTCGTCAAAATCGGAGGCATCGACCGGAAACAGGCCGCAGAACACCACGGGCTGGGCCGGACGGAAATCGGGCAGCGCCTTGGCGGTGGGCTTCTTGTCGTCGGTGATGGTGTCGCCGACATTGGTATCGGCCACTTCCTTGATCGAGGCGGTAAAAAAGCCCAGCTCGCCGGGGCCCAGCGAGGGCACTTCGACCAGCTTGGGGGTGAACACGCCGACGCGATCAAGCTCATAGGTGGCCTTGGAGGCCATCATGCGGATCTTCTGGCCCTTCTTGACCGTGCCATCGATAACGCGGATCAGCACGACGACGCCCAGATAGGTATCGTACCAGCTATCGACCAGCAGCGCCTTGAGCGGGGCATCGGCCTCGCCCTTGGGGGCGGGCAGACGATGCACAATGGCTTCGAGCACGGTATCGATGCCGATGCCGGTCTTGGCCGAAATTTCCAGCGCTTCGGAGGCATCAATGCCGATGACGTCCTCGATCTGCTGCTTGACGCGCGGAATATCGGCGGCGGGCAGATCGACCTTGTTGAGGACGGGCACGATCTCATGATTGGCATCAAGCGCGTGATAGACATTGGCCAGGGTCTGCGCCTCGACGCCCTGGGAGGCGTCAACCACCAGCAGGGAACCCTCAACGGCGGCCATGGAGCGGGAAACCTCATAGGCGAAGTCGACATGGCCGGGGGTGTCGATCAGGTTGAGGATATAATCCTCGCCATTGAGCGCGGTGTATTTCAGGCGCACGGTCTGCGCCTTGATGGTGATGCCGCGTTCACGCTCGATATCCATCGAGTCGAGCACCTGCGCCTTCATCTCGCGCAGGTCCAATCCCCCCGTGAGCTGAATCAGCCGATCGGCCAGGGTGGATTTGCCATGGTCGATATGGGCGACGATGGAGAAATTGCGAATGTGGGAAAGCGGCGTTGTCATGGCAGCGCTGATAGCAGATGCCAAAGGGCGCGCAAAGATGGTTTAGTGGGGGTTAACCGCCCGTTTTGAGCAACGATGGGGTGGTTTGGGGCGTTGGGCGGGATGGATGTGATCAAAAGCCTGTTTGTTGTGCTGTTGCTGAGCGTGGGCACGCCTGCCCTGGGGCAGGACTGGCTGGATGGGTTGCAGGAGCTGGCCAATGAGCTGACAGCGCCGGCGCAGGATACGCGCTCGCCACCACCGGCAGGGCCCAAACCGCCGGAGCGGCCGGTGGTCGAGAGGCCGAAGGTGGCGCCGGTGTTGCCGCCCGTGCCCCTGCCCCGGCCTGATTTTGATGGGGCGACGGACGCTGAGGCTGAAACGCCGCCGGCAGATGATGCAGAGCCCATGAGCGAAGAGGTGGCAGCACCGGCGGCGGAACCGGCGCGGGTCTATCAGGGGGCGTGCCCGGCGGTGTTGCAGGGTTTTGTCGACGCAACGATGGGCGATCCGATCGAAGAGGGCGCCTGCGGCATCCAATCGCCGCTGGTGGTGACGGCGGTGCTCAGCCGGGGGCGGATGGTGCCGTTATCGAGCCCGGTGACGACCAGTTGCGCCATGGCCAGCGCCCTGCCCGGCTGGGTGGCGCAGGTGGATGGCTATGCCAGCGCGATGCTGGACAGCGCACTGGCGCAGATCAACACCGGGCCGGGCTATATGTGCCGGCTGCGCAATAATGGCGAGACCGGATTTGTGTCCGAGCATGGCTTTGCCAATGCGCTTGATATCAGTGGCTTCACGCTGGCGGATGGGCGGACCATTGCCGTCAAAACCGATTGGCTACCCGGCAATGCGCCGCAAGGGCGGATGCTGCGGCTGGCCCATGATGCGGCGTGCGGGGAGTTCACCACCGTGCTGGGGCCAGAGGCGAATGCGGATCATGATGACCATCTGCATCTTGATCTTGGATGCCACGGCCAGAACTGCACGGCGCTGATCTGCGAATAGGCTCAGGCGCCGGGCAGGCCGTCAAATTGCGGCAGGTCATCGAGAATATCGTACCAGGGCGCCTTGGAGCCGACGCAGATATGCATTTGCGGGCGCATGGTGGGCGTGTCGTGCAGCGTGCCCATGGGGAGGTGGATGCGGTTATTGTCCGGCTCGGCAATCCACGAATAGAGCAGGCTGCCGCAGGCGACGCAGTGCACATCATGGGTGCTGTCGGGATCACCATCGATAAAGACGGCGTCGGCACCCTGGGTGAGGCGGAAATCCCGGGGCAGCAAGGCCGCTATGGCGCGAAAGGCGCTACCGCTGGCGGCGCGGCAGCGCGAACAGTGGCAATTGAGGGCGTAAAGAAAACTGTCGCGCGCCTGGTAGCGCACGGCGCCGCAGCGACAGCCGCCGTGCAGAAGCCTTGCCTGGGTATGTAGATCAGACTGCGCCATCGATGCCCCTTCCCTCAAAGTGGACGATAGGCAGAGCGCTGCGCGGCGGCAAGAGTTGGCATGCCCGCCGCGCCGCTGGGATGCTGCCTATTGGGCGGGCGCGGCGGCGGCCGAGGCCTGGGCATAGATAGCGGTAACCGCGTCAACGCTGGCGCGATCAGCGCTGCCTTCGGCGCAATCGGGATCGGTGGACTGCACTTCGGCCAGGACCTTGGCATAGGCTTCGCCCGCCTTGACGGCATCGAGCCCCACGCTGGCTTCAAGCCGGGTGCGATCGCCAGCCATGCCCGATTTGATATCATCGGGGATGGGCAGCGCGCAGATCTCGATCACGGCCAGGGTTGCGTAAAAGCCGGTGAGCAGATTGGTTTGTTTGGAAGCGTTGGGGAAAGTTGCAGCCGGATCGACCACGATCGTCTGAGCGGCAGGGGCGGCATCAGATGTGGTCGGCGCGGCAGCTTCAGGCACTGCCGGGGCGGCGTCCTGCGCAATGGCGGGTTGGAGGCCAAGGGCAAGGACGGTTAGCACGGCGAGAGTTTTATACATCGGGGCACCTCGGAGGAGTTATTGTCCCCCTTGAACGTCCCGAATGTGGCTTCAGAACGACGTATGGTCCGAACGTGGGTGATGAACGGGCAGATCCGCCCAATCGCGCAGCGACAGATTGTCCATATCCCGGTTGGACCGGGGTGTGGGGCTGGTGCGCGCGACGAGGCGGCGCACAAACTTGGATAGTGTAGACATTTTGTGACCTCCTTTGGGTCTTGCGTTGCTAATGATGCAGCATATGGGCCCTATGACGGCGCGTTACAATGGACAAGGTCGCAAGGCTGGTATAGAAAAACTATATGCAAAACCCCTTCCCCATCCCGCTTAACGCCTTGCGGGCTATCGAAATTGTGGCCCGCCGCGGGGCACTGGCGCCAGCGGCCGAGGAACTTGGGGTGACCATTGGGGCGGTGAGCCAGCATTTGCGCCGGGCCGAAGAACGTCTGGGCATGGAATTGTTCGAGCGCACGCCGAGCGGGCTGAAACCCCTGCCGCTGCTCAAGGCGGCGCTGCCGCAACTGACCGCAGGCTTTATCGAGCTGGCCGACGGGTTGGCGAGCCTGAAAGGAAGCGACGAAAGCGTGCTCAACCTGACAGTGGGGAGCGTGTTTGCCTCGCGCTGGCTGATCTGGCGGATCACCAAATTCAGCCAGACCCATCCCGATATCGAACTGCGACTGAATGTGACGAGCAATATGGTGGATCTGAGCCGACCTGATGTCGATTGCGGCATTCGCTTCGGGCATGGGCGCTGGCCGGGGGTGAGCGCCGAACTGGTGGGCGGTACCGCCTATCAGCCGGTGTGTGCGCCGCCGGTGGCCGAACGGCTGAGCGGGCTGGGTGATCTGGCGCGCGTGCCGGTCATTCAGGACCAGACGACGCAGCTGAGCTGGGACGCCTGGCGCAATGCCGTGGGGCTGGACCCCAAAATCAAATTGACCGGACCGACCTATTCGGACGCCTCGCTGGCGTTTGATGCGGCGATTTCCGAACAGGGTGTGCTGATGGCCGCGGATATGATGAGCGCCGATGCGGTGAGCGACGGGCGGCTGGTGCGCCCGTTCAACCAGACGGTGGAAGGCCCGCAAGGCTATTGGCTGGTGGTGGCCAAGGGACGACGCGAAAGCCGCAAGCTGCGCGCCCTGCGCAGCTGGCTGGCGACCGAAGTGCCGGCCAGCGTGAATGGCTATCTCAATCAGGGGGCTGCCCATGGCCGATAGTTACCGGGCCTGGCTGCGCGGCGTGATCAAATGGCAGGAGATTGCGGTGATCGATCTGCGCGACGATGACGGCACCGGCAAGAAGCTGCAAAGCTGCGGGCTGAAAACACTGGGCGAAATCGACAAGATGGAAGGCCCCAAACTGCTTGAGATCGAGGGCATGGGCATTGGCGTGATCAAGCGGGTGCGCGCCATCATCAAGCGCTGCAAGGCTACCGAGCGGCGGCGGCGGCCAACAAGTGTGAGCTATGTCAGGACGGAGCGGGAGTTTCCGGAGTAAGAGGGGACTGTGACCGACGCCTTTGGGGTGGTTTTCGGTCTGGCAGCTCTCCGGCATAATCATAGTCGAAGCAGCCACCCAACACTTCTTCCGGCAGGGCAATTCTGATGACTTTGGACGAACTTGCCATATCGCTGCCCAATGGTCTGCATGATGCTGAACTCCACAGATGCACGATCGATTATGCGGCCCGATCAGTGCAACTGGTCTTGAAGCTATGGGTGGGCCGTGCTGAGCAGATGGAGGTCTACCGTCCAGCCATTATCAATATCATCGGGATGCATTTTTGGATCGTTGAGTCGGCCGATCCTGAGTATCCGGGCGATGACGCGTGGTTGATCATCGACACAGGTGAGGTCTCCGCTTTGGAGAGGACGCCCGCAATTCACTTACCTGACGTTCCGCAAACGTCATTCGTGAACTGGATTTACGTCCGGCAATGGAATGCGTTCATCTATGTGGCGGCCGAGACCGCCGACCATCGCTGGACAGGGCCTGAAGAGGATCACGCCCAGACCATCGACCGCACATCCGACTAACAACCGCTTTTCGTCTCATGGCGACCATCGCCGAACGACCGGAATGGGGTCGATTGCTGCTGGTGCTAACTTGCCCGAACGCCCCACCTGGCGGCTGTGGCTCAATCTCAGGATGGATCCGGCCTGCGCCGGGACGACAGCGTCGATAGGACGGGAGGTTAGCGGCATGCAGAGCCGGTGATGGCTGATCACCCCCTCCCGGCTTGCCATTCGCGTGCAGCTTTCATGGCCTTCTCGCCTGAAATCGCTCCACTGGAGCTGTAACACCCCCCTCCCGGCTTTCCCCCATCAAGGGGGAGGGGGCGTTGTGGGTTTGGCGGGTTTTGTGCCGCAGTCTTCCAGTCGTCACAATTCGGCTTGACCCGAGGAGGTTGAACTCAACTCGGTTTCAGCAAGTACAGAGCCCTCGGGTCAGGCCCGAGGGTGACGCGCTGTGGTTGGGGAGATGGTCCAAGCCCGCCTGCGCGCTAGAGATGCCGGGCCGGCGACGAAACGGTGGGTCGCGCTTAGTAGTTGGCGCCGCCGGCAATTTCGCGCAGCTCCAGCACAATGTCGGTCAGGCCGTGATCGAGATGCAACTGCAGGAACGTTTTGGCCAGTGTCGTGGCTCCGGCCATGTCGGCGGCTTCGAAAACTGCATAGCCGCCAATGACCTCCTTGGCTTCGGCGAACGGGCCGTCGGTGACGGCGATCTCGCCCGTATGACCCTTTAGACGTCTGCCCTGATCTGCGGGCGTAAGGCCGCCAGTGGAGACCAGGGCGCCGCTGGCGAGGTTCTGCTCCATCCATGGGCCCATGGCGTCCATCAGTGACTGCGGAACGTCTTCGGGCTTGAGGTCGGTGGGCGGGATGATGCTCAAAAAGTAACGCATGCAAAATTCTCCATTTGGCGGGATGAAACAAGGTCTCGCACCCCCACGACGATCAAGTCTGCGCCAATTCGACAAGGCATGCGGATATTTCTGGCAAGGCCCTCTCGGCAGAGGCAGGTCGCCCGACCTAGCCTCCCCCTGAAGGGGGAGGAACAGCGCGGTGGATGGGGCGGGATCCAAGCGGCGCGGCGGCGCTGGCGAATGCGGGTGGAGCCCCATACGATCTAACCTGAAGCGGCACAGGCATCTCAGGATGCCCCCGGGTCAAGCCCGGGGTAACACCGTGTTTGGGGGCATCGCCTGGCGCTAGAGGTGATTTGCGAAGAAGGCCAGCATGGCGGCGCGGGAGGTTTGGGTTTCGCGGTGGCCGATGCCGGGTTCGCTGATCAGCTGCAGATTGTCGGGGGCGGCGGCATAGGCGGGTTCGAGGTCGGCCCAGGCGCGGGCGACAGCCAGCGGCGGCGTGAGGTGATCGGCCTGCCCGATGCAGACCAGTTGTGGGCGCGGGGCGATCAGCGCGGCGATGGGGCCGGCGTCGGTTTGCGCCAGCAGGCCGGGGACCATCATATAGATGCCGTGGCCATCATGGGCGCCCAGTTCGATCATGGTGCGCTGATCGGCAAAGCAGCACAGATGGGCCACTGCCTTGAGGCGGGTGTCCATGGCGGCGAGCCAATAGCTCAGGGTTGAGCCCATGGAGATGCCGAAGGCGCCGATGCGGTCAGGGTCAACGTCAGTGCGGCCCGCGAGATAGGTCAGCGCGGCGGCGTGGTCGCTCAGCATTTGGCCGAACAGGGATTTACCCATCCAGAGCAGTGCCTTGGCGGCAGCGGATTCGCTGACATCAGAGCGCTCGCCAAAGACGGGCATGTCGATGGCCAGGGTGACATAGCCGGCGCGGGCAAAGACCGGGCCGAGGGGATCGACCAGATAGTCGCGGCCGTCGAGCAGTTCGGCGGCACCGATGGCGTAGCCACCGCCATGGGAGTGGCCATAGAGAATGGCCGGCAGGCGGCCAGCGGGATTGAGCGGCCGGGTCAGCAGGCCGCGCACCTTGGTGTCGCCGAGGCGCAGCACCAGGGTTTCAACGGCGTAATCGGCATGGGTGGTGGTGGCGGCGGAGACAAGCTCCACCGCCGGTTCATCCAGACCGATCAACTCGATCAGGCGGGTCCTGCTGACAGCCATGGGGTTTAGCGCAGCCAGCCGGAGGGACGGGGATGGAGTTCCATCTGGCCGTCCTTGGTGGCGTCGTCGATGGCGGCGATTTCGTCAGCCGACAGGCTCAGATTGTTGAGCACGCCCAGATTGTCCTTGAGCTGATCGAGATTGCGCACACCGATCAGGGCCGAGGTCATTTCGGGGCGGCGCAGCACCCAGGAGAGCGCCAGCTGCACCATGGTCTGGCCACGGGATTTGGCGATCTCGCCGAGCTTGTCGACAGCGGCCAGAACGCGCGGTTCGATATGGCTGGCGCGCAGGCTGCCATTGGGGTTTTCGCCACGGGTGCCGGACTTGTCGCCCTTATTGTACTTGCCCGAGAGCACGCCCTGCGCCAGCGGCGAGAAGGCGATGATGCCAATGCCCAGATCACCACAGGCGTCGATGGTGCGATCGTTTTCGATCCAGCGATTGATCATGGAATAGGAAGGCTGGTGGATGGTGGTGGCCACGCCCATTTCCTTGAGGATGCGATAGGCTTCGCGGGTCTCGGCTTCGGGATAGCTCGAAATGCCGACATAGAGTGCCTTGCCGGAACGGACGGCATGGGCCAGCGCGCCCATGGTCTCTTCGAGCGGGGTGTTGGGATCGTAGCGGTGCGAATAGAAGATATCGACGTAATCGAGACCCATGCGCTTGAGCGACTGATCCAGGCTGGCCAGCAGGTATTTGCGACTGCCGAATTCGCCATAGGGGCCAGGCCACATGCCGTAGCCGGCCTTGGTGGAGACAATCATCTCATCGCGATAGGGACGGAAATCGCGGGCCATGACCTGACCGAACAGCTCTTCGGAGGAGCCGGGAGGGGGGCCGTAATTATTGGCGAGATCGAAATGGGTGACGCCCGCATCAAAGGCGTGACCGAGGATTTCCATGGCAGAGGGGTAGTCGCGGGTGCCACCGAAATTCTGCCACAGGCCCAGGCTGATCACCGGCAGCTGCAGGCCCGAGCGGCCCGAGTGGCGGTATTGCATGGTGTCATAGCGTGCCGTATCGGCCCGATAGGTCATGGTAAGCTCCGTGTCATGTTCTGATTTGGCCGCGCGCGCGGGCAATGGTATGAGCGGGCAAAGCAACCCGCCGAAAAGTCATATGACCTCTAATCTGCCCCAAGACGATCTGCCATACAAGGTGATGGCGATCTATAAATTTGCCGATCTGCCCGACGTCGAAGCCATCCAGCCGGCGCTGGCGCAATTGTGTGCCGGTGGCGAGATCAAGGGAACGCTGATCCTGGCGCCCGAGGGAATCAATGGCACGGTGGCGGGCACGCCGGCGGCAATCGATGCGCTGGCCGAATGGCTGTTTGAAACCGGCGCGTTCGGGGACCGGCTGGCGGGCGCCGAAGTGAAATATTCGGCCGCCAGCGAGATGCCGTTCTTGCGCATGAAAGTGCGGCTGAAGCCCGAAATCGTGACACTGCGGGCGCCCGAGGCCAATCCGGCCAAGACGGTGGGTACCTATGTCGAGCCCGCAGACTGGAACGGGCTGATCGAGCGCAATGATGTGGTGCTGGTCGATACGCGCAATGATTATGAGGTGGGGCTGGGCACGTTCAGCCGGGCGCTGGACCCCAAGACCCAGACCTTTACCGAGTTCAAGGACTATGTCGAAACCCATCTGGACCCGGCCCGGGACAAGAAGGTGGCGATGTTCTGCACCGGGGGCATCCGCTGCGAAAAGGCATCGAGCTATCTGCTGAGCCGCGGCTTTGAAGAGGTGTTTCACCTCAAGGGCGGGATTTTGAAATATCTCGAAGTGGTACCCGAGGCCGAGAGCCGGTTTGCCGGCGAGTGCTTCGTGTTCGACGAGCGGGTGGCGGTGGGCCATGGGCTGGTCGAGGGCGATGCGACGCTATGCCGGGCCTGCCGGCATCCGCTGACCGCGGCCGACCGGGCCGACCCGGCCTATCATGAAGGGGTCAGCTGCCCCTATTGCGAGCATGACGAGGCCAAGCACGCGGCGGCGCAGGAGCGGCAAAAGCAGATGGAACTGGCCGAAAAGCGCGGCGGGGCTCATCTGGGTGACGGCGCGGCGGTGGCCGCGGCCGATGCACGGGCGCGCAAGCGGGCCGAAGCTGAAGCGTCGCGGGCCCGCAATGCAGCAGCGGCGGCCAAGGCGGCGAAACGATGAGCCCGACGCATGGTATCGTGCTGGCCATTGATACGGCAGCACCGCGGCTGCAGCTGGCGCTGTTGCTGGCCGATGGATCGGTGGATGTGTCGGTCGATGAAATGGCGACCGGACAGGCCGAGGCGATCTTTGGCCGCGTTGCCCAATTGCTGGGCCGCAACGGGGTGGGCTATGCCGATCTGAGCCGGGTAGTGACCACGACCGGACCGGGCTCGTTTACCGGGCTGCGGATCGGGCTGAGCGCGGCGCGGGGGATCGGGCTGGCCCGCACTATTCCGGTGATTGGGGTGCCGAGCCTGTTGGCGCTGTCGCTAAGCGTGGCAGGGCCATCGACAGTGCTGCTCGATGCGCGGCGCGGTGAGGCGTATTTTCAGATTTTTGCCGGGGCGGGCGTGGCGCTGACGCCGCCCGATCTGGTGGCCATGGTGCTGGCGCAGGCGGCCATTCCGCCCGATACCACGCTGATCAGTTCGCCGTTTGTCGATATCGGCTTGCTGGCGCAATATGGAGCGCAGGCTGACCCGGCGACCCATATGCCCGAGGCCAGCTATGTGCGCGATGCCGATGCCAAGCCGCAGACAGCGGGGCGTGTGGAAAGGCTGAATGTGTGATCAAGCTGTGGATGGCCCCTGCCGGGCTGCATATCGAACCAGGACAGACCAAGGATGCCGATGAATTGGCGCGCATCCACGCCAAGGGCTTTTATCGCGGCTGGCCCAGTGCCGAGTTTGCCAGCTTCCTGAGCGAGCGCGATACCCCGGTTTATGTGGTGTGTGACGCCAAGCGGCGGATTGCCGGGTTTGCGCTGGTGCGGATTGCCGCAGACGAAGCCGAATTGCTGACCATAGCGGTGGACCCCAAATGGCGCGGCAAGGGGCTGGGGCTGGCCCTGATGAAGGCGGCGTTCGCCGACCTGCTGATGAGCCCGGCCAAGCGGATGTTCCTTGAAGTCAGCGAAGAGAACACGGCCGCGATCAAGCTCTATGAGCGGCTGGGATTTGCCAGGATCTCGAGCCGCAAGGGCTATTACCCCAAGCCCGACGGATCAGCGGCCACCGCGCTTGTCATGGCCACCGATCTTGGGTAACCCGGAGACATGACAAACCCGGTTGGGAGCCATGGCGTGAGCAAAACCCAGACCGACCCAACGCTGGAAGAAGCCTGCGTTGCCAAAGGCATGCGCATGACGGACCAGCGTCGCGTGATTGCCCGGGTGATCGAATCCGCCGATGATCACCCTGATGTGGAAGAGCTGTATCGCCGGGCCTCGGCGATCGACGACAGGATTTCGCTCTCGACTGTTTACCGCACGGTGAACCTGTTCGAAGAGGCCGGGCTGGTCACCAAGCATGATTTCAAGGATGGGCGGGCACGGTTCGAGCTGATCCCGGACGAGCACCACGACCATCTTATCGATATCCGCAGCGGCACGGTGATCGAGTTTCGCAATGAGGAAATCGAGGCGATCCAGGAAGTGATTGCCAAGCGGCTGGGCTACCGGCTGGTGGACCACCGGCTCGAGCTCTATGCGGTGCCGGTCGATAGTTCAGGAAAGACAAAGGGCTAGCGGCCATCGGGCCGCAGCGCCCGGCGCACCGGCCATTCGATACAATTTTACATGGTAATGCTAACGGCGGGTTCCGCTTGGGCGTTAAGGATTGATTAGCTATGACTGCCCCGAAGTTGATGGAGGCAGATATGGCTTGGCAAATTCTGGCAATGTGGGCCGTTGTGATGGCGACGATCGTCTGGTTCGTGCGCGATGAGCGCCGACTGCTCGCCAATGCCGCCATGGCGCAGGCCGCATATTATTATTCGCGCGCACCGCAATACCGCTATCAGTCGAGCGAGCCCGAGACTCCCCCGGCGCCACCCAAGCCCGTCAGCCGCACGGGCGGGCTGACCCCGACACAGCGCGAGTTTCTGCAGGCGTTCGCCCAGACCTACTAGGCTGGGGGCCCGACACTGGCCTTCATGCGTTTGACGATCTGCGCAGCCTTGAGCATGAGCGCCATATCGACATCGTCTGGAGCGGTCTGCTCGGCGACGTCGGCCCATACCGATATCGAAAGCTCATGAATATGCTCGCGACCGTCCAGTTCCTCCTTGAGGACGGCGCGCACATGGCCGGTTACACGACCGGCGAGCCGTGGGTGGGACTGCTTGTCCTTAACGGCGATATCAATGAGTTCTAAAGTCATACAGGCCCCGAGGGACCTCCCCGGCACTGCTGTGCGTGGATAATCCCGAGCTCACAACGCATGGAGCCGCATAAAGTTCTGCAGCGGCGGTGCTTTATTGGAGAAGACGCGCCTAGATCACACCTTGACCGCGTGTTCAACCCGACCGGCGCCACCAAATAGGCGCAGGTAGCGCTCGATTTCCTCAGGCGTCCCGGTGGCCTTGGCGGGATTGTCGGAGAGTTTTACCGCAGGGCGGCCATTGGCCTGGCTGACCTTGGCGACGATGGAAATCGGTTCCAGACCGGGATTGGGACCATCGGGTTCGCAGCCCGCGAAGTCATTGGTGAGGTTGGTGCCCCAGCCAAAGGCCATGCGCACCTTGCCGTCGAAATGCAGATAGGCCTCCTCGATCATGTCGACGTCGAGCCCATCGGAAAAGATCAGCAATTTGTCGCGCGGGTCGCGGCCGCGGCTCTTCCACCACTCGATAATGCGCTCGCCACCGGCAATGGCGGGGGCGCTGTCGGGGCGGAAGCCGGTCCAGTCGGCGACCCAGTCCGGCGCGTCCCTGAGAAAGGAATCGGTGCCGAAGGCATCAGGAAGCACGATCTTGAGATTGCCGCCATAATAGCTCTCCCAATCCTGCAGTACCTGATAGGGCGAGGCCATCAGCGCCTTGTCGTCGGGCGCAAGCGCGGCCAGCACCATGGGCAGCTCATGGGCATTGGTGCCAAGCGCTTCGAGATCGGTATCCATGGCCAGCTTGACGTTGGAGGTACCGGTGAAATTGTCGCCAATGCCTTCCTTGAGCGCATCGACGCACCAACGCTGCCAGAGGAAAGAATGGCGCCGGCGGGTGCCGAAATCGGAGATGCGCAGGTCAGGGAGCTTTTGCAGGCGCTCGACCTTTTCCCACATCTTTGCCTTAGCCCGGGCGTAGAGCACGTCGAGCGTGAAGGGGCCATAATGCTTGAGCGCGGCGCGGCTGCGCAGCTCGTTGATGATGGCTAGAGCGGGGATTTCCCACATCGAGGTCTCGACCCACAGGCCGGGAAATTCGAGCACGAACTGGCCATCGCGGCGCTCCAGGCTGTATTCGGGCAGGCGAAAATCCTCGAGCCATTTGAGAAAGGCCGGGGTGAAGATCTGCTTGGAGCCGTAAAAGCTGTTACCGGCCAGCCAGATCATTTCCTTTTTGGTGAAGCGCAGCTCACGCACGTGATCGAGCTGGGCGCGCAATTCATCGATGTCGATTTCATCGGCCAGGCGCACTGATCTGGTGCGGTTGATCAACGAGAAGGTCGCGTTGACCTGGGGGTAGAGACCCCAGATCATCTGCAGCATGAGCAGCTTGTAAAAATCGGTATCAAGCAGGCTGCGCACGATCGGATCGAGCTTCCAGGTGTGGTTGTACACCCGGCGGGCCATATCTGTGTAAGTCGCCATTCTCGTTCCCCGTTGCGGCGAAGCTTGTAGCGCGCAGGGCAAACGATGGAAAGGCGGATGGGTCGGTTATGGTACGGCGCATCGCCCACGCCCCCTATGCAATCCTACGATCAGTATGTCCGCGAATAGCAGCCAGCGGCGTTTTTGCCTCTACTGATCAAACCACCTGCACCGTTTGAACGCCTTCAAAACTGGTAGGTATCATGATCCGGGCTGCCCTTATCCTTGTCGTCGCGCTGGCGCTGTCGGCGTGTTCCGTTTTCCAGATCGGGGAGCGCTACGACAAGTCGATCGATGATGATCTGAACACGTTTCAGACCGAAACCGTCAGCTTCATCACCACTATGCGCATCAATGCCGGCCTGTCGGCAGGTGCCTACACTTCCGACACTGCCAAGGCGTTCTACCCTAAAGCGACGGCGAGACTGGCCAAT
This sequence comes from Devosia litorisediminis, assembly GCF_018334155.1. Taxonomy (NCBI): domain Bacteria; kingdom Pseudomonadati; phylum Pseudomonadota; class Alphaproteobacteria; order Hyphomicrobiales; family Devosiaceae; genus Devosia; species Devosia litorisediminis. The sequence continues at coordinate 33,841 of NZ_JAGXTP010000002.1, read as the reverse complement.
ATGATGCTGCGGGCCAGTCTGCTGAGCAGCAGGCAATGCCCGATAAGCAGGACTGCGCCGCTACCCCCGATCGTGTCGGACGCCGAAGCTGCCGCAATCATCGGCGCACCGATCACTGAAGATGAAGTGCGGGGAAATTGCGTTGTGGTGATGCTGGACGCCGTGCAGGCGGCCTTCGTGCGGGTCGAGGCCAGGCACAAGAGCCAAGGACAGATTGGCGAAACGGCGGCGAAACTTGGAACAACTGCGATCAACAACTCGGTGCTCATCGCACTGGGAGGGATCAGGTCAAAGGACTACTGATATGCCAAGCTCTGAAGAAATTTTTGCGGACATGATTGCCAGCGCACGTCAGGCTGCCGGCGACTTCTGGGCTGATGTCCGGGCGTCCACTATAAGCGCCTGCAGATCGATGGCAGAGCAACTGGCACTGATTGCCAAGGGCTTTGCACTGGGAGAGTTCACCGAGCAGGACGTAAAGGCCGACATCGAGGCGGTGCGCAAGCAACTGATCGCTTCTTTGGCAGCGACGATCATGAAGATTGAAGGCCTGGCCGCCAGAATCATCAATAGTGCACTGACCGCGGTACGCGATGCGATCAACAATGCCCTGGGTTTCGAGCTGATTGCCTGAACAGGCTCAGGCACCGAGCTGGAAGCGCTCGAAACGGGACAGGGCCGCCTCGATGGCGGCGCGTCCCTGAGCGCCGGTATCGACCAGATTGACCCAGTTCTGCACCAGCAACTTGCCGGCTGCGCGGTCGGTCTTGAGATCAAGCGCGGCCACGATGGTGTCGCCCATCAGCACAGGCAGGGCGAAATAGCCCAGCTTGCGTCTGGCGGCAGGCAGATAGGCCTCGAACAGGTGGTCATAGTCAAAGAACAGCTTGAGCCGCTTGCGCTGGATGATCAGGGGATCAAAAGGCGACAGGATATGGACCAGATCCGGCGGTTCGCCAGCGGGCATTTCAAGCGTCGCCGGTTCGGCCCAGTGGATGAGCTTGTCATTGTCGCCAATGGTCAATGGTACCAGCCGTTTGCGGCGAACGCGGCTGTCGATCAATTCGCGTATCGCGGCCTTGGCCGGCGCATTGAGATGGCAGATGGAGTCAAGGCTGACAATGGCCTGGCTGCGCAGGGCGCGATCGAGCAGATAGGCGGTAATCTGGCGCGACGTGGCGGGTCTGGGCGCAGCTGACCAGTCAAAATGGCGGGCCATCAGGTCATAGGTCTTGAGCATGCCCTGACGCGCCGAGACGGTGACGTGGCCCTGATAGAACAGCGCTTCGAGTACGCGCTTTGAGGGTTTGCGGCTGGCCCAGAGATGGGTTTTGTCGACCCGTTCGTCATCAGCGAAATCGCGCATGGAGAGCGGACCATCGCGGCGCAGGCGCGCCAGCATGGCTTTTGATTCCGCAGGGGTGATCGAACCGAACCAACGGCTGAGACCGGTGCGCTGGGCTTTCATGGCGGGCAGAAAATACGGCAGATCGGCGCTGGGCACGTAGCTGAGCGCATGGGTCCAGTATTCAAACACCGACTTGTCGATTGACTGGACGTGGCCGAGATCGCTGCGCTGATAATCGGGGATGCGCGCTGCCAGAATGTGATGATGGCAGCGTTCGATGACATTGATGGTGTCGATCTGCACATAGCCCAGATGGGCAATCGCTGCGCGCGTGGCCTCGGGCCCGGCACCAAAGGGCGCCGGGTTATCAAGGCGTTGGGCGGCAATCCAGAGATGGCGCGCGCGCACGGGATCGAGAACGATGGGGGCTTTGGCCAAGACGCGCATCCGATTCTGGTGGATGGCGAGCATGGGCGGCGCGCGGCGGTATGGTCAATGCATCGCGTGGCCATGACAAAGGGGGCAGAGCCAGCCGGCCCTGCCCCTTGATTGTGATCGGAAGGCTATCAGGCCGAGAAGCGGCCTTCGGAAATGACCGAGGCGAGCGGCTTGCGTGGGCTTGGCGCCTCGCGGGCCTGCAGCGCTTCAGGCAGGCTGGCGACATCGCCCTGGCGACCCAGCGCCACGCCAATCTCGATGCGCCAATCCTGGGGCAGGTCCAGCTCTGCCGAGGCGCGCTCGAAATCAACGCCGCCCATGCCATGGGCATGCCAGCCCAGCTTGGTGGCCTGCAGCGCCAGAAGGCTCCAGGCAGCGCCGGCGTCGAAGGCGTGCCAGCGATTGGGGGTGGCTTCGGTGGCGCCGGGGGCGGTGCCAACGGTGCGCGAGGCAATAAAGACCAGCGCGGCAGCGTGCTGTGCCCAGCCCTGATTGAACGGGGCCAGCAGATCGAGCAGGCGCTTGAAGTGCTCGGAATCGCGGCGGGCATAGACGAAGTGCCAGGGCTGGCCATTAAAGGCGGACGGGGCCCAGCGGGCAGCCTCAAGAATGGTCAGCAGATCATTCTGGGGAATCGCCTCATCAGAGAAGGCGCGGGGCGACCAGCGCGCCAGCATGTCGGGATCGATGCGGTGTTCAGTGCTGCGCGGGGAATGGGCAGTCATGGCGGGAATTCCGATACTCATAGTGCGATTTGAAGCGCTCAAATAGGCATCGGGGTAGGCCAGGACAATTTGCCCATAGCTGACTGCACTGTTCATCAAAGCGCACGCAATACGCGTAAACGCGCATGGCTTTTGCCCCACGCGGGCAGCGGCAGCAGGCTGGATGATGTGGAGAAGGAAATGGTGGAGCCTAGCGGGATCGAACCGCTGACCTCTTGCATGCCATGCAAGCGCTCTCCCAGCTGAGCTAAGGCCCCATTCCATGGGTCTTCGAAGGATATTTCCCGTCCGAAGCGAGGCGGAACCTATTGGATGATCCCGGCCCTTGCAAGTGCCTAAATGACACTTTTTTATTCGACCGGCTGAACGGCTCAGCCGGTCGAAAAATCACGTAAAATCAGGTCTCTTCGTCGTCGTTGACGTCAAAGCCGATATCGTCGTCATCATCTTCATCGTCTTCGAGGAAGGTGTCGGCATCGTCTTCGCCGAGTTCTTCGTCGACTTCGACGTCATCGGTATCTGGAATATCCTCGTCGCCGGATTCCTCGGCATCAGCCTCTTCGAGCGAGACGATGACGGGTGCAGCGACGTCCTCGACCTCATCCTCTTCTTCTTCAGCCACAACGGGCTTGGCCTTGACCGGTGCCGCCTTGGCGGTCACGGGTGCCTGCTCGAAGAAGGAGCGCGGGTAGCTCTTGCCCGTATAGGGCGAAACGATCGGATCGAGATTGAGATCGTAGAATTTCTTGCCCGTTTCAGGGTCGGTCCGCTTGGTGCCGCGGTCGGAACTGGCCATCGATGTTCCTCGTGGATGGGGTTTGTGGGCGTTTATTTGCCCCGGGTTTGGTCAGTCCGGTTATGGGCAAAGCAGGCCCCTGTCAAACCGAAAATGTGGAGAGCAGCTTCCAAGGCCTATGGGGTGATGGCAATACCACATATGACCGTGTTAAGTCCGGAGCGCCCATGACCGATGCAAACACCACGCCCGCCACGCTCACCGTACAAGGTGCCGACCCGCTCAGCGGACGGTTTGCGACGCCCGGCGATATCGCCATTTCACAGCGCGCCCTGCTACTGGCCGCGTTGACGGTCGGGGTCAGCTCGATCAGTGGATTGCGGGCCTCAAGTGCGGTGCTGGCCTGTGTGGCGGCGTTGCGGCAGATGGGCGTCACCATCGAGCAGAATGGCGATGACTGGCGCGTCCACGGGCTGGGGGTTGCAGGCCTGCTGGAGCCCGAAGACGCCCTTGCGGCGGGGCAATCGGCCCATAGCGCCGCCCTGCTGATGGGCTTGATGGCCCCCTATGGCTTTACCACCCAGTTCGGCAAGGTTCCCACGCTACGCGGCGATGCAATGGCTACACTCAACGACAGCCTGAGCGCGATCGGCGCCAGCGTCGAGCGGCGCTCGGACGGGCGGATGAGCCTGCGCGGCGCCTGCCTGCCACTGCCGGTGCGGCAACGGTTTGAGACCCCCGCCCCAACCGCCAAGACCGCGCTGCTGCTGGCAGGGCTGCAGATGGCGGGCGCGCACGAAATTTATGAGAGCGTGGCCACACAGGACCACACCGAAAAACTTATGGCCGCCTTTGGCGCCGACATCACCACAACCCCCGATGAAGGCCATGGTGACGGGGTGACGATTCGGTTTGTCGGTCTGCCGGAGCTCAAACCTCAGGTACTCAGCGTGCCGGGCGACCCGTCTGCGGCGGCCTTTGGCGTGGTGGCGGCGCTGATCGTCAAAGGCTCCGACCTGGTTATCGAAAACGTGCTGATCAATCCGCTGCGCACCGGGCTGATCGATACGCTGCTCGAGATGGGCGGCGATATCCAGTTCATCAATCAGCGCGAGATTGCGGGCGAGCATATCGCCGATCTGCGCGTGCGCTCGAGCTGGCTCAAGGGGGTGCGGGTGGACCCGCGCCATGCCGGCGCCATGCTCGATGATATTGCGCCCCTGGCGATTGCCGCGGCCTATGCGCAGGGCGAGACGGTGATCGAAGGCCTGCAGGATCTCAGCGGTCCCGATGATGACCGACTGGCGGCCATTGCAGCCGGTTTGAGCGCCAACAAGGTGGGCGTGACCCGCAATGCGGACAGCCTGATCATTGCCGGCGAAGGCAAGGTGGGTGGCGGTGGCCGTGTGCGCAGTGGCGGCGATGCCGCGATCGCCATGAGCTTTGCGGTGCTGGGGCTGGCAAGCCGACACCGGGTAAGCATTGAAGATGCCGAAGCGATCACCGCCAGCTTCCCCGATTTCGTGGCTACCATGACACAAGTGGGCGGGCACTTTCCGCCAAGCAAGGGACGCTAAAGCATGATCATTGCCGTGGATGGACCGGCCGCATCGGGCAAGGGCACGCTGGCCGCGGGACTGGCACAACATTATCGATTGCCGTGCCTGGACACCGGATTGCTGTATCGCGCTGTCGGCCGCGCGGTCAGCGGGCTTGAGGATGCGCCGGACTTCGAAGCGCGCGCCATCGCCGCGGCGCAGAACCTGAAGCAGGATGATATCGACCCCGAAGCGTTGGTTTCGGCGGGGGTTGGCGTGCTGGCCAGCAAGGTGGCGGTGATTGCCGGGGTGCGTCAGGCGCTGTTTGATTATCAGCGCGACTTTGCGGCGCAGCCGGGTGGCGCGGTGCTTGATGGTCGCGATATTGGCACGGTGATCGCCCCGCATGCCGATGTGAAGCTGTTTATCCGCACCGACAGCAAGGTGCGCATGGAGCGCCGGGCGCGCCAGCTTGAAAAGCGCGGCGAGGCGGTTGATCGCTATGCGCTCTATCACCAGATTGAAGAACGCGACGCGCGCGACATGGCCAATCCGAACGGCGGATTTTACAAAGCCGAGGACGCGCACTTGCTCGATACGACGCTTCTCGATATAGAGGCGTCACTCCGCGCAGCCATCGCGATTGTCGATGGGACCATGGCGCGCAAGGCAGGGCTGTAAGGCTCAAATCCAACCTTGTGCGTTCGGCCCCGGCAATCAGCCTCAGCGATGCCAAGCGGACTTATACCCAATCCATCGCCGTTTTCGAACGGAGCCCGTGTGCCGGCTGCTGACAAGATCAGCGGGCGGGTCCCGTTTCTGGCGATGCTCAACCCCCAACCACCGGTGCAAACGGAGAAGATATTTGGCACAGCAAACTGTGACGAAAGAAGATTTTGAATCGCTGTTGATGGACTCGTTCGTTGATAACGAGCCGCTTGAAGGCGCCGTTGTCAAAGGCACCGTCGTTGCGATCGAAAAAGACCTGGCGATCATCGACGTCGGTCTGAAGACCGAAGGTCGTATTCCGCTCAAGGAATTTGGTGCTGCTGGCCGTGATGGCCTGATCGTTGTTGGCTCGATCGTCGAGGTCTATGTTGACCGCGTCGAAAACGCCGCTGGCGAAGCCGTTCTGAGCCGTGAAAAGGCCCGTCGTGAAGAGAGCTGGGTCAAGCTCGAAGTCATGTACACCAACAATGAGCGCGTTGAAGGCACCATCTTCAACCAGGTCAAGGGCGGTTTCACCGTCGACCTCGAAGGCGCCGTTGCGTTCCTGCCCCGTTCGCAGGTCGATATTCGCCCCATCCGCGATATCGCTCCCCTGATGAACGTGCCACAGCCATTCCAGATCCTGAAGATGGACAAGCGTCGCGGCAATATCGTCGTGTCGCGTCGTGCCATCCTCGAAGAGTCGCGCGCCGAACAGCGTTCGGAAATCGTGCAGCAGCTCGAAGAGGGCCAGGTTGTCGACGGCGTGGTCAAGAACATCACCGATTACGGTGCGTTTGTTGATCTGGGCGGCATTGACGGCCTGCTCCATGTCACCGACATCGCATGGCGTCGTGTGAACCACCCATCGGAAGTGCTCACGATCGGCGAGACCATCAAGGTCCAGATCGTTCGCATCAACCACGAGAGCCATCGTATCTCGCTGGGCATGAAGCAGCTTCAGGCTGATCCATGGGAAGGCATCGAAGCCAAGTACCCAATCGAGGCCAAGTTCACCGGTCGCGTCACCAACATCACCGACTACGGTGCCTTTGTTGAGCTGGAGCCAGGCATTGAAGGCCTGATCCACGTGTCCGAAATGAGCTGGACCAAGAAGAACGTGCACCCCGGCAAGATCGTTTCGACCTCTCAGGAAGTCGAAGTTGTCGTGCTCGAGGTCGATCCGGACAAGCGCCGCATCTCGCTGGGTCTCAAGCAGACCCTGGCCAATCCTTGGGAAAGCTTCGCCGAGAAGTTCCCCGTGGGTGCTGTCATCGAAGGCGAAGTCAAGAACAAGACCGAATTCGGCCTGTTCATTGGCCTCGACGGCGATGTCGACGGCATGGTCCACCTGTCCGATCTCGATTGGCAGAAGTCGGGCGAAATCGCTCTGGAAGACTACAACCGCGGTGACATGGTTTCGGCCAAGGTCCTCGATGTTGACGTCGAAAAGGAACGCATCTCGCTGGGCATCAAGCAGCTGTCGACCGGCGAAGTCGCCGACACTGCTGGCACCGAAGGCGGCATCCGCAAGGGTTCGATCGTCACCGGTACCGTGACCGAGGTCAACGATGGCGGCATCGAAGTCCGTCTCGCCGACAGCGAAATGACTGCGTTCATCCGCCGTGCCGACCTCAGCCGCGATCGCAACGATCAGCGTCCTGAGCGTTTCAGCAAGGGCGAAAAGGTTGATGCGCGCATCACCCAGTACGATCGCAAGACCCAGCGCATCCAGCTCTCGATCAAGGCGCTCGAAATCGCCGAAGAAAAAGAAGCTGTTGCCAATTACGGTTCGTCCGCTTCGGGCGCATCGCTGGGCGACATCTTGGGCGCTGCCCTCAAGGATCGCGAAAAAGAGTAGGTTTTCTAACCTGCAAAACGATAGGCCCGCGCTTCACAGCGCGGGCCTTTTGCTTTCTAAAGGCGATCATGAGCAACACGATCCACTGGCGGCCTTTGACCCCCCCTGATCTACCGGCGGTTGAGGCCATCGCCGAGATCGTGCATCCCGATTTTCCCGAGGATGGCGCGGTGTTTGCGGAGCGCCAGAAACTGTATGGCGAGGGCACGCGACTGCTCGAGCTGGACGGCGTGCCATCGGGCTATGTGCTCAGCCATCCCTGGCGTTTCAAGGAACTGCCCGCGCTCAACGCGCTGCTGGGCGCCGTGCCGGACGACGCCGACACCTATTACATTCATGATCTGGCGCTGCTCAACAAGGCACGCGGCACGGGCGCAGCAGCAATGATCGTGGGCGAAATCCAGCGCCATGCGCGCGGTCGTGGCTTTGCCCATATGAGCCTGGTGGCGGTCAATGGCTCGCTGCCGTTCTGGCACAAGCATGGCTTTCGCGCGCTCAGCCCCAGCGTGCTGGCACCCGAACTGATCGCCAAGCTGGCCAGCTATGAGGCCACGGCGCGCTTCATGGTCAAAAGCTTCTGAGCCGATCTGGGGCAGCCCTTGTGACTTGCCAAATCCGGCCATGCGCCGTACCGCACGGTGACGCTATCGTGAGGCCCCGATGACCGAGAATTTCCAATCGCCGCCCGTTTCCGATCCGCATGAGCAGATTGCCGCCGAGACGTTTCGCAAATCGCGCGGGATCTGGCGGGCGCTGGCGTTCATCGCGCTGGCCATCATCGTCATTGTGGGCGTGGGGCGTTTTGCCCTGCCCAATGGGGCCAAGGGCGATTACGTGGCGCGGCTGGTGGTGGATGGCACGATTGCCACGGATCCGGGCCGCCTGGCTGCCATCAACGCCCTGGCCAAGGATGATGCGGTCAAGGCGGTGATCATTGCGATCAACTCGCCGGGCGGCACCACGGCGGGTGGCGAAGAACTCTATGAGGCGCTGGGGCATTTGCGCGCCGAAAAACCGACCGTGGCAGTGATCAAGGAGCTGGGCGCATCGGCGGCCTATATGACCGCCATTGGTACCGACCGGATCTTTGCGCGACGGCTATCGATCGTGGGCTCGATCGGTGTGCTGTATCAGCACGTCAATGCGGGCAAGCTGCTGGACACCATTGGCGTGGATCTCGACAAGGTTGCCTCGGGGCCGCTCAAGGCCGAGCCCGACATCAATGAGCCGCTGGCAGGGGCGCCGCGGGCCTCGATTGCCGCCCTGGTCGATGACAGCTTTCAATGGTTTGTCGATATCGTAGCGGAACGACGTGGCCTGAGCCGCCCGCAGACTCTGGCGCTGGCCGATGGCCGCATCCTGACCGGCCGGGTGGCGCTGACCGACGGGTTGATCGACGAAATCGGCGGTGAGCTGGAAGCCAGGGCCTGGCTGGAACGCGAGCACGATGTCGCAGCCGATACCGACATCCACACCGTGTGGCCCCAGCCAGAACAGGGCTTTGACCTGCTCGGAACGCTGCTGGGCGGACAGGCGCGCGCCATGCTCGGATTGCCGCAAGGCCCCATCACGCTTGACGGGCTGGTTTCGCTTTGGCAGGTTGGAAGCGCCTCCTGACGCAAAGAGGCGGCTGCCTGCCAATTGGAGCATCGGATGATCAAGTCGGAACTCGTCGAGAAGCTCGCCGCTGAAAATCCGCATCTGTTTCAGCGCGATATCGAGAACATCGTCAATGCGATCCTGGATGAGATCGGCGACGCGATGGCGCGCGGTGATCGCGTCGAGTTGCGCGGCTTCGGTGCCTTTTCGGTGAAAAACCGTCCCGCACGTATCGGCCGGAACCCGCGCACGGGTGAGCAGGTTGATGTGGGCGAGAAATACGTGCCGCAGTTCAAGGCCGGCAAAGAAATTCGCGAGCGGCTCAACCGTTCGTAAACGGGGCCTGGGCCCCATAGGCGCTAAACGTAATGGTCAACAAAATCGTCGGTTGGTTGGTGCTGGTTCCCTTGTGCCTGGGGCTTGTCGTCTTTGCCCTGGCGAACCGCCACTTCGTGACCATCAATTTCAATCCCTTCGCACCCGGTGACGCCAATGCGGCGCCTGGCTATGGCGTGCCGATGTTCGTGGTGCTCTATGTGGTACTGCTGATCGGCGTGCTGGCCGGCGGCATTGCCACCTGGTTTGCGCAAGGCCATCATCGTCGCGGTGAAAAGCACTGGCGGCGCGAGGCACAAAGCCTTACTGGCGAGCTGGAAAAACTGCGCAAGACCCAGCGCAGCCCCTCGACCAACAGTAACGACGTCGACGATCTTCTGGAGCTGCGCTGAGCACCCCTATGGCCGACCCCCTCATCATCAAGATTTGCGGCATCAAGACCACTGAAATTCTGGAAACGGCGATTGAAGCCGGAGCCGACATGGTGGGCTTTGTTCACTTCACGCGCTCGCCGCGCCATGCCAGCGTCGACGCCATTGCCGATCTGATCTCGCAGGCGCGCGGCCGGGTCGAAACCTGCGTGTTGCTGGTCAATCCCGACAATAGCTCGGTGGCGGAATTTGCCGCGCTGGGGCCTGACTGGATCCAGTTGCACGGGCCGGAATCGGCGCATCGCGTGGAAGCCATCCGCGCCGAAGCGGGCGTCGAGATCATGAAGGCGCTGCCGATCGGCTCGGCCGAGGATGTCGGCCATGTTGCCGATTTTGTCGACATTGCCGACCGCATCCTGCTTGATGCCAAGCCACCCAAGGGCGCCGACCGCCCCGGCGGGCTGGGCGACACCTTTGACTGGGCGCTGCTCAAGGCGCTTGACCCATCCATCCCCTTCATGCTTTCCGGTGGCCTGACACCAGAGACAGTCGCGGAAGCCATCAAGACCGTACGCCCGTTCGGGGTGGATGTGTCTTCGGGAGTGGAGAGCGCGCCAGGGGTCAAAGACAAGGCGCTGATCGAGGCATTCATCCGAAACGCCCGCGCCGCCGTATAAGCCAAGCCCTTCGGTCACCCGGCCGGACCGGGCTGACAATCGAAGGAAATGCTGCAGTGGACACCGACGGCCTGAATTCCTTGCGCAACGGTCCTGACGAGAATGGCCGGTTCGGCATTTTTGGCGGCCGGTTTGTTGCCGAAACGCTGATGCCGCTGATCCTGGATCTTGAAGCCCATTACCGGGCGGCCCAGAAGGACCCCGCGTTCAAGGCCGAACTGGGTGGTCTGTCGACCCATTATGCGGGCCGGCCGAGCCCGCTCTATTTCGCCGAACGGCTGACCCAGCATCTGGGCGGCGCCAAGGTTTGGTTCAAGCGCGAAGAACTCAACCATACCGGCAGCCACAAGATCAATAATTGCCTGGGGCAGATCCTGCTGGCCAAGCGCATGGGCAAGACGCGGGTGATCGCCGAAACCGGCGCGGGCCAGCATGGCGTGGCAACCGCGACGGTGTGCGCCAAGTTCGACCTGCCCTGTACCATCTTCATGGGCGCCACCGACGTTGAACGGCAGATGCCCAATGTGCTGCGCATGAAAATGCTGGGCGCTGAAGTGCGCGCCGTGACGGCCGGCGCCGGTACGCTCAAAGACGCGATGAACGAAGCGCTGCGCGACTGGGTGACCAATGTCGAGAGCACCTATTACCTGATCGGCACGGCAGCGGGTCCGCACCCCTATCCGGAAATGGTGCGCGATTTCCAGAGCGTGATCGGCACCGAAATCAAGGAACAGTTCGCCAGCAGCGAAGGCGGTCTGCCTGATGCGGTGGTGGCCTGTGTGGGCGGCGGCAGCAATGCCATCGGCACCTTCCATGCGTTTTTGGATGACCCCGAGGTCAAGCTGTATGGCGCCGAAGCGGGCGGGCATGGCATCGACACCGAAAACGGCCACGCCGCCTCGATGACCGGCGGAACGCCCGGCGTGCTGCATGGCAATCGCACCTATCTGCTGCAGGACGCTGACGGGCAGATTCTCGAGGGCCACTCGATTTCGGCCGGGCTGGATTATCCCGGTGTTGGCCCCGAGCATTCGTTCCTGCATGACACTAAGCGCGTCACCTATGCGCCCATCACCGATGATGAGGCGCTGGCCGCGTTCCAGTTGTGCACCAAGCTTGAAGGCATCATCCCGGCGCTCGAAAGCGCGCATGGGCTGGCCCAACTGATGAAGGTCGCGCCCACCATGGGCAAGGATCAGTCAATCGTGCTGTGCCTGTCTGGCCGCGGCGACAAGGACGTGGAGAGCGTCGGCAAATATCTGGGGCTGCTCTAAATGACCACACGTATCGATACGCGTTTTGCTGCGCTCAAGACCGAAGGGCGCCCGGCGCTGGTGACCTTCGTGATGGCGGGCGATCCTGATCTGGCGACCGGCCAGGCCATTCTTGAAGCCCTGCCGCGGGCAGGCGCCGACATTATCGAGCTGGGTATGCCGTTCTCGGACCCGATGGCGGATGGCGTGGCCATTCAGCTGGGCGGGCAGCGGGCGCTGGCAGCGGGGCAGACCCTGCGCGGCGTGCTGGGCATGGTCGAGGATTTCCGCCGCAAGGATGAGACCACGCCGATCGTGCTGATGGGCTATTACAACCCGATCTATATCTTTGGCGTCGACAAATTTGTGGCCGCGGCCAAAGAAGCGGGCGTGGACGGGCTGATCATTGTCGATCTGCCGCCCGAGGAAGATGACGAACTGTGCCTGCCAGCGATGGCGGCAGGGCTCAATTTCATTCGCCTGACCACGCCAACCACCGATGACAAGCGGCTACCCGCTGTGCTGAAGAATTCGTCGGGCTTTGTCTATTATGTGTCGATGACCGGGGTGACCGGGGCGGCGATCAAGTCGCGCGGCGCGGTGGGCGATGCGGTGGACCGTATCAAGAGCCACACCGATCTGCCCGTGGCAGTGGGTTTTGGCATCAAGACCGCCGAAGACGCCGCCGATATCGGCAAGCATGCTGATGGCATTGTGGTGGGTTCGGTGCTGGTGGATGCGGTGGCGCAATCGCTGGTGGACGGCAAGGCGAGCGATACAACGGTCAGCGCGGTGCGCGATCTGGTGGCCGATCTGGCCGGTGGCGTGAAACGCGCCCGGAGATAGAGCTATCCACAGGGGTATCTGCGCCTTTGCCCTTGCCCCCCGCCCCTGATAAGAATTGCCATAATTACAAGCTTAGGTGACGCACTAGTCACCGCGCGAGGCCCGCCATGAACTGGATCGATAATTTCGTCCGCCCCAAAATCCGCTCCATCCTGGGCGACAAGTCGCAGATTGCCGAGAATCTGTGGGTCAAGGATCCCGAGTCCGGCGAGATGGTGTTTTATCGCGATCTCGAGGCGAACCAGTGGGTCGTGCCCAATTCGGGCTACCACATGAAGATCAAGCCGGCAGACCGGCTCAAGAATTTCTTCGACGAAGGCCAGTACAAGCTGGTCAGCGTGCCCAGCGTGCCGGTCGACCCGCTGAGATTCCGCGACCAGAAACGCTATACCGACCGCCTCAAGGAAAGCCGGGCCAAGACTGGCTACGAAGACGCCGTACTGGTGGCAACGGGCAAGCTCTATGAGCGTGACGTCACCGTGGCCGTGCAGGATTTCGACTTCATGGGCGGTTCGCTCGGCATGGCGGCGGGTCAGGGCATCATCACCGGGCTGGAAACGGCGGCCAATCGCAAGACACCGTTCGTGCTGTTCGTCGCCTCGGGTGGCGCGCGCATGCAGGAAGGCGTGCTCAGCCTGATGCAGATGCCGCGCACCACGGTTGCCGTGCTGCGCCTGCGTGAAGCGGGCCTGCCCTTCTTTGTGGTGTTCACCGACCCCACCACGGGCGGGGTGACCGCGTCCTACGCCATGCTGGGCGATGTGCATATTGCCGAACCCGGCGCCCGCATCGGCTTTGCCGGCGCGCGCGTAATCGAGCAGACCATTCGCGAGAAGCTGCCCAAGGGCTTCCAGCGCTCGGAATATCTCTATGAGCATGGCATGGTCGACATGGTGGTGCACCGCCACGATCTGCGCTCGACGATTGGATCGCTGGCCGCGATCCTGACCAAGAGCGACGCGCCCGACGCGCTGGCGAGCAACAAGGCACCTGCAGTTGCCCGCAGCACAATGCGCGACGCGGCCGTCGCTGCCGAAGGCGATGATGGCGATCTCGACACACCCCCAAATGCGGCGCATGCCGAGTAAATCCGCCAAACCACTGGTATCAAGCAATTCTTCAAGGGCGCCTCGGGCGCCCTTTCTTCATGGCTGCATTGCGCCGGCTCAGCAGGGCGCAAATTTCACGATACCTTAAGGATATCGGTCAACTTTGAATGGTGGGAACGCCTTTGAATAGGATTTCGGCTGTGGGGGCGCAGCCGAAATATCACCTCAACCCGACCCTGGAGAACACCGTTCTACCGGACGAGACGGCATCCATTTTGATCTGACTGGCGCGTTGAGCGCGAGCGGCCGGCACTGCGCCGACCCTCGCTGTGTCGAGCAGCGATAGCGGATGGATCAAAACACAATCAGCGCTGCCCATGGGGGACAGCGACGCAGCACCACTCAAGAACAGATCCAAGGCCGCCATACGGGACGTGGCGAGACAGCAGGAAATACACGTATGAAAAAAATATCCTTCCGCGGCGGAATGAAGCTTTCAACCTCCATCATGGTCATGGCCATTGGCGGCGTGGCCGTCGCCGTGGCGGCCGTCGCCATGGTGGTCTATCTCAACCTTGCCGCAGGAACGGCACAGTTGGCACGCGACAATCAGCTGGCCAATCTGCGCATCGCCGCTACCGTGTTCGGCCAGGCTGTTGAGGGCACCGAGGTGAACTGGACGGCAGATAATCAGGTGGCTGGCGTCACCGTACCGGCCATGCCGGAATTCACCGATAATGCGCTGATTGAGCAGATTACCCAGGTGACGGGTGAAACCGCGACGGTGTTCGCCTGGGATCCTGAGACCGAAGACTTCTGGCGCAAGACCACCAATATCATTAAGCCCGATGGTTCACGCGCGGTGGGCACGCCGCTGGGCAAGACCGGCGCGGTCTATCCGGTGATCATGAATGGCCAGACCTATCTGGGTGAAGCGGTGATTTTGGGCACGCCCTATTACACGGTTTACCTACCCATGAAGGATACTGCCGGACAGGTTGTCGGCATTCTTTATGCCGGCGTGGAGAAGGCCAAGATCGCGGCAGCGCAGGATGAGACGCTGCGCATGCTGTTCACCGTTTCGGCGCTGGTGTTTGCCGCTGTGGGTGTGGTGATGTTCCTGGCTTCGCGCTGGCTGATGCGCCCGATCCCCCAGTTGGTCAAGACCATGAGTGCGGTGACCGAGGACCCGGCCAATGCCGTGGTGCCCTATACCAAGGCGCGCAACGAACTGGGCGAGATGGCGCGGGCGGTCGAGGTGTTCCGTGAGAACGGGGTCAAGATAGCGGCGATGAGCGACAGTGAAGCGGCCCGGCTGGTCAATGACAAGGCCGACCGTGAACGCATGATGCAGGACCTGCAGCTGGCGTTTGGCGAGGTTGTCGATGCAGCCATCAATGGCGATTTCAGCAAGCGCGTGCATGCCGATTTCCCCGATGCCGAGCTGAACAATCTGGCCAGCAGCGTCAACTCTCTGGTCGAAACGGTGGATCGCGGCATTGATGAGACCGGTGACGTGCTGGCCTCGCTGGCCGACACCAATCTGACCCAGCGGGTCAAGGGTGACTACAAGGGTGCCTTTGCCAAGCTGCGCGACAACACCAATGCAGTGGCCGACAAGCTGACCGACATTGTTGGCCAATTGCGCCACACATCGCGCGGAGTCCGCTCGGCGACCGGAGAAATTCTGGCCGGTGCCAATGATCTGAGCGAGCGCACCACCAAGCAGGCGGCCACCATCGAGGAAACCTCGGCGACCATGGAACAGCTGGCTTCAACCGTGCTCGAAAGCGCCAAGAAGGCCGAAGAGGCCAGCGTCAAGTCCAAGACGGTGTCGCAGACTGCCGCCGAAGGTGGCGAGGTGATGAACCAGGCCACCGGCGCGATGGAAAAGATCACCAGCTCGTCGGCCAAGATCTCCAACATTATCGGCATGATCGATGACATCGCCTTCCAGACCAATCTGCTGGCGCTGAACGCCTCGGTGGAAGCGGCGCGGGCCGGTGATGCGGGCAAGGGCTTTGCCGTGGTGGCCGTGGAAGTGCGCCGCCTGGCGCAGTCGGCAGCATCGGCTTCGGCTGATGTGAAGGTGCTGATCGAGCAGAGTGCCGAGGAGGTGGCTGGTGGCTCCAAGCTGGTGGCCGATGCCGCCGGCAAGCTCGAAGCCATCCTTGAAGGCATTCGCGAGAACAGTCTGGTGATGGAAGGCATTGCCCGCGACAGCAAGGAACAGGCGTCTTCGATCGAAGAGGTCAATGTCGCGGTGCGGCTGATGGACGAGATGACCCAGCACAATGCGGCACTGGTTGAAGAAACCAATGCGGCAATCGAACAGACCGAAGGGCAGGCGTCCGAGCTGGACCGGATCGTGGATATCTTCGTGCTCGAGGATGGCCCGGTTGCTGCCAAGGCGCCGCTGGTCGAAGAACCCCGCGGCGGCATCAAGGGGCTGCAGGACAAGGTCAAGCAGGCTGCCAAGGCCTATATCAGCCACGGCAATGCCGCTGTGGCGCAGGACTGGAACGAGTTCTAGTCGCCTCCCCAACCAGACGATCAGGTCATCCCGGTACGCCGGGATGACAAACAATCAGCATGCCGGCGCAGAACGGCTTGAGCCGGACCGCGCCAACAGCGTAAACCGGGGCTCTAACGTTTCCGGTGAGTCCGCATGTCCCGTACCGACGCCATCCTCAAACGCCTTGGCCAATTGCACCCCAAGCTGATCGATCTCAGCCTGGACCGCATGCTGCCCCTGCTGGACGCGCTGGGCCGACCGCAGGACAAGCTGCCACCGGTGATCCATGTGGCGGGTACCAATGCCAAGGGCTCGACCATTGCCTATTTGCGGGCCTTTCTTGAAGCCGCCGGGCAGCGCGTGCATGTCTATAACTCACCCCATCTGGTGCATTTCAATGAGCGCATCAGGCTGGCCGGCAAGCTGGTAAGCACACGTCGGCTCAACCAGATGCTCGAGCATGTCGAAGCCGTCAATGCGGGCAGGCCGATCACCTTTTTCGAGGTGACCACGGTTGTGGCCATGATGCTCTATGCCGAGACCGAGGCGGATTACCTGCTGCTCGAAACCGGGATGGGCGGCACCTATGACACCACCAATATCGTGGCCCATCCGCTGGGGGTGATCATCACCCCGGTGGATCTGGATCATCAGGGTTTTCTGGGCAATACGATTGCCGAAATCGCGGTCAGCAAGGCCGGCATTCTCAAGCGCGGCAGCAAGGCCGTGATCGGGATGCAGCAGGAGGAAGGCCGTGCGGTAATCGACCGGGCGGCCCGGCGCCTGGGTATTACGCCCCTGTTTCAGGGCGAGGATTTCCACGGCGCGGCACAGGATGGCCGACTGGTCTATCAGGATGAAGACGGCCTGCTCGACCTGCCACCACCCGCACTGATCGGGGCACACCAGTATGACAATGCGGCGCTGGCAATTGCCGCGACGCGCCAGTTCGGTCTGCCGGTCGATGAAGCCGCTCTGGCCAAGGGCCTGCGTCAGGTGGTGTGGCCGGCGCGGATGATGCCGCTGCGGGGCCGCTTGCGCGACCTGCTGGGACCGGGCAGCGAGCTATGGCTTGATGGCGGGCACAATGTGCACGGCGCCACCGCGCTGGCGCAGGCGATTGACGAGATGAACCGCAACCGCCCGGCGCCGCTGGTGCTGATCATGGGGATGATGAATACACGCAGCCCTGCGGCCTTCCTTGGCCCCTTCGCTGGCAAGGCCGAGCAGGTATTCACCCTGACCGTGCCCAATGAGCCCAATGCGCACAAGGCGACCGATATGGCCGAAACGATTAAGGCCGCCGGGTTTGCCGCGACGCCGAAGCGGTCGATCCTGTCGGCGCTGCAGGCGGCGGCAGCCATCCCCAATGCACGGGTGCTGATCTGTGGTTCGCTGTATCTGGCCGGCGATGTCCTGGCCAAGAACGGCACGCCACCGGACTAAGCTGTGGCTGTCAGTCTAGCCGGCAGGTGACTCCTGTCCCTTCCAGTCCTCCCCTGGCGCGGGGAGAAGGGAGGGCGTGTGGCTAGTATTTGCCCTGATCACTGCCGACAAAGGGGTCGACGGGACTGGTGCTGGTGAATTCGGCGCGGCCCATAATGGCTTCGACCACCGCGGCCTGCAGCGCCTCGCTGGAGCCATAGGCATTGATATAGGCGGGCACGCGCGGGGCATCGTAGAGATAATACGGATAGCCAAACGAGATCATCAGCGTGGGCACGTCGTGCCAGACCCGAGCCATGCCGCCAAAGACGTTGCCGGTCAGCTTGACCCAGTCAAGAAAGATGCGGCTGCGGCCCAGCAGGGTCTCCTCGGCGAACAGATAGAGCACCAGATCGAAATCCCTGGGGTTCACCTCCATGCCGGGGGTGAACACGGTGACCTCAAAACCCTCTTCCTCGAGCCGGATGGGCACGCTGAGTGGCAACGGCTCGGGCACGAAGGGCAGCACCACGCCGCCCGTATAGATCAGCACACGGCGGTGCTTGCCCGGCGAGAGCGGCAGGAGATTGTTGACGTCCTTGACCAAGGTGGGGACCCGGGCGGTAATCGCTTCGGCGGTGGCGCGGTGCGCCTCGGTCGCCACGACATTGCTGGCGGCGTCGAGATCGGGGGCTGTATTGCCCTTGTGCAGGCCCTGAGCGGCCTTGAGTGCCAATACGCGGGTGACGGCCTCATCGACGCGCTCCTGGCTCAGGCGGCCATCGGCTACCGCTTTGACCAGCCGCATCAGATCGGCATTGGGATCATCGGAAAACAGGATGACGTCGCAACCGGCGATCACCACTTCGGGCAGGGTCTGATCGCGCGGCCCCCAATCGCCCAGCCCCGCCATGGCAGTGGCATCGGAAACGATCAGGCCGTTGAAGCCGAGTTCGCGGCGGAGCAGGTCTTCATTGAGAATGCGGCTGAGCGAGGCAGGCCGATAAGCTTCGGGGCCCGCATCGGGATCAAGCGAGAGTGCATAGGCGGGCAGCGCGATATGGGCGGACATGATGCTCATCACGCCGGCATCGATGGCCTTGCGATAGAGGCGGCCAAAGGTGTCTTCCCATTCACTCATCGAGAGCGGATTGACGGTCGTGACCAGATGCTGGTCGCGATCATCATAGCCCTCGCCGGGCCAGTGCTTGACCGTGGCGGCAACGCCATTGGCCTGGAAGGCGGCAATCTGGGCCAGGGCGTGGCGCTCGACCTTGTCTATATCGCTGCCATAGGAGCGGGTGCCGACAATGGCACTGCGCCAGGCGATGTTGAGATCGATAACCGGGGTAAAGCTCCAGTTCAGGCCCACGGCACTGGCTTCGCGCGCCATCAGGGTCGAGATCGCCGTGGTGGCCTCCAGATCATCAATGGCGGCCAGACCAAGCGGGTTGGGCACGGATGTGCCCATGGCCAGGCTCATGCGGCTGCCCTCAAGGTCGGCGCTGATCAGCAGCGGCACGGCACTGAGTTCGGCCAGATCGCGCGCCAGGGCGATCTCAGCGGGCAGATCGGGCGAATAGATGCGGGTGATCCCGCCGGGCTTGAAGGTGCGAACCTGTTCGGCGGTCTGTTCAGGGGTGCCGCGGGCGAGCAGAACAAAGAGCTGGGCGAGCTTGTCACGCGGGCTGAAGCTGTCCCGGGTGGTGTGCACCCAGGCCACGGCATCGTCATCGAGGTGGAACGGGGCGGCAGCGAGATCGATGGGCGCCATGGGGCTTGCTCCCTAGAGTCTTTTTGTTATCGGCAAGCACTAGCAGATGTGGCCGGGCGGCGAAACTCACGCCGCGTGCTGCTCCAGCCACTTGATCAGTTGCACGCGCGACTGACCGGCGCCCACCTTCATGTCCACAGGCTGACCAGACTTGAACACGATCAGGGTGGGCATGTTGCGCACATTGTACTGGGTGGTCACGGCAGGATTGGCGGCAACATCCAGCTTCACGATCTTGACGGTGTCGGCCAGGGTAACGGCTAGTTCATCGAGTGTGGGGCCCATGGCCAGGCATGGGGCGCACCATTCGGCCCAGAAATCGACCAGAACGGGCTTGTCGGCATTGAGCACTTCGGTGGTGAAATCAGCGTCGGTGACAGGCTGGGCCATTGCGCACTCCATTGGGCGGTTGGAGGCTCAGGCTAGACAGAGTCTGTGCCAGCGGGAAGGCATAGCCGCCAGTGTGTGGCGGCCGAATTAGAAAGTCTTGCTCTACCGGCGGGGCAAAGAAAAACACCGCCGGGTTACCCCAGCGGTGTCAAATCTGTCGCGATACCCGAAATCAGGCAGCGTGGCCTTCGAGCCATTTGGTGAGGCCAGCCTTGGGGGTGCCTGCACCAATCTTCATGTCGGCGGCTTCGCCGCCCTTGAAGAGGATCATGGTCGGGATGGAGCGAACGCCATACTTGCTGGCGGTACCTGGATTGTCGTCGACGTTGAGCTTGACGATCTTGACCTTGCCGGCCAGTTCGGTCGAGAGCTCATCGAGCACGGGAGCGATCGCGCGGCACGGCCCGCACCACTCCGCCCAGAAATCAACCAGGACGGGCTCTTTGGAGTTGAGTACTTCCTCGCCGAAGTTGGCGTCGGAAACATGAGTAGTCATGGGTGTCTGCCTTTTGTTTTAAAGCGGCGGTCTGTCTGCGCCCAAAGCTGGTGAGAGTCCAGCATGGCTACAAGCAAGATCACCGCAAGGTGAAGCCTTCAGCGCCCGCCGCGAGGGCGTCTGGGGGCAAAATCATCAATGATTCCAATGTTGTCCATAGGATTGCTGCACGTATAACCCGCCCGGGGAAAAGCTGGTGTGCAACCAGCGCATATAGCCCGAGCTGGGTCACATAGCTTCCCGGCACGTCGCCGGGCATACCGGGGACCGACGCGTCGGATTTATAGTCGATCACCATTACCCCGTGGTCGTCAATCACCAGTCGATCAATCCTGCCGGTGAGGCGAATCGGGCCCCCATTGTGCTGCGCATCCAGCAAGAACGGCACTTCAGCGCGGCTGGATGGCCCGAACAGATGCGCCAGTTCGGGGCGCTGCAGGATGGATATCGCCTTGGTGGCGAGTCGCGCGTGATCATCGGGCGAATCAGGCAGCAGGGCCGCCAGCGCCTTGTCGGCGATTTCGGGCCAGATCGCCGGGTCGAGCTTGCCCAGATGCTGCAGCAGGGCATGCAGCGCGATGCCTTCACGGCGGGCGGCCTCGGCGTCGCGGACCTGTTCAGCCAGGCTGTCCAGCGCGCGGCCCGACGGCGCACTTTTACCCGCCAGCGAGGGCGAGACCAGTGGAATGGTGAGCGGTTCGGGGAGTGGATCAAAGGCCATCGGGGCGGCGCTGGCGCTGGCCGGGGTGGCGACAGCGCCAATGGCGATGGGCGCGGTGCGCTCGCGCGGATAGATCAGCGCCGATTCGGCGCCCTGGGCATCGGTCTGGCTTTCGGCGTGGGGGCGAAGGGCGGTTTCAATGGCCTCGTACCAGCTACCCTCGAGCTGCTTGGCCGCATCAGCACCCGGCGTCAGCGCGCCGGTGACATAAAGCTCGTCTTCGGCGCGGGTCATGGCAACATAAAGCTTGCGCCAGTATTCGCGTTCGAGATTGTCGTCGATCTCCTGCTTGATGGGCAGGGTGGCATCGACATGGTCGGCTGTCCCCGAGGCATGAATGAGCAAAGGGCCAGGCGCGTCAGCCAGCAGATAGACCGGCTTGCCGATCATCTGCTTGCGCTGCTTGGTGGCGGCATCGGCCAGAATGACGATGGGCGCTTCAAGGCCCTTGGCGCCATGCACGGTCATGACACGGACGCCGGCCCCGGCTTCAGGCAGCTCGCGCTTGATGGAGCCCGAACGCTGGCGCATGTCGGCCACAAAGCCCTGCAGAGAAGGCTGGGGCCCCTGTTCATGGCTGAGCGACAGCTCGAGCAGTTCGGCGACCACGTCATCGACCTCGCCGCCAAAGCGGGCGTGGAAGCGCTTGAGGCCATTTTGGGCGTAGAGCACCTGGGTGAGGAATTCGAAGGGGCGCTCGAAATCGAGCTCGCCGCGCCAGCGGGCAAGGCGCTGGGCCGCATCAATGCAATCAGGGTCCGTGTGTTCGGCCAGTGCCTGCCACAGGGTCTGGTTTCTGGCCCGGGGCTGGGCCAGCGCGAAGAGCGTGTCCTCATCGATGTCAAACAGCGGCGAGCGCAGCAGGGCGGCCAGTTGCAGATCATCGGCAGGGTTGAGCAGCACATCGCACAGCGCCAGCAGATCCATGACCGCAATATGGCTGGTGACGCCCAGCCGATCGGCGCCGGGGGTGGGCAGGTCGAGTTTGCGCAGGGCGCGAATGACTTCCTGAAACACCTGGCCGCGCGACTGCACCAGAATGAGCACATCATCAGCGGTGACCGGGCGGCCACGACCGGTCAGGGGGCGTTGCTGGTCGATCCAGGTCTTGATTTCGCCAGCGATACGCTCGGCAATCTGGCGCGGGGCACTGCGCTCGGTTTCGAGCACGGTGGTGGGCCACTCGCTACCGGCCGGGGCATCGGCCACCTGCTGGGTAGGGGGCCAGAGCGTGACCGAGCCCCCGCGCATGGTGCGGGCGGTATTGTGGTGCACCTTTTCGGATTCCAGCAAGGCCGCCTGAATATCGTCGCGGTCGCTGACCAGATCCACGGCGGCCAGGATTTCGGGCAGGGTGCGGAAGCTGGTGCGCAGGGGCACGGGTTCAAAGGGGCGTTCGACGGTTTCGGCCTTGAGTGCAAATTCCTGGCCGGTAGCGCCGAACAAAGCGGGTTCGGCCCCCTGGAAGGAATAGATGGACTGCTTCTGGTCGCCCACCGCAAAGAGCGACCGGGGGCGTTCAACGGCCCCTGCCCCGGCGAAGTATTCTTCGGCAATGGCGCGCACCACACGCCACTGCTCGCCATTGGTGTCCTGGCTTTCATCGACCAGAATGTGATCGATGCCGGAATCGAGCTTGTAGCGCACCCAGTCACCGGACTGGTTCTGGAACAGATCGGCAAGCCGCTCGACCAGATCATCGAAATCGAGCAGCGAACGGGCGCGCTTCTGGGCATCATAGTGCTTGCCGACAGCGGCGACGATATCGAGAAGGGCGTCGCTGCGTTCGATGAGCTGGCTGGCGCGGCTGGCGGCAACCAGCCCGGCAAGGCGCTCGGCTTCGGCGGTCAACAGCTCGGCCAGATCGGGATCGGCGGTGCTGACGGCCTTGACCACGAGGCGGGCCGGCATGGTGCCGTCCGCCTTAAGAAAGGCGGCGCACCAGCCCATCGGATCAGGCTTGCCCAGATCGAGGGCGGCCAGCTTGTCTTCAAGCTTGCGATTGCCGTCACCGGGCGGGCAGATGGCAAATAGTTTGGTGACATCGTCCTGGGTAACGAGGCGTTCGGCGATGATCGCCTGGTTGATTTCAGTGGCTGAGCGATTGGCGTCAGCCCCGATCAGGGCGCGCAGATTGGCGCGGGACTTTTCGGGATCGGCCAGCACCAGCTTGAGCTTGCGGCCATCGGAGAGAGCGGCATCGATGGCGTTCTTGATCTGGTCGTCGCTGAGGGTTTCGAACAGGGTTTCGACCGCACCGTCGACGCCGAGCCCCTGCGAGAGCACGGTTTCGCGGGCCGATAGCAGCATGGCGCTGCGCTCATCATCCTCGATGACAGCGAAATCGAACGGTACCCCGGCTTCGAGCGGGAAGCGATGCAGCACCGATTCGCAGAAGGCGTGGATGGTGACGATCTTGAGACCGCCGGGGGTTTCGAGCGCCTTGGCAAACAGGGTGCGGGCGCGTTCGCGCAGTTCGGTGGTGACGTGCAGGCCATCAATGCGGGCCAGTTCGGCATCCAGCGCGGCATCGTCGAGCAATGCCCATTGCGCCAGCTCGCCGGCCACGCGGCGGCGCATCTCGGCGGCGGCGGCCTTGGTATAGGTGAGGCACAAGATCGCCTCGGGCTTCACATCCGAAAGCAATAGCCGCAGCACGCGGCGGGTGAGCACAAAGGTCTTGCCCGAGCCCGCATTGGCCGACACCCAAATCGACCAGGCCGGATCGGCGGCGCGGGCCTGATGGGCGGAAGTATCGAAGGGAACAACAAGTGTGCCGCGTTCGCTCATGATGCGTCCTCCCCACCATCGACGGCGGTCCACTCGGCTACGCGCGCGAGGTGGTCATAGGCGCCGGCAAAACGCTGGCCGGGCAGCGGCAGCAGGCGCGCTGGCATGGGCGTGTCGCGCATTAGGAAGAACTCGATATGGCGCTGCATGCGGGCAGTGATCTCGTCGGCGGCGGCCATCAGGTCAAAGCCGTCGGCTGGCGTGAAGGGTTTTGCCGTGAAGGCGTCGGGGCCGAGACCCACCTTGATATAGGTGAGGGCCGAGGTGTTGGCGGGCGTGATGTCGCCCTTGAGCGTGCCTGCCTTGGCCATTTGCGCTTCAAGCAGCAATTGGGGGACTTCAAAGGCCTGCATGGCACCCTTGGTGGGGGGCGAGCCGGTCTTGAAATCGATGATTTCGAGCGTGCCATCATTGAGCGCATCGATGCGGTCGGCGCGACCGCGCAAGGTGAAGGCCTCGCTGAGGTGCAGGTTGAGCTCGCCATCGATTTCGGCGTGACGCTGAAACACCATGGGGTCGCGGGCGCGTTCGAAATCGAGGAACTGGACGGCGGCGGTGTGGAAGCGGCGCAGCCAGATGTCCCGGCGATCACCAATGGCGTCGAGCCCGGAGAATTTTTGTGCGGCGATGGCCATCAGGGTGTCGATGGCGTCGGGGGCCATGACGTCGTGCTTCTGCTCGACGAATTCGGCAAAGATGTCGTGGATGATGGTGCCGCGCTCGCGGCCGTCGGGGGTGTCACCCAGCGGATCGAGTGGGCGCAGCTTGAGCACGTGCTTGGCATAGACGTCATAAGGCGAGCGCATCAGGGTTTCGATCTCGGTGACCGAAAGGGCGCGTGGGCGCGTGCTGGCAGGCGGATTGGGGGCAGGCCGTGGCGCCGCCCGGGTCTGGGGCACGGCGTCAAGGCTGCGAGCCTGGTCGAGCCATTGCGCGCCACGCTGCTCCCAGAGCTTTGTCGTTTTGGTGCCGGCAAACGCCTGCAGGCGCTGCAGCAGGCGCGAGGCAATGGCGGGGCTGGAGCCGACGCGGTCGGCATAGGCGATGATGATTTCGGAATTGCCCAGCGCCTGGGCAAAGTCATGGGCGGCCAGACCCTGCCGACGCTCCGGCGGATTGAGCCCGGCTGCCAGACGCATGCCGCGACTGAGCCAGGGGCCGGGATCGGCGGGTTCGGGCCATTTGTCTTCATTGAGCGCGGCGACAATCAGCAGATCGGGATTTTGCAGGCGGGCTTCGAGCTGACCCCAGATGGTGATGTCGCTGCGGCGTTCCTCATGGGTGCGCACCTGCGCGCCGAGCATTAGCGCGGTGAGCACACCATCGAGCTGGCGCGGCCGGAAGATATGACCCTCGCCGGTCAGACTGGCCATTTGGCTGGCCCAGTCCTGCAATTCGCGTCGACCGGGAATGTCGGCGCCATCGGCCACGGCCTCAAAGGCGGTGCACAAGGCCGAGGCGAGGGCGCTAGCGTGGATGGTCTTTTCGGCCATCAGGGCAAAGAGCCGGGCCAATGCCGCTTCGATCTGTTCGAACAGGGCAGTGATGGGCGCGCGGTCTGCTTCGTGCAAGCGACGGGCGGGGTGGGTGGTGGTGCCCTCGATATTGGCGGCGAGCAGCTGGCGCAGGCCGGCGAGGCCGGGATTGGCGCGCTGGCCGCGCAGCAGGCCCAGCTCGATGGCGTCGGCCAGCGCCGAGATGGCGGCGCGGGACTGGCCGAAACGGGTGGCGCGATTGCGCAGCAGGGCCATCAGATCGACGGCGGCGCAGTTACTGGTGGCGAGCGCCAGAATTTGTCGCAACAAACGCCCGGCGGCGGACTGGAACAGCGGCACGCCGGCGGCGTCATCGACCTCAACATCGAAGCGGCGCAGTTCGGCGGCGATGCGGCGGGCCAGATTGCGGTCGGGGGTGACGATACCGACAGTCTTGCGCTCGCTCAGGGCCTGACGCGCCGCCAGCGCAACGGCGCGGGCCTCTTCATCTTCGGTGCGGGCGCGAATGACCGACAGGCCGGTGCTGGCGTGATCGAGCTCGTCCGCACTCAGGCGCTGGGTCGACCAGCGGGCGGTATCCTTGGTCAGCGCCAGCGCGCGATGCACCAGCGTGGTACGTGGATGATCGTCTGGCGCCAGCTCGGAGACGTCGGCAATGGCGGCGCCCATGGATCGCAGGAGCTTGGCCAGACCGAACTGGGGATGGCCATGGGGGTTGTTGGCGTCGTCCAGCAAAGCGGCGTGGTCATCCGGGCTCATGGAACAATCGAGGCCGGGCAGCACCACAGCGCCGCGCGGCAGATCGTTGATGGCCTTGAGCAGGCGCGCCGTGGCGGGAATGGAGCCGGTGGAACCTGCCGCGATGACGGGGCGATCGCCATAGACCAGCGGCGTTGCCAAGGCCTGTCGGTCGAGGCGCTGGCCGCGCAGAAAGGCGGTATCGGCTTTCTTGCCGTCGAGCCGCAGTGGCCAATAGGTCAGCGCGATATCAAGAAAGGTCAGGGTCTGCTGCCAGTATTCGCCCAGATTGGCCTCGATCTCGGGAACGATGGCACGGATTTCGGCGGCACCGCGCTCTTCGGTGTGCAAATCATCGATCAGCAGGCCCAGCGACTCGGCCATTGAGAGGATTTCACCCGCCGTCGGCGGACTGGAAAAGGCGCGCTGGCCAGCAGCCGAATTGGCCCACTGATCGACAAGGCTCGAAAGCACCAGACGGCGCTCCAGGCCCGATGCAGCGGGCAGAGGCGTGGGCGCATCAAAGGGCGGCAGGAAGGGTTCTTCGTCTTCGACCTCGCCACCAAAGGTGCGGATATCGGGCAGCAGGCTATGGCCGCGGCGGGCGAATTCATCGGCCAGGGCCAGCTTGGCGCGGCGGGTGGGCAATACGATGGTGACATCGGTAAGCCAGAAGGGCTGGGTCTGATCAGCGCCGGCAAGCAGGCTGCCATCGATCACCCTATCGGCCAGGGTGGCGATGAAGCGGGCATGGGGGGCAATCGAGAACAGGGTCATGGCGCATCCGCCGGGGCGAGCCGCGCTTCGGCCGCTGCCAGGCCGTCCGGATCGCCGACATGGAACCAGGGGGCATTAAGGGCGACGCCATAGAGGGTTTCGCGCTCAAGGCATTGCTCGAAAATGTCATTGAGCGAAAAGGCACCATCGGGGGTGTCGCTGAACAGGGATTTGCCCATGATCGCGACCCCGCCATAGATTACCGGGGCGCCATAGTCGCGGGTGATTTCGCCACTGGGCGAGAGGCAGAAATCGTGACTACGGGCAAAGCCCGAAGCGTCTCGCGGATGCACGCAGAGCAGGACGATCTCGGCACGGCCTTCAGCGAAGCGGGCCTGCATGCGGGCGAGCGGGGTGTCGCTGCCAGCGGGCCAAAAGGCGTCGGTGTTCATCACCACAATGGGATCGGATGCCAGCATGGGCAAAGCGCGTTTGATGCCACCGCCGGTATTGAGCAGTTCGTCCTCGCGGCTAACCTTGAGCAGGCCGCCAAAATGGGCCAGCAGCTGGTCGGCGCGGTAGTGGGCATTGGCGACAAAGCGCTTGGCCCCCTCGGCCCTGGCATTGTCCATGACCCGCTCGATCAGGGGTACGCCGGCGACAGGCACCAGCGGCTTGGGGATGGTGTCGGTGATGGGGCGCAGGCGGCTGCCAAGGCCCGCGGCCAGCAGCATCACATCGGGGAATCGGCTGGTATCGGTCATGGCCGGATAAGAGCGATGTGGGGCCGGGAAGTCCAGTGCTGGGTTTGGTGCGTCCACCCCCACCCGACCTCCCCCTGCAGAGGGGGAGGAGTGGTATTGTGTTTGTGGCGCCTAGGTGCGCAAAACGCCGCCGGTGGTTTTGGTGACGGCAGCGACGACAGCGGCCGAGACCTTGTCGATGTCCTCATCGGTCAGGGTCTTGTCAGTGGGCTGGATGGTCACCTCGATGGCAACCGATTTCTTGCCTTCGCCGACATGGCTGCCTTCGAAAACGTCAAAGATCGTCACATCCTTGATCAGTGCCTTGTCGGCGCCGCGGGCAGCGCGAAGGATGATGGCGGCGGAGACCGACGTATCGACGACAAAGGCAAAGTCGCGATTGAGCGGCATCAGGGATGAAAGCGCCAAAGCGGGCTTGGTCCTGGTGGCCTTCTTGCGTGGCTCGGGGATAGCATCGAGATCGATCTCGAAGGCGGCGACGGGGCCGTCAATGTCGAGCTCGGCCGCCATGGCGGGGTGCAGTTCGCCGAACCAGCCCAGCGTGACCTTGGGGCCCAGGGCAATGCGACCGCCGCGACCGGGATGGCTCCAGGCAGCGGGCTCGGAAAGCACCTGAACCTTGTCAATATCAACGCCAAGCGCATCAAGCGCGGCGGCGAGATCAGCCTTGGCGTCGAATACGTCGACGGGCTGGGCCTTGCCCGACCAGTGACGGCCTGCGCCAGTCAGCTTGGCCGAGCCGGTGCGAATGCCGGTCGCATAGGTATGCTGGCCTTCGGGGGCGTCGGACAGGAAGACCTGACCGACTTCGAAAATGCCCAGATCATCGGCGCCGCGATTGGCATTGCGCCGGGCAGCTGCCAGCAGCCCCGGCAACAGGGATGGTCGCATATCGGTCATGTCTGCGGCGATGGCATTGGCCAGTTGCAGGCTTTCCTGACCACCGCCAAACCGGGTGGCTTCGTCGTGGGAAATAAAGCTCCAAGTCACCGCTTCATCCAGCCCCCGGGCGGCCAGCGCCCGACGGGCGATGCGGCGGCGGTTCTGGATGGTAGTGAGCATGCGCGGCGCGACATTGGTCAGGCGTGGCAGGGGTTCGACGGGCACATTGTCGACGCCAACCATGCGCATGACTTCCTCGACCAGATCGGCCTTGAGGGTCACATCGGGACGCCAGCTGGGCACCTTGGCGGAGAAGCTGTCGCCCTTGGCGGTCAACTCAAAACCGAGCTTGGAGAGGATGGCAGTGACAATCATGGGCTCGACGTCGAGACCGGTGAGGCGCTTGACCTCACTGAGCGGGAAATCGACCACGGTATTGGCGTAGACGTCTTCGCCCGAAATGGCAGGCTCCATCGGCTCGCCACCACAGAGTTCGAGCACCAGACGGGTGGCCAGTTCCAGACCGGGGTCGGTCAAAGCGGGGTCAACATGGCGCTCAAGGCGATAGCGGGCGTCGGAAACAATGCCGGTCTTGCGGCCGGTGCGGGCGATCAGATCGGCGTCCCAGCTGGCGCATTCCATGAACAGGTTGACCGTCTCATCAGTGGTACCCGAGCGGATGCCCCCCATGATGCCACCCAGGCAGAGCGGCCCCTGATCATCAGCGATGACGGTCATGGTCTCGTCGAGGGTGTAGGTCTTGTTGTCGAGCGCGTCGAAGCTCTCATTGCGGGCATTGCGCAGCACGGGCTGGCCGACAATCTTGTCGGCGTCATAGGCGTGCAGGGGGCGGCCCCAGCCCAGCGAGACCAGATTGGTGATATCGACAATGGTGTTGATGGGGCGCAGGCCCACGGCGCGCAGGCGCTGCTGCAGCCAGGCCGGAGAGGGGCCGTTCTTGACGCCCTTGATGTAGCGGCCGCCGAAGCGGCGAATGGTCTTTGGCTCATCGGCGCTGAACTGGTGCGGCAGCGGTGCGATAGGGCTTGGTCCCTTTGAGGGGACAGGCGACATGTCGGTGGTTTTGAGCGTGCCCAGACCATAGGCAGCCAGATCGCGGGCGATGCCATAGACACCGGTGGCGTCGCCACGATTGGGGGTGATCGAGATATCGAACACCACGCCATCAATGCCGGCATATTTGTCGTAGGGCACGCCGATAGGCGCATCTTCGGGCAGTTCGATAATGCCGTCATGATCCTCGGAGAGCTCGAGCTCGGCATCCGAGCACAGCATGCCGTTGGACACCTGGCCGCGGATATTGCCCTTGCCGATGGTCATGTCCTTGCCCGGGATATAGGTGCCGGGGGCGGCAAAGACCGTCTTGAGGCCGGTGCGGGCATTGGGGGCGCCGCAGACCACGTCGATGAGTTCACCAGTACCGGCATCAACCTTGCACACGCGCAGCTTGTCGGCATTGGGGTGCTTTTCGGCAGAAACCACATGGGCGGTGACGAAGCTGGAAAAGGCCTTGCCCTGATCTTCCATGCCTTCGAGTTCGAGCCCGATCAGTGTCAGCGTCTTGCCGATTTCAGCGGCGGACGCATCGGTGTCGAGGTGCTCCTTGAGCCAGTCGAGGGTGAATTTCATGAGATCAGCACCTTAGCGGAAGTCGCTCTTGCTGCCGGCAATCGGCGGCAGAGCGCGGGAAATTTTCATCAGTTCGACGAGCACATTGGCAAAGCCGCGGGCGTCGTCGATGGCTTTATGGGTATGGGCGATGTGCCCGTAGAATTCGGCTGGCAACTTGCTCATGCCCCAATCGGCATAAGGCGCGCCGCGCAAGGTGCCGGCCATGGTGTAGAGGCACACCCCGCCACCCTTGAAGATCTGGCGCTGGGCAAAGGGGCCGCCCAGCACGCGGGTATCGGCGAAACTGTCGAGATAGTGGTCCATCCAGAGCCCATCAAACATCATGGGCGCGGCGGCGAAGACACGGGGACCGGGCAGGCTTTCAACCCAGTCGGCAAAGCGCGGCATGACAATCTCGGCCGGTTCGGCTCCAGTCGTGGAGGCTTCCCAGGCTTCTGGCTGGGTGGCCCACCAATCCATGGTGACCGGGTTCTGCGCCTTGTCAGCGCGTGGCTGCAGCACCGCCTCGAATTCGCCATAGCGCTTGCCGTTCGCGTCGATGGCAACCGAGGCAAAGCTGAGCATCGAATTGTGCAAGGGTGTGGGGCCATCGCTTTCGATGTCGGTGACGACAAAAACCGGATTGGGCAGCGCGTCGGTCATGATCAGCTGCTCAGCCCGCCGAACAGGGTGGGCAGATCGAGCGGGCGGAAGCCGTAGTGGTCGATCCAGCGTTGATCGGCGTCAAAGAAGGCGCGCAGATCGGGCATGCCGTATTTGAGCATGGCGATGCGGTCGATACCGATGCCCCAGGCGAAGCCCTGATAAACGTCGGGGTCGAGCCCGGCATTGGCGATCACATTGGGGTGGACCATGCCGCAGCCGAGGATTTCGAGCCAGTCATTGCCCTCGCCGATCTTGACCTCGGCGCCGGAGCGATCGCATTGCACGTCCACTTCCATGGAGGGCTCGGTGAAGGGGAAGAAGCTGGGGCGGAAGCGCAGGGTGACGTTGGGCACCTCGAAATAGGCCTTGAGGAATTCCTCAAGCACCCAGCGCAGCTGGCCGATATGGCTGGATTTGTCGATCACCAGACCTTCGACCTGATGGAACATGGGGGTGTGGGTCTGATCGCTGTCATTGCGATAGGTGCGGCCGGGCATCACCACGCGGATCGGCGGATCGATATGGGGGGTCAGATAGGCCGCGGCGGGCTTCTCATTGGTCTTTTGCATGACGCGCATCTGCACCGGGGAGGTGTGGGTGCGCAGCACCTTCCTGGTGCCATCCGCACCGGGCTTCATGAAGAAGGTATCGTGCATTTCGCGCGCCGGATGGCCTTCGGGGAAGTTCAATGCGGTGAAGTTGAGATAGTCGGTCTCGATATCGGGGCCTTCGGCGATCGAAAAACCCATGTCCGAAAAGATCGCGGTGATCTCGTCAATGGTCTGGCTGATCGGGTGAATGCGG
The DNA here is from genome assembly GCF_018334155.1 of Devosia litorisediminis. Taxonomy (NCBI): domain Bacteria; kingdom Pseudomonadati; phylum Pseudomonadota; class Alphaproteobacteria; order Hyphomicrobiales; family Devosiaceae; genus Devosia; species Devosia litorisediminis. The sequence continues at coordinate 2,546 of NZ_JAGXTP010000002.1, read as the reverse complement.
CCGCGCGCTGTGGGCGCAGGCTGCAGCGGCAGGGTGATATCGACGGTCTCGGCCTTGAGCCGGGCATCGAGCGCTGCGGATTTGAGTTCTGAGCTCTTGGCCTCGACGAGCCCGGCAATTTCGAGTTTGAGGCCATTGATGGCCGGACCGGCGCTTTTGCGCTCTTCGGGAGCCATGGAGCCGAGCGAGGCAAGCAGCGCCGAGACGCTGCCCTTCTTGCCCAGCGCACTGACGCGGACGGTATCGAGCGCGGCCTCATCGGCAGCTGCGGCGATGGCAGCGCTGAGTTCGGTGCGCAGGGTGTCGATCTGGGTATCGAGGGACATTACTGAACTTCCAAATTTGCTGGGTGCGTTAGACCAAAACAAAACGCCCCGCGCCAGCCCAAAGGGCGGCGCAAGGCGTCAAAATCGACCTCAGCAGAGCTGGGGAGAGTTAGGCTGTGACGCGAGCGTGGGTAACAGTGTCCACGCTTTCGAGATACGCAAGAGCAGCCTTGGCCTTGGTGACCAGCACGGCGAACGCTTCAGGCTGGGTGATCGCGAGATCGCTCAGCACCTTACGATCGACAGCAATCTCAGCCTTGCTGAGGCCGTCGATAAATCGACCATAGGTCAGGCCGTGATCACGGACGGCAGCGTTGATACGCTGGATCCACAGAGCGCGGAAGTTGCGCTTCTTGATGCGACGATCGCGATACGCATACTGGCCGGCCTTTTCGACGGCCTGCTTGGCGATACGGATCGTAGACTTGCGACGGCCATAATAGCCTTCCGCAGCCTTGAGAACTTTTTTGTGACGGGCGTGATTGGTAACGCCTCTTTTAACGCGTGACATGTGTCAGCTTCCTTTCAGCGTTAGCGGTTGTACGGCATGTACCACTTGACCAGACCCTCGTCGCCCTTGGACAGGATCTTGGTGCCGCGGTTCGTGCGGATGTACTTTGCGTTGTGGTTGATCAGGCGGTGGCGCTTGCCGGCGACGCCTGCCTTTACACGACCGGTCGCTGTGAAACTGAAACGCTTTTTGGCGCCAGATTTCGTCTTCATCTTGGGCATTTTGCGGGTCCTTATAAGAGATCGGATGGATTTGGGCCCATCGCATTCAGAGATCGCCACGGCATGCCTTTTGGCCGGGCGATCCGGAGAAGTTGGCTCTATAGGCGGAAAGCGCAGGGCTGGCAAGAGCCTGGAGTGGACTCTGGGCGGCGATATGCAAGCTAATCTGCGCGCCTGGACTGAAACGACATCGGCAGGCCGCCAGGCAGGCTGAGATAATAGATGCGCTCGCCATGCGCATCAACCGGACCAGAAGGCTCAAGGCCATTGGCGCGGGCTGTGGCGGCATAGGCGTCGGCATCATCGACAACCACCTGCAGCATGGTGCCGGATGGCATGCCCTCGCCCTCGGGCCAGACTTCAACCCAGCTATTATCAGCGGCAGGAAAGATGGCGCCGGTAAAGCCGTCCTGGTTGCCCGGCAGGCCGAACTTGGTCAGATCCAACTGCGGCATGGCCAGACCATTGCCGAATATTGCGGCCATGGCTGATGCGTGTTCGGGCGCGGCGACATGACAGAAGCGCAGTCCAAGAACGGTCATTGTCTTCTCCTGACGACATTGAAGAGTAATCCAATCACGTTTGGTCTGCGTTATCCACTTGTGCAGCTGCCGGAGCCAATCAAGCAAATCCGCCGCCGCACATTTTTCTCCTCCCCCGAACATTCCTGCAGAGCCCCGGCCAGCGGGAACTTTATCGACATTATCACGCGGGAGTGTTCAGTTTTTTTGAACATGGCTGAAACTTTCAGGGGGTGCTGTGCGTAATTCCTCCCGAGATCGCAACTGACCTCCACCAAGCGTTACAAAGGAATTTTGCTATGAACATGATCAAGATCGCCGCCCTGACCGCAACACTGCTCGCCGGCGCTTCGACCGCCGCTTTGGCTTCGAACCCCTATGACGTGATGAGCGGCATCAGCTCGCTGAGCGCCATCCAGGAAGCCTCGAGCGCAACCGTGCTCAAGGTCAATGAGAATGAAGCCCACTCGCTGGCCTTCAACAATGACCCAGCCGCCGTAAAGGCACGCGTGCAGAACAACAAGTGGCTGATGGAGACCATTGAGCGTCAGGGCTATACCCTCGAGCAGATCGTCGGCGTCAGCGGCGAAGAGAACAGCCTGACCCTCTACGCACTCTAAGAGCCCGGGCCAAATCGGTCAGCGCAATGGGCTGACCACACTGCCCGACGACCCCGCGTCGTCGCCCACTTCAACCTCAGCATGACGCCTAGCGTACCGACCTCCCCTCCCGGGTCGACAGAAGGCCCTTTGTGGCCCGCGTGAACGCGTCATGCCCCCTCAAGCGAAGGAAATTACTATGAACATGATCAAGATCGCCGCCCTGACCGCAACACTGCTTGCCGGCGCTTCGACCGCCGCTTTGGCTTCGAACCCCTATGACGTGATGAGCGGCATCAGCTCGCTGAGCGCCATCCAGGAAGCCTCGAGCGCAACCGTGCTCAAGGTCAATGAGAATGAAGCCCACT